>DASYSU010000240.1:0-6944 GCA_036002925.1 Gemmatimonadaceae bacterium | reverse complement strand
GGACCCGCAACACGCGATCGGCAATCCGCCGACCGATCTGTCTTTGTTCAAGAACTCGCCCGGGTACCGGTTGATTCTGAACAACGTGTTGTTCCCGGCGGCCAAGAAGAAGCCGTTGAAGACGTAGCTGATGGCTGGTTGCTGGTAGCTAGTTGCTGGTTGCTGGAGCCGCCGTGTGCCGTTGCCAGCAACCAGGAACCAGCACCTAGTACCGACCACTAGATTTCCTTCATGGCTCCCACCACCGCCGCCGAGCTGTCTGCGCGGCTGCAGCCCACGGTAGCGAACGCGATACGCGCGGCAATTCGGCTGGCCGGTGGCCGCGAGGTGTGCTTCGTCTGCACGCTCGACCCGAACGGCGTCATCAACACGGCGCGCGTCGTCGCGCGCGGTGATGTGCGGAGCGTGCTCGCGCTGCCCGGCTTCGCGAACAAAGGCGAGATGCTCGTCCACAATCATCCCTCGGGCCTGCTCGAGCCGTCGCCGCAGGATCTCGATGTGGCGGCACGAATCCATGACGACGGGATCGGATTCGCGATCGTCAATAACAGTGCGACGGAGTTGTACGTCGTGGTCGAAGTGCCGGCGCGTGACGAGTTCACGCCGCTCGAGTTCGCGCACATCGATCACGATCTCGGCCCGGCGGGTGGTGTCGCGCGGGAGCACGCGCGCTACGAAGACCGTCGCGGCCAACGGGCGATGGCGGTCGAAATCGCGCGACTTTACAACGAAGGCGGGGTCGGCCTGCTCGAGGCGGGAACGGGCATCGGCAAATCGCTCGGCTACCTGATTCCCGCGCTGAGGTGGGCCGCGACGAACAACGAACGCACCGTCGTGTCGACGAACACGATCAACCTGCAGGAGCAGCTCGTCGGCAAGGATCTGCCATTTCTCGAACGCGCATTGGGCGATCAGCCCGTTCGTTTCGCGCTACTCAAAGGATGGCGGAACTATCTGTGTCTGGTTCGATTGCAACAGGCGCGATCGTCGGGCAACGCGCTGTTCGAGGACGGCATGCAGGAGGAGCTCGACGCGATTCAAGCGTGGTCCGAGCGGACTCGCGACGGATCGTTGAGCGATCTGACAGCTGCGCCGCGGCCCGAGCTGTGGGACGAAGTCGCGGCGGAGCCGGACCTCTGTCAGCGCGCGCGCTGTCCAGTTTACGATAAGTGTTTTCTCTTCAAAGCGCGGAAGGAAGCGGCGCAAGCCGACGTCATCGTCGTCAACCATCATTTGCTGCTGTCTGACCTCGCCGTGCGTCGCGCGTCGGGCAATTGGGGCGAGGCGGCGGTGCTTCCGGCCTATTCCCGACTCGTCATCGACGAAGGACACCACCTCGAGGACGCCGCGGCCGCGCACCTTGGCTCGACGGTGTCGCGACGTTCGCTTCAGCGATTGTTCAATCGACTCGACCGGCGCGGCAAGGGCTTGTTGTCGGCGCTCATCATGCGCCTGGCGTCGGCCGACGACTTGTTGAGCACCGCGAGTCTCGATCTCGTGAGCACGCGTCTCGCGCCGTCGGTTCATTCCGTGCGCGAGAAGAGCGGAACGCTGTTCGATCTGCTCGATGCGTTCCTGCAGGAGAGCGGTGAATCGGTGCTTCGACTCACCGAAGAATTCGCCGCGCATCCGATCTGGCGCGCGGGATTGCGCGTCGCGCTCGAGGACACGCTCGGCGAAATCGAATTGCTTGCGCAAGGACTGCAACTGGTGCGCGAGCGGCTCGAGAGCGGCAGCCGCAGCGATGAAGCAGTCATGCCACTCTTGAACGAGATGGGCGCGGTAACGCGTCGCTTGCAGTTGGCTGGGGACGGCCTGCATCGCGCACTCGATCCCGGTCGCGGCGAGCCAACCGTTCGATGGATCGAAGCGCGTGGTCGAGATCGCGCCGTCAGCGTCTCGACGGTGCCACTCGATCTTGCACCGATCCTGCGCGAAGACTTGTTCAAGCGCGCATCGACGACCGTCGTGACGAGCGCGACGCTTGCCACTGAAGGCCGGTTCGACTTCCTCACGTCGCGCTTGGGGCTGGACGATCCGGAGCTCGAGCCGCGCACCGGGATTTATCCGTCGCCGTTCCGCTTTCGAGAGCAGGCGATTCTCGCTGTGCCGAGTGATGTGCCGGCGCCAAACGTCGACGCGAGCGGACATTTCAGCGCGCTGGCTCGCGTCACGCTCGATCTCGCCGCCGCGGCGAAGGGCGGGATGTTCGTGTTGTTCACGAGTCATCGTGATGTACGAGCGATGGCCGCTGAGCTCCGCGCCCGCGGCTCGGATCGTCGGTGGCCATTGCTCATTCAAGGCGACGAGACGCGCGACGTGCTCTTGGGTCGCTTTCGCGACGCCGGTCACGCGGTGCTCCTGGGCACGTCGTCCTTCTGGGAAGGCGTCGACGTTCCGGGTGACGCGTTACGAGCGCTGCTCATTGCCAAGCTGCCGTTCCGAGTCCCGACGGACCCGATCACTGCGGCGCATTGCGAGGCGATCGTCGATCGCGGTGGCGATGCGTTCCGTGAATACATGCTGCCTCACGCGGCACTTCGACTTAAACAGGGCTTCGGTCGCTTGATTCGCACAAGCGTGGACCGAGGCGTAGTGGTCATCGCCGATCCACGTGTCGTGACCAAGAACTACGGTCGTGGGCTGCTGGAGGGTCTGCCGCCGGCCAAGAGAATCATTGGCCGCTGGAGCGAACTTGTCTCGACGATTCAAGCTTTCTACGCGAGCAATGCACGTGGGGGGTAGAGGCTTCCAAGGCCTCCACCCCTCTACCATCGACCCTCCACCCTGATCGACAACGTGAAATACCCTGGAAAGATTGTTTGCGTCGGCCGCAACTATCGAGATCACGCGAAGGAGATGGGGAACGACGTTCCCAAAGAGCCGCTCATCTTCCTCAAGCCGCCGTCGAGCGTCGTCGGCGATGGCGAGCCCATCATGCTCCCTCCGCAATCCTCGCAGGTTGAGCACGAGGGGGAGATTGGTGTCATCATCGGTCGGCGGTTGCGGCGCGTAGACAGTACGGAGGCCCGAGCCGCGATTCAGAGCATTCTGGCCGCAAACGACGTTACCGCTCGCGATTTGCAGCGTTCGGACTCACAGTGGACTCGCGCCAAGGGCTTCGACACCTTCTGCCCGATGGGCCAACCGGCAAATCCGCCGGCCGACCTAGCGACCCTAACCGTCGTGACCCGCGTAAACGGCGCCGAACGCCAGCGCGGGTCGGCGGCCGACATGGTATTCTCGATTCCTGACGTGCTTGCCTATATCTCTCAGATCATGACTTTGGAGCCTGGCGATCTCGTGTTGACCGGAAGTCCGGCCGGCGTGGGGAAACTCTTGCCCGGTGATGAGGTAGAAGTGGAGGTGCTCGGCTTGAGCCGGGTGCGGAACCCTGTGACCACGGACGCTTAGTTGCCGCAACTCGCCGGTCGATTCCGAACCCTGCCCGAGTACCCACTCGCGACGATCCCGCAAAGAAAGCGGGAGCTGATCGCGCGCGGCGTCGACGTCATCGATCTCGGAGCGGGGGACGCCGACTTGGCTCCGCCGCCGGCTGCTGTCGAAGCGCTCGCCAAGGCTGCGCACACGCCGGCGATGAACCGCTATGGCTTCGGGCTCGGACTGGTCGCGTATCGTGAGGCCATCTCGGCGTGGATGCTCAAGCGATTCGGTCTGCGCGTGGATCCAATTACCGAGATCGTACCGCTCATCGGGTCGAAGGAAGGGATCTCGCACTTGGCGCTCGCGTATCTCGAACCCGGGCGCATTGCCATCATCCCCGAGCCGGGCTACAACGCCTATCAGGGCGGGGCGATGCTCGCCAGCGGCCAGCCGTATCGCTACGCGCTTCGTCCCCGAACCAACTTCCTGGTCGATCTCGACGACATTCCGACCGAGACGTTGCGCCAGACAAGAGTTCTGTATTTAAACTACCCGAACAACCCCACTGCCGCGATCGCGCCGCGCGAGTACCTCGAGCGCGTCGTCGCCCGCTGTCGCGAGTTGGACATTCTGCTCGTCTACGACAACGCGTACTCCGAGCTCGCGTTCGACGGCTATGTACCGCCGAGCATCTTCGAGATCGCCGGCGCACGCGAAGTGGCGATCGAGTTCCACTCGTTGTCGAAGACGTACAACATGACCGGTTGGCGTTGCGGCTGGTCGGTGGCGTCGCCCGAAATCTCGGCCGTCCTCACCAAGGTCAAGTCGTTCACCGATACCGGCGCGTTCATGGCGGTGCAAGCCGCCGGCGTCGCCGCGCTCGAGAGCTACGACTCGTTCGTGCCGCGGAACGTGGCAACGTTCAAATCGCGACGCGACGCCGCGGTCGAGGCCTTTACCGCCGCCGGCTTCTCGTGCGACTCGCCGCGCGCGACGATGTACCTCTGGATCCCGCTGCCTGAAGGCGTGCCGAGCGCGCTCTTCGCCGATCGCCTGCTCGAGGAAGAGGGGGTCGTCGTCATGCCTGGGGCGGGATTCGGCGCTGGTGGCGAAGGATTCTTCCGGATCTCGTTCATCGTCTCGCCCGAACGGATTGCCGAGGCTGCGCGGCGTGCCGGTCGCGTGCTCGCTTCACTCGGAGCTGAAGTCGCATGAACGCGCGCCTCTCGGGTCAGCGCCCGGCATCAAAGGAATCGATTGCCCTGTCGATCGCCGTGCACGCAGTGGTGATCGCGCTCATCGCCTCGATCACGTTTCGATATCCAATCGGAGCGCTCTTCACCCGCGATCGCATGGCGCCGACGGAGCGAATCCAGTATGTGGAAGTCCGGCCCGCGGCGCGCGGCGTACCTGGCGCGGTCGGAGATGGATCGGCAGAGAGGCGAAAGCCAACGAAGAAAGCCCCGCCGCCCGCCCCGATCCTCGCACCGGCGGTGACACCGACAACGCTGCCACCGGTCACGCCGCCGTCAGCCGCGCCTGGCACAGCGACCGGCACAGGTACCGGTTCAGGCGGCGCACCCGCCGGGATTGCCACCGGTGTCGAGCCGGCGCTGCCGGATCCGCGGATCGAGCTGCGGCCGAGCGGACTCAGAATGCCGCTCAGCATGGCGCAGAAGAATGACAGTGCGGTCAAAGCGATCTACATGGCGTATCGCGAAGCCGAAGTGCTGGCCGAGGAACACAAGGGTCGCGATCCGCGCGATTGGACGTTCGAACGCAACGGCCAGAAGTACGGCCTCGACACATCCTGGATTTACCTGGGGAAGTTCAAGATTCCCTCGGCGATCCTTGCCGCGCTCCCGTTCAACTACGGCGGCGTCGATGGAAGCCGCATCATCCAGGCGCGCAACGCCGCGTGGATTCAGAATGACATCTACACGCACTCGCAGGGCATGAGCGAGGATGATTTCCGCGACGCGGTGCGACGAATCCGCGAGCGAAAGGAGCGCGAGAAGAAGGAGCAAGAAGAAAAAGGCGGCCAGAAAGCGACGCCGATCATCCCTTGATCTGAACTCTCAGTCCGTCGGCGTGTCGTCGACGGTGAGCGTCGGTGGCGGATCCTGCTCCCAGAACGGACGAAACACGCCGCACACGACGCCGAGGATCGCGAAGTCGTCGTCCGGACCAACCTCGATCGCGCGCTCACCATCACACGCCGGCTCCAGCACAACCGTCGATCCGCGATGCGAAAGCGTTTTCACGGTCGCTTCTTCACCAAGCCGCGCACCGATAATGTCGCCGTCCTTCGGTCGCGCCGACGGAACGAGCATCACGTAGTCACCGTCGAGGATCCCGCGCTCCGTCATGCTCTCGCCCTTCACCTTGAGGAAGAACGCGTCTTCGCTCGGGACGAAGCGCCGGTCCATCGTGATGAACCCTTTGCGGTACTCGGGTCGGACCGCCGGATCGCCCGCGTGAATCCGCCCGTAGTAGGGAATGGGCTGCGTGCTTCCTGACGCCGCGAAGCCGAGTAGTCGCACGCCGCGCGAGCGCGACTCGTCTCGCTCGATGTATCCTTTGTCCTCGAGCGCATGGAGCAAGTCCGAGACGGTCTTGGTGGACTTGATGTGAAACTTGCGCGCGATCTCGCGAATGCTTGGCTGGTACGTGTTCGCCGCGAGAAAGTCTATCAGGTAGTGATAGACTTGCTGCTCCAACTGGGTGAGCGGCTCGGGCATGGCCTCGTCCACAGCGTATGAGGACGCCGGGCGTCCTCAACTTGCTGAGGGCCCGGCGTCTCTCGTTCTCCGCAAATGTACTCGTTCTCCTCGACAGGTCAACGCCGCGCCGCGCGATTCTCGTCGAGAAATTGCACTGCGGCATCGATGCGGGCGAGCGATCGTTCTCGTCCGAGCATGACGAGCACATCGAAAATCCCCGGACTCGCGGTCACTCCCGTCAACGCGAGACGCAGCGGCTGAAAGATCTTCCCGGCCGCCGTGCCGCGCGATTCAGCGAGCGAACGCAACGAGTCCTCGAGCGGCTGAGGCTCCCACGCGGGCGCGCCAGCGAGTGCGTCGCGCGTCGCCTTGAGCGCGTCACGCGATGCCGCGGCGTCCTTCCAGGTTTTCGCGATGGCGTCCGGATCATAATCGATCCCATCGTTTAGGTAGGGGATAGCCTGACGAACGATGTCATCGATCGTTCGGGCCCGAACCTTTAACAAATCAATCAGCGAGAAGTACCACGAGCGACGAGCCGCCAGATCCGCTTCGCTCGCGAGTCCAGCCGCCACGATTCCGCGCGTGATGAGCGGCGCGAGTTCCGCCGCCGGCATCATGCTCAGATGCTGGCCGTTCATCCACTCCAGTTTCTTGACATCGAACACCGCCGCGTTCTTCGACAAACCGTCGACCGTGAATCGCTCGATGATCTCCGGCACCGGCATCACCTCGATGTCGTTGCCCGGTGACCAGCCAAGAAGTGCGAGGAAGTTCACCATCGCCTGGGGCAAGATCCCCATGTGCTGATAGTCGCCGACGGCGGTGGCGCCATGT
>DASYSU010000239.1:0-4382 GCA_036002925.1 Gemmatimonadaceae bacterium | reverse complement strand
AGCAGACGTTCCACGATATGGTCGCGCACCACGTCGCCATGACGTCGACGTTGGCCGTGTGGGAGTTGTTCGTTCCCGATCGTCCGGCGCCGCAGCAGCGGGTGCTCGACGCGATGTCGCCGGAAGTTCGTGCCGAGTATCTGGCGGCGCGTGCGCGCCTGACGGAACCGAACGCGTTTGCGATTCCACAGCCGTTGTTCAAGAAGGCCATGGCGTACGAGAAGGCGTTCGTGGCCGCGGGCGGCCTGCTGGCGGCCGGCGTCGATCCAACGGGGAACGGTGGCGCGCTACCGGGTTTCGGCGACCAGCGGAACTATGAGCTCTTGCTCGAGACGGGTTTTACGCCCGAGCAAGCGGTTCAGATCATGACGCTCAATGGCGCGAAGGTCCTCGGCATCGACGATCGCGTCGGCTCCGTGGCGCGCGGCAAGGACGCGGATCTCATCGTCGTGCGTGGCGATCCGGCAAACACGCCAGGTGACGTGACGCAGGTCGTCACGGTGTTCAAGCGCGGCGTCGGCTTCGATTCGGAGAAGCTTGTGGCGTCGGTGAAGGGAGTCGTCGGGATTCGCTAGACGCTAGTTCTTCGCGGCCACCGCACCGCCAATGCGCGGCGCGGACGCTTTTCCGCCGAGCATCTCGATCGCGGTGTGATAGAGCTTCGCCTTTAGCTCCTCGCGCTCGGCGACGTGCGTGATGTAGCGCGCGACGATCTCCACGCCGCCCGAGATCGGCTTGAGATTGATCGACGGCGCGACGGCAATCGCGTCCATGTGCGGCGCGCGCCGCGCTTCTTTCCATTCCGCGGCGGCTTGACGCGCGCTCTCGGCCGTCGCTTCGTCGATTTGCTTTCGCATCGACTCGACGATCGGATACGGATCGATGCCCGCGGGGACGGCGATGTGAACTTCATCCCACAGCCAGCGGCCCGACGTCGAGAAGTTGAAGTAGTGTCCCTCGATGGCGAACCCGTTCATGAACGTCACGCGGCGACCGGTCGGATGGCCGGAGTCGCTCCAGTCCCCGGTCTCGAGCAGCACGGTGTAGAACATTCCGAGCTCGACGACTTCGCCCGTCACACCGTTGATCTCGACGAGATCGCCGATGCGGATGCCATTCTTGCCCATCAGCACGAACCAGCCGATGAAGCCGATGATGAAATCCTTGAGCGCCACGGTGAGGCCGGCGCCGGCGAGCCCGAGGAACGTGCCAAGATTCTCCGGCGGGCCGAACATGATGAGCAAGATCACGAGCACGGAGAGGACCTGCAACGACACCCGCGTGACCATATAGAGCGTTTGTGTCCGCCGGCGATCGATCGTCGATCGGGAGCTGACGACGTACTCGATCCAACGGGCGAGCAAGAGCGCGATGAGAACGACAACGAGAATGGCCGCGATGCTCTTGAGGGCGCGATTGATCACAGCGCCTTCCTGCGCTCTTACGACGCCGATCCATCGCGTGTACACGTCGGAGAGCTTGTGCTGCAGCTCCATGCGTTGGTCGAGCGTCGACCGCGCCTTTTCGTTCTGGGCGAGGCGCTGCGTCAACGCGAGCAAGGCGGCCGACGAATCGTGGCTCAGCGCGACTGCGGAATCGCGACGAGCGGCCGCGCGAGCCTCCATACGATCGTGCCGTGCCTTGAACGCAGTGGCCGTGGAATCAGCGGCGAGCCCCGCCTGTTTCAGCTGCGATTCTTTCTGATACAAGTCCTGTAGTGCTCTGACGTGATTGACGAGTCCGTGCGTGGTGGGAACGGGCGTGACGTTGATACGAAGGCTATCGGAGCTTTGCGACGCCGCTTCGTGCTCTTGGATCATCTCCTGAATGCGACCCTGCAGGTCGCCGCCGGCACGCCGCAGGTCCTGTGTGACATCGTCGACTTCATCTTGGTCGAGCGCGGTCTGCGCCTGGGCGAGATTGAGACGATCGGTGAGCGATTGAACGGTCGACGGCGTCGCCTTCGCCACCGCGGCCGTGAGCTCCTTCACCTGCGCCTGGTCGGCCTCTAGCGTGCGCTGCGCCTTTTGAAGTTGAGTCTCGAGCGCGCGGGCCTCGGGCGGTATTTGACGCGTTTGGTTCGCCGTCGAGCGCACCGCTTGAGCGAAGGCGAGGTCCATATCCTGATCGGCGAGACGCAGCGCGTCCGCAGCGAGGGAGCGCTCGGGCGGCGTAATCGTCATCCGCACCAGCTTCTCGACCGTGATCAGAGAACTTTGATCGACGGCGACCAGGTCCGTCGAGCGGCGCCCGGTACGCGGCGGAGCCGGAGCATCCTGCGGGTTGGTTCGATAGACGCCGAAAATCACTGCCGCCAGCGAGGCAACGAGCAACAGGATCACGCCGTTGAACTTGGATCTCATAGTGCCGAGTTTCGCTCGTTGGCCGGGCCCGCGCGCGCTCCGACGTGAACACGCTGGGCCGTTCGGTCGTCATCAGGAAAACGTCGTTTGCCCCAAACCACGGCCGCCATGTCACAGACAACGTTTGGGCAAACGCGCGAAGAGTCAATGAGTGCGCGAACGACTCGGGGCCGTCACGTATTCGTGAGGCGCGATCCACAGTTGCCTCGTCGCCGCACAACATTCACCTCGACGTTTGCTCAATGTCAACCTTGTCGCTTCATCAATCCTCAATCGAGCGTTCGCGCCAGGCGAGCGACGTGACGAGCGTCACCGAGCTTCTCGCCGATCTTCGCGCCGGACGCCGCGAAGCCTTCGACCGCATGCTGCCGCTGGTCTACGATCAACTGCGGCGCATCGCGCAACGAGAGCTCGCGGTTCGCCCGAGCGATACGCTGTCAACCACGGCGCTCGTGCACGAGCTCTATCTCAAGTTCTCCCGTGCCGACCGCGCCGATTGGCGCAATCGCGCCCACTTCCTCAGCGTCGCGGCGGTCGCGATGCGCCACATTCTCGTCGATCGGGCGCGCCGGCGCACGGCCGAGAAGCGTGGCGGGACGCTCCGGCACATCACACTCGACGATGAGCTGACGGTAGCGAATGATCGAGCGGAGTCACTACTCGAGCTTCACGAGGCGCTCGATCATCTCGAGACGATCGACGAACGGTTGGCGCGCGTGGTCGAGTGTCGGTTCTTCGGCGGGATGACCGAGCAAGAAACGGCTGAGGCGCTGCACATTACGGAACGCACCGTGAGACGAGATTGGGTGAAGGCGCGCGGTCTGCTGTACCAGGTGCTCGTTGCTAATGACCTGCCACACGCCGTCGCTCCAGCACAGCTGGCATCCTGACGCTGCTCGCCACTCCGACGTTGCGCGGGCGCGCAAAATGCCACATCTTGCGTTTGACCTTGGTGTCTGACCGTTATTAGAGGCTGACCCCAATAGGACTCCAACAGGAAATCACCCATGGCGGCTAACATGACAGTATTCCGTTCCGTCGTCCGCGTCACCATCGCGGTCACGGCCATTGCCGCCCTGGGTGCGTGCGTGTCGATCCCCAAGCGCGCTTGGGCCAACGGCGAGGCCATGACCTCGAGCCGAGCCTATCGATCAACGCTCTCGGGCGACATGAGCTTCCGAACGCACCGCGAGCTGCAGCAAAGCCTGGATCCGCGTCGTCTCAACTATCGTGAAGTCGCTTTCCCCGCATTTGGGGATTGGTGGTAAACGACTCGCTCACATAGCTCTGAACGGCGCCCATACGGCGCCGTTTTTTTTCGGTCGAAACACAAACGTCGGGCAATCGCATTGTTCGCTTCGATGCCGAATCCGTGGCGGGGGCTTCGCGGCCTCCCGTCCATCGTCTGGATTGTCTTCGCCACCTCGCTCGTGAATCGCGCGGGGATGATGGCGTTGCCGTTCCTCGTACTCTATCTCACCGAGCATCTCGGCGTGGCGGCGTCGCTCGCCGGCCTCGCAGTGAGCGCGTACGGCGTTGGCGGCGTAATCACCGCGCCGATCGCCGGACGATTGTGCGATCGGATCGGACCGTTCGCGATCATGCGCGGGTCGCTCGCACTCACGGGTGTCGTGCTACTCGTGATGCCGCTCGTGCACAGCTTCGCTCTCGTCGTCGCGCTCACGTTCGTGTGGGCCGTCGTGGCCGATGCGGGACGGCCGGCAACATTATCCGCGCTCACCGAGACGATTCCGCCGGAGCAACGAAAGGCCGCGATCGCAGTCAATCGTCTCGGCGTGAATCTCGGTATGAGTATCGGCCCCGCCGTCGGCGGTTTCCTGGCGGTGGTGTCGTTCCCACTGCTGTTCGTGGTCGACGGGTTGACGTCGCTCGCGGCAGCCGGTGTGTTGACGACTCTCCTCTGGTCGAGCCGCCGCTCGCTCGCCGCGGTGCATCGACTGGCCGTCGATCATGATCGGCGTGAGCCGCGCGCTGCCGTCGACGCCAGGCAGGGCCGCG
>DASYSU010000238.1:0-5446 GCA_036002925.1 Gemmatimonadaceae bacterium | reverse complement strand
TACTTGGCCGCGGCGCGAAACGCCTCGAGCACTTCAAACTTGCTCGCGGCTGGCGTGTACTGAAGCCCCATGCCGACGCCGAGCGCGCCGGCGGCGAGTCCCGCTTCGATCCGCCGCTTGATTTCGGCAATCTCTGCTTCGGTTGCCACCTGATGACCGCCCGAGCCAGTCGGCAGCAAGCTCTGTGAGGGATCTTTCATCACCACCATCCGCTCTCGGACGTGACCGACCGACGCGCCGTAGTTGATGAGCGACTTCCCTTCCCGCTTTGCGTAGAATGCGGGGACGTCCTCGGTCCCCACTTCGAGCTCGAGCGCCGTCGTGACTCCGTCGAGCGCGAAGACGCGATAGTTCTCGTCGTCCTGGCCGTGCGCATGCAGATCGATGAAGCCCGGCGCCACCACGAGGCCTTTTGCATCGATCGTCGTTTCACCGGCGAGCGGTGTCGCCGAGATCGCCGCGATCTTGCCGCCGCGAATGCCGACGAAGCGAACGGCATCGAGCCTGGTCTCAGGATCGATTACGCGTCCGTTCGCGATGACGATGTCGTAGCTCGGCCTCTGTGCCGATCCGAGCCGCGCGCCAGTCATGAGCAGCGCAAAGAGCAGCAAAGGACGGCGACGCATATGAACGCTCCTGTTGACAACCCTGTGGCGACCGCGACGCAAACGACTCGAGATGCGGCCTGGTATTTCGCGCCGTTTGCTATGTGGCGAAACTACTTTGCCCGCTCCATCGCTCTGGTCAACAGCGACTGCCAGACCTTGTCCACCGCCTCGATCGCGCCCATCGCGACTGGAGCGCCGCCGAGTCGATTCGTGAGCCGATGACGATTGCGATGGAAATGCTGCTCGTAGCGCGCCGTCGCCTGCTCGGGCGTCAGGTTGGTCGCGTACCATGTTGCGATGGCGGCGAGCGTCGGTTCGTTCCACGACGATGCGGGAAGTGATCCATCCTCGTACTGCAACACCAGCTCCCACTGCCAGGAGCGGTGTTCGGCGGTAAACGTATCGGGCACAGTTTCGATCCGGTCGGAGTGGCGTGCGAATCCGAGGAACGCACGGAGTTCAAGCTGCATCGCGGAAGCGGGCGCGGCGACGATCAAGTTACGTCAGGCGACCGCGGATTCCAGAGGCGACGCCGGCTTTGATAGTTTGCATGTCTCTGACACGACGTCCACCGCGCGTGTCTATCCTACTATTGTAGAGCGCGTCCGGCCAGCTATCGAATGTCCCCGCCATCTCACGAAATGACAAATCCGCCAGACTCCACGGCTGCGGCAACGTCGGCTGGTCTCGTCGTTCATTGGGCAGCACGCTACGACCTGCTGATCGCGCTGCTCACGCTCGGCCGCGAACGGCGCTTTCGTGAGCGGCTAATCGAGCCGGTGCGTCTCGCGCCAGGCGAGTCGGTGCTCGACATCGGATGCGGAACGGGAACGCTGGCTGTCGTCGCCAAGCGACGGGTTGGACCGTCGGGGGTCGTTCACGGGATCGATGCGTCACCGGAGATGATCGCGAGGGCACAGCGCAAAGCCACGCGTGCCGGGGTGGACATTGCATTCGAGATTGCGCCGGCGCAGTCGCTTCCCTTTCCCGATTCTCGATTCGACGTGGTACTGAGCACCGTCATGCTGCATCACCTCCCTCGGGCCGGGCGTGTGGACGCCGTCCGGGAAGCGCGACGCGTGCTCAAGCCCGGTGGTCGATTGCTTGCCGTCGACTTCGTCAGACGTTCGGGGAAGGGACTGCTCGCTCACTTTCATCGGCACGGTCGAGTCGATCCGCGCGACCTCGTTGCGTTGGTAACCGAAGCTGGATTGACCGTCGTCGACAGCGGTCCGGTCGGACGATGGGATCTGCAGTACGTGATTGGCCGGCGCGACGCGTAACAGGTCCTGACTTAATCGAAAGCTCATCCGGGGGTAATGGATTTCGCCGTGGGTCCGCGGTAACTCACGACATCGATCCCTTTCGCCCCGGAGGCTTCCATGGTCGGTTCACCATTCCGCACCGCGGCGATCGCCGCGTTCGCGATCGCATCACGCGTCAACGCACAGACCGTCACGCCGCCGAACACTCCCGCGGGCCACGTACTGGCGGCATGGCTCGAGGCGTTCAACACCGGTGACACGGCGCGGATGAACGCGTATTACCGACAGTATCAGCCCGACATGTCGGCGGCGCAGACGATCGGATTTCGGCGCGAGGTTGGCGGATTCGATTTGCTCACGATCGAGCGGAGCGATCCGCGGCATCTCGAGTTCACAGTCAAGGAGCGCGCGTCGACGAACCGCAACGCATACGGGACGATCGACCTCGCCCCGACGGACCCAGTTCGCGTCGCGTCGTTTCCGCTCCTTAGCCTCGGCGTCGGCGGCACGGCATCGCAGATTGGTATCGACTCCGCCATGCGGGCGCAGGTCGTCGAAGGCGCCATCGCACAGCTCGATGAATACTACGTCTTTCCTGACGTGGCCAAGCGCATTGCCGATTCGCTGCGCGCGCGCGCCAAGCGAGGCGCGTACAACGGCTACGGGAACGGGATCACGTTCGCCCAGGCACTCAATACCGACGTCCGGGACATCTCGCATGACAAGCACATGCGGGTGAACTACAGTGTGATGGCGCTCCCGCCGCGGCCGGCAACGCCGCCGCCTCCGACGCCCGAGCAGAAGCAGCGGATGCAAAGCCAAATGGACGCGCAGAACTGCGGCTTCGAGAAGGCCGACCGACTCGAGGGAAATATCGGCTACATCAAGTTCGACTTTTTCGCCGATCCGGAGCTGTGCGGCCCGACCGCGACCGCGGCATTGAATTTCGTCGCCGGAACGCGTGCGCTTATCGTCGACATGCGGGAGAATGGCGGCGGTAGTCCCGCGATGGTCGCCTACGTGTCGTCGTATCTCTTCGACGATTCCACGCACCTCAACGATCTCTGGGAGCGAAAGTCCGGTGCGACGACTCAGTATTGGACCAAGCCGAGCGTTCCGGGGCGGAAGTTCGGCGGCCAGAAGCCGATATTCGTGCTGACGTCGTCGCGGACGTTCTCCGGCGCCGAGGAGTTCTCGTACAATCTGAAATCTCTCAAGCGCGCGACGCTCATCGGCGAAACCACGGGCGGAGGAGCGCACCCGGTCTCCGGTCGACGGATCAATGAGCATTTCGTGATTGGCGTGCCTGAGGCGAGAGCGATCAATCCGATCACGCACACGAATTGGGAAGGCGTTGGCGTCGAGCCCGATGTGAAGGTGTCGGCGTCGGAAGCGTTGTCGACGGCAATCAAGCTCGCGATGGAGAAAACGCAGACGGGCAGGCCGGCGGTGCCATGAAGCTTGACACCGGCGCAAGACCCCGTATCGTGGCAGTGCCGCCTCCACGCAGCCTCACCATCGAACTCTTTTGGAGGTTCGAAATGCGCATCATGTCGAGTGTCTCGCTCGCCTGTTCCGTCGCTTTGTTCGTCGCCGCTTGCGCGAAGAGCGACCAAGCCACTAAAGACAGTGCCGCCGGCGCGGCAGCCGTGCCGGCGGCAGCGCCCGCACCAGCGCCCCCGCCCGCTCCGACGATCTCGCTCGCCGACGTTGCGGGCAAGTGGCAAGTACGAGCCGTGCCCGAGTCGGGGAAGGACACATCGGCGACGAACTACGTGCTCACCGCGGCGGCGGACACGACGGGCTGGCTCATGACGTTCCCGAGTGGTCTCAAGGTTCCGCTGCACATCACCGTTTCCGGCGACAGCATTCTCGTGAAGACCGGCACATTCGCGAGTCAGCGCCGAAAAGGCGTGAAGGTATCGACCGAAGGCGCAGTTAGAATCCAGAACGGAAAGCTCGTCGGGACGACGATCGCCCATTACACGCAGGCGGGACCCGATAGCGTGATACGCCTGCACGTCGAAGGAACGAAGCAGCCGTAGGGGGTTGCCGCGAAAACCGAAGGTGGATGAGGTCGCGGCGCGCTGTTGCGCGCGCGACCTGCCGCGGCATTTCAACAATTTCCTGCCGCTTCTGCGTATCATCAGTGGTACCCCGCCTCCTTTCTCTCCTTCGACACCCGTCATGCGCGTATCCAGCCTGTTCGCCGTCGCCGCGTTTCCGCTCCTGGCCGCCTCCTCCGCCCGTACCACCACGCCCTCGGCCGTCGCGCCCTGCACCAAGGCGACGAGTGCGTGCGAGCGATGGATCACTTTCGGGAGCGGACCAGCGAGGTCGATGGTGTATGCCAGCTACCCACTGGACGTCGCGAACCCAGCGATCACCCGCGCGCTGATCATGGTGCACGGAGCGGGACGCAACGCGGACCACTACTTCGAGACGTCGATGGCGGCAGGGTTCCTCGCCGGAGCGATCGACAACACGATCATCATTGCTCCACACTTCATCGCGTCGAACGACAAGCCAGCGCCGAACGAAGTCATGTGGCCGGAACGCGGCGAGAACTGGCGGTCGGGCGGCGCGTCGCCAACCAATCCGACGCTCACCGCATTCGGCTTCCTCGACACGCTCGTTGTCAAACTTGCCAACAAGAAGCTCTTTCCCAACCTGACCAAGATTGTCATTGCCGGACATTCCGCCGGTGGCCAAGTCGCGACCCGCTACGAAATGGCGAACCGCGTCCACAACACCCCGGGCGTAAGCATCAGCTATGTCGTCGCCAATCCGTCAACGTACGCGTGGCCCGCGGCACTACGACCACTTCCAACCGGCGACGCCGACCCGACCGACGCATACAAGGAGTCGCTGGGCAGGAGCGGCGACAGCCTTCACACGAACTTCACGTTTGGCGCCTTCGACACGACCAAAGCGCCTAGCTACAATCGATGGCCGGCGGGTTTGGCGAATCGAACGACGGGATACGTCGCCGGCACCAGCGACGAGCAGCTCAAACGCCAGCTCGCCGAACGGCCCACGACGTACCTGCTTGGTCAGGTCGACGTGCTTCCGCTCGGCGGATTCGATTCGTCGCCGAACGCGATGGCGCAGGGTCCGACGCGGCGAGCGCGAGGCGAAGCGTTCTTCAAGTACGTGACCGAGACCCTCGGCGCGAAGCACAAGGCGATCATCGTTCCGGAGTGCGGACACAACGATCGTTGCATCTTTACGACGGACGTCGTGTTCCCGGTGATCTTTCCGTAGTTCAACTCCCGGAGACCCGTGCGAGCTTTGCCCGCACCGCGGCTACTTGGGACGCGAGCGGCGGATCCGCGTCCTTGAGCAAATCCACATAACGCCGGTAGTAATCGGCGGCCTTCGCCCGATCACCACGCGCCTCGTACAGATCGCCGAGCATCGAGAGCGCCTGCGGGTACCAAGCCGCCTCGTAGATTTCGCCACCGAAGAGCGACGACGTCGCGAGCGCGCGCTCGAACAACACGACCGCCGAGTCGCCCTTGCCGTTCCGCGCGAGGATGGCGGCGGCCTCGGGCAAGCCGCGATTGTAGATGT
>DASYSU010000237.1:0-21764 GCA_036002925.1 Gemmatimonadaceae bacterium | reverse complement strand
GTGGTCGGACTGCTCATCGGCGGTTTTCTTGCCTCGCGCCTCGGAGCGACGTCACGTCCCATTCCCGCAGCCGAAGCGGTTCACGCCCGCGAGACGACGCCCGGTCGTCGGTACGTTGACGCGTTCCTCGGCGGCCTGTTGATCATCTTCGGCGCGCGTCTCGCCGGCGGCTGCACCAGCGGCCACATCATCTCCGGCATCACACAGCTCTCCGTGAGCGGCGTCCTGTTCGGCGCGGCAGTCTTCGGCGGGGGCATGCTCACGGCGCGCCTCATCAACCCGGCCAAAGGAGATCGCTGAGATGACGCTCATCTACGGATTACTCGTCGGGATCGTCATGGGCGCGCTCATTCAGCGCGTCGGCGCCTCGAGCCCTCGCATGATCCTCGCCAGCCTTCGCCTCAAAGATCTGACGATCATCAAGTTCATGGCGACGACGATCGCCGTCGGCGCCGTACTCGTCTATCTCATGAGCCTTTGGATGCCGATGCACTTTGACATCAAGCCGACGTATGTCGTTGGCGTCGGCATTGGCGGATTGATCTTCGGAGCCGGGTTCGCGCTCGCGGGCTACTGTCCTGGAACGTGCGTCGTCGGCCTTGCCGAAGGACGACGTGACGCGCTGGTAGCGCTGCTCGGCGGCGTCACGGGCGCGCTCGTGTTCACCCTGGTGTACACGGTCATCGAGGGTTGGCTGATCAAGCCACTCAACTTCGGCAAGATCACGCTCGCCGACCTCTTTCACCTCCCGCCCATGGTGGTCGCTGTCGGTCTAGCCGCGGTGTTCCTGACCGCCGTGTCGCTCCTGCCGACCGATCGGACCAAGTCAGCGAACTAGCGGGCCACGACCACCTTGCGTCGGACGGCGGCTTCCGACGCAAGGCGGCCGCACATCAGATCGCACAGCTTGAACACATCGCGGTCGGCGAGTGTGTAGTACGCGAACAAGCCGTCTTTGCGGCGAACGACGAACCCGTGTGCGAGCAGCAATTGAAGGTGCTTCGACAGGTTCGCCTGCCCGAGGCCCGTCGTCTCGACGAGCTCTGACACGGTCATCTCACCGTCACGAAGCGTGTTGAGAATCTCCAGGCGCGCCGGCTCCGAAAGTACCTTGAAGCGTTCGGCGACCAACCGCAGCAAATCTGGGTTCAGCCCAGCACGAGGCATCTGGAGACCTCCGTCGAGAATACATAACTATACTGTAATATACTCGTACTGACCGATCCAGTCGACCGTGTCAGGCGATGACTTACAACCATCGGGGCAGTGCTGACTCCCCGCCTGTCTCGCACCGGTCACCTTGATGGTGTGCTGACTCTGTCTTCCCTCTCTCGCCACCATGAGCCGCCGCCGAGCGCGCTCGAGGCCCGGGCGCTCCGCTGGCATCGTGCCGGCCGGTGGATCGTCGATGGCGTCAATCTCGTCGTCAAGCCCCGAGAGATCGTCGGTTTGCTTGGACCCAACGGCGCGGGCAAGACGGTCACGCTGTCGATGCTCGTCGGTATGTTCGAGCCGACCAGTGGGCGCGTCCTCATCGACGGTGTCGACGTCACGGATTTGCCGCTCTACAAGCGTGCACAGCTCGGGCTGGGCTACTTGCCACAGGAACGTTCCGTCTTCACTAAGCTGAGCGCCGAGGACAACGTGGCGGCGATTCTCGAAGCACACGGGATGGCAGCACGACCGGCGCACCGCCGTGCCGACGAGTTGCTCGCTCAGTTCGGTCTTACGCATGTTGCCCGATCGCGCGCGCAACAGCTATCAGGCGGAGAGCAGCGACGGTTGGAGGTGGCGCGCAGTCTGGCGATCGAGCCTCGCTTCCTGCTGTTCGACGAACCCTTCGCCGGCATCGACCCGCTCACCATCGAATCGCTCCACGCCATCCTCATGGGTCTTCGCGAGGCCGGCGTGGGCATCTTGATCACCGATCACAACGTGCGCGAGACGCTCACGCTGTGCGATCGCGCGTACGTGTTGTTCGGCGGCCGCGTTCTGGCCGAGGGCACGCCCGCCGATCTCGTCGAGAACGACGCCGTGCGCGAACACTTCCTCGGCGACTCGTTCGAGTTCGTGGCCGCGCCAACCATCGCTTGATTGATACGGAGACTCAAATGACGACCAACACCATTGAACCACGAGCCGACGATCTCGAGCGTCGCGTTCAGCAGACGATCGCGTTAAACGACGAACATGACGACGCGCGAGTCAGCGTGTGCGTCAAGGGAACCTGCGCGGTGCTCAAAGGCGCCGTGCACTCCTGGGCCGACCATGAGGCCGCGGAGCGCGCGGCGCTTTCGATTCCCGGCGTCACCAGCGTCGACAATCAGCTCGCGCTGCTGGTAAAGGCCAAGCTCGCAGCGCGATGAGCATCGCCACTACACCGACTTGATCTCGACCTTCCGGCCTTTCGCCTTGGCCTCGGTCGTCTTCGGCAGATGAATCTTGAGCACTCCTTTGTCGAACGACGCCGTGATCTTGGCGATATCGACCGCTGACGGCAGCGCGAAGGACCGCTCGAACGAGCCGTAATTCCGCTCGTACAGATAGACCTTCTTGTCGGTCTCGGTCTCCTTCTTCTCCTCGAGTTTCTCGCCGCGGAGCGTCAACACGCCCTCTTCGACCGAGATATCGATGTCCTTCTGGTCCATGCCCGCGAGCTCGGCCGTCAGCGTCAACTCCTCCACAGTTTCCACGATCTCAGTCGGCGGCATCCAACCAATGACGTGCGGGAATGTGTCGTTGCTGAACGGATCGCTCAGCGCACGATCGAAGAACCGAGTCATGCGGTTCTCGACGTCGTCGAATGTCGGCAGCGTCGGCGGTCCGGCGAATCCCGGAAACGCGATGCGAGGCTGACGACGCGTGAATCTGACGAGTGCCATAAGGCCCCCTGTGTTGCAGTGATCTGGTCCCGTAGATGGCGCGACCAGCACGCAACAACTTATGGATTTCGCGCGACTCGTCGGTCGGCGCGACCCCGTGATCCGCGTGCGGCAAACCTTCGCGATGGGCGCGCCGTTTACCGACAGACGAACGCTCACCGTTGACTGGTTGCGATGCGCAACCATTAGTCGCGGTGCGCCGGCTCTCCTGGGCTTCCGATCCGAACCCGCGCGTCGAGTGCAATCGTGCCGTGCTCGCGTGCCAACAGCGGGTTGATGTCGAGTTCCATTATCTCGGGGCAATCGATCGCCAACTGACCCAGCCTGCGAATCACCGACACAAGGGCCGAGCGATCGACCGGAGGCGCGCCTCGCAGTCCCTCGAAGAACTTCGCGCCGCGAAGACCCGTCACCATGCGCATCGCCTCATCGTCGTCGAGCGGAGCAAGACGAAACACGACGTCGCGCAACGCCTCCACGAAGATTCCGCCGAGCCCGAACATGACGAGTGGTCCGAACGACGGATCGCGCGTGACGCCGACGATCGTCTCGCACTCGCCGCGCATCATCCGCTGCACAAGGATGCCATCGACGCGCGCCGTCCGGACAGCAGCCCGAACGCTCATAAGGATCTCATCATAGGCCGTGCGTAATTCCGGCTCCGATGCGATGCCGGCGCGCACCCCGCCGACGTCGGTCTTATGAACGATGTCGGTCGAGACCACTTTGAGAACCACCGGATAGCCCAATCTCGCGGCTATCCCGGCTGCGTCCTCGGCCGTTGACGCGAGATGCGCGTCGGCCACCGGTATCCGATACGCGCGCAACAGCGCCAACGCCTCGAGCTGCGTAAGTTGCTCTCGCCCATCCGCCGCGGCGGCGGCGAGGATCGAGCAAGCGCACGTTGCATCGACGTCGGCCATCGGACTTCGCGGCGCGACAGGACGCGCGGCCCATTCGACGTGGCGGTTGAGCGCGGCAAGGGCGCGCGCGGCCGATTCCGGAAAGATGTAGGCGGGAATGCGCGCGTCATGCAGCTCTGCGCGGCCTTGCGGCAGTCCTTCCCTTCCCATCAGGACGGCAATCACCGGCTTGTCCGTTGCGGTTGCCGCCGCGCCAACGATCGCCTCGGCGACATCTTCCTGCTTTACGCCAAACGGCGGAACGAATATCGGCACGACCACGTCTACTGCTGCGTCGGCGAGCAATGCGGTCATTGCCGTCTTGTATCCAGCCGGCGTCGCCGACGCGATCATGTCCAGCGGATTCCGAATCGACGCTTCCTTCGGAAATAGCGGACGAAGTGCATCCACTGTCGTTGAGCTGAGCTCGACAAGCTCGAGACCGCACGCTTCCATCGCGTCGGCGGCGAGAATGCCCGGCCCGCCCGCGTTGGTCAGCACCGCCGTGCGGCGCGAGCGCGGAAGCGAGCGGGCCTCGAACGCCATCGCCATGTCGAACAACTCTTCGATCGTCGACGCGCGAAGGACGCCGGCTTGCGCCAGTAATGCGTCGACCGCCGTGTCACTCGCGGCGAGCGCTCCCGTATGCGACGTCGCCGCACGCGCTCCAGCACGGGACCGGCCGGATTTCACTACGATGATCGGCTTGGTCTTCGTCATGCGGCCGGCGATCTCGAGAAACCGCGCGGGATTTCCGAAGTTCTCGACGTACATGAGGATGACCTTGATCGACGCGTCGGTCTCCCAAGCGAGCAGCAGGTCATTTCCACTGACGTCGGGCTTGTTGCCGACCGACACGAACTGCGAGATGCCGATGCCGTACTCGCGCGCGTGATCGAGCACACTCAGGCCGAGCGCTCCCGACTGCGAGACGAACGCAGCGTGGCCAAACGGCGGCATCGCAGTGGCGAACGTCGCATTCATCGACACGGCGGGATCGGCGTTCACGATGCCCATGCAGTTCGGACCAACCATGCGCATTCCGTGTCGCCGCACGATCTCCATGAGCTGTCGTTCACGTGCCGCGCCCTCGCTGCCGACTTCTCTGAAGCCGGCCGAAATGACGATCAAACCTTTCACGCCAGCGGCCCCACATTCCTCGGCGACCTCCAACACCTGTTCCTTCGGCACGACGATCATCGCGACGTCGAGTGGGTCCGGCACATCCGCGACGCGGCTGTACGCGCGTACAGCGCAGACCGACGCTGCCTTCGGATTCACCGGATAGACTGCGCCCGTGAACCCGTACGTGATCAGGTTGTGGAGGATCTGGTGGCCCATCGTGCCGTCGCGCCGCGACGCGCCCACAACGGCGATCGTCCGCGGCGCAAGGAGCGCCGTGAGCTGCTCGGTCATTCGTGCGTCGACGCCGCGCGTCCTGCGATGTCGTTCACATGGATCCGGAACAACACCGTGCGATGCGGCGCCAAGTCCTCGTGCGTGAGTGCTCGCTGGTCGATCGACCTGAGGTGCTCGACCGCCTCGTCGTACGAGTGATCGCCGCGAATGCCGGGCTTGAGGAAATACGCCGTTCCACGCACGACGGCGCTGCGCCAGTCGAACGGTCCCTCGATCTCGTCCACCTCGAACGCGATCCATGGATTATGCGCCAGGGTTGCGAGCTTGGTCCCCGGCGAGGTCCGACAGTAGAGCCAGTCAGCCACGAGGACGTAGCTGATCGGTTCGACGTCGACTCGGTCGTGCAGCGTGAACGCCAGCCGGCCGACGTGATGACGCGCCAACACCGCCCTGCTCTCCGCCTCATCGAGCTCGCGGAACGTCGGTAGCGCGGGCGGTTTGGCTGTCATTGTCATCGTTCTCCCTCAAGCTTGCACGAGCAACCCAAGCTTGAGCGCGAATTGCACGTAATCGGATCGGTGGGCCAGATTCGCCTTCTCGTGGATCCGCTGCTTGTACGTGTCGACGGTCTTCGGGCTGATCGAGAGCTGTCGGCCGATTTCCGGCGCCGAGTATCCTTGCCCCGTGAGGCGAAGCACATCTCGCTCGCGTGCCGTCAGCTTGTTGAACACATCGCGTTCGGGTTGCACACGCTCCTTCCGTCCAAGTCGCTTTGCCAACAGGGCCGCCGCAACAGGGCGCACATAGATGTCGCCGTACGCCACGGCGCGCACGGCGTCGACGAGCTCGCGGTCAGCGTTCGTCTTGACGAGGTACCCGGCCGCACCGGCTTCCATGACCGGGACGAGGTACTCCTCTTCGGTGTGCATGGTCAGCACGAGCACGCGGGTCGTGATTCCGCGAGCCACGATCTCTTTCGTTGCGGCCGCCCCGTCGAGCTCCGGCATCGACAGATCCATCACAACGACGTCCGGCTTTTCGCGCTCGGCGAGATCGACGGCTTCCCGTCCTGTTGACGCCTCGCCAACAATCTCGATGTCGCGCGCGGCGGTGAGAACCGCCCGTAACCCGGCGCGAACGACAGCGTGGTCATCTGCCAAGAGAACTCGAATTGCATCAGCGCGCATGATTGCCTCCTCGTGTGTGCGAGCCGGCCATCGATTTCACACAGAACGGTCGACGCGACGCCTGGGTTCAGGCGTATGAGGAAAGTGCTGACTGGGGGTTCCGCGGGGCATCCGGGGAACAACGTAAAATCCGACGGGGATTCCCCGACGCGACCCGGCTAGTCGAGCGCGTTCAGACGGTCAGCGCGGGGGTGTCGATCAGCACCGTAACGTCCGCACCGTGGGACAGCGTGTTGTGCGCGGGACAGCTCTGCGCGACACGCTCGAGCATCGCCGCGTAGTGCGCCGGAATCTCGGCGGCCAGCATCACGCGAACGACGAAGCGCCCGATGCGCGCCGGGTTCTGGGCTCCGTGCTGCTCGACCTCGACGCGTAACCCATCGTAGGGCAGGCCGCGAGAGTGACAGAACTGCTGGACGTAGTATGCGACACACGTCCCGAGAGCCGCGCCGAGTAGTTCGATCGGCGCCGGTGCAGAGTCCGCGCCACCACCGCGCACGGTTTGGTCGACGACGATTCGGTGGGAGCGAATCTGCGCGGCGAAGCGCACGTCTCCATCATGTGTCACGACGATCGGGACGCCGGGGTTCGGACCAGCCATTGCCGCTCTCTCGTGAGATGTGACTCAAGGATCCACCGAGGAGCGACGCAACGGCGTCGGGCAAGTTCCCCTTCTTTCCGCGCGACCACCCGACACGCTGTGCTGGCGCGCTAGCTACGTCTCCTTCAGGAGTCCCAACTTCAGCGCGAGCTGCACGTAATCCGACCGGTGGCTCAGGCCGAGTTTCTCCTGGATGCGCTGCTTGTAGGTGTCGACCGTCTTGGGGCTGATGAACAATCGCTCGCCGATCTCGGGCGCCGAAAACCCCTGGGCAACGAGCTTGAGCACGTCGCGCTCGCGCTCCGTCAGCTTGTCGAAGCGTTCGCGCTCCTCCTTCGCCGGATCCTTCTTCGTCAGGTTCATCGCGAGAATTCGCGCTGCCGACGGCCGTACATAGACATCGCCATGCGCGACGGCTCGGACGGCATCGACGAGCTCGCGATCCGCCGCGCTTTTGACGAGATAGCCGGCCGCCCCGGCCTCGATCAGCGGTATGAGGTAGTCCTCCTCGACGTGCATCGTCAGAATGAGCACTTTGACCGGCAGCCCTTTGCTGACGATCTCCTTCGTCGCCGCCGTTCCGTCGAGCTCGGGCATCGACAGGTCCATCACGATGACGTCGGGCTTGAAGCGCTCGGCGAGTGTGACTGCCTCTCGCCCAGTTTTCGCCTCACCGATCACCTCGATGTCTTTAGCGCCGCCAAGCACGGCCTTGAGGCCGGCGCGAACCACAGCGTGATCGTCTGCGAGGACGACGCGAATCTTGTCACCGGTCATTCACGGGCTCCCTGTCATACGTGCAAGCTCGCCTCGGATGGCGCGCTCGGCAAGACAAAGTTGACGCACGCCTATCGCGAACGGATCGCCTTCACGAGGGCGCTCGTCTCGGGCGACGGCTCGACGTCGAGATCGGTGCGGAGTCGGGCAGCAAACTCCTCGTAGAGCTTGACCGCTCCGGCGCGATCGCCGATTCGATCCAGCATCGCCAGCGCGCGCCGTAGTACGCGCTCGTCGTTCCATGCGTGCCGTACGGTGCGACGTGCCCACGAGCCGGCATTGCTGAACTGACTCTCTCCCTCGAAGCTTACGGCGAGCGCCCATGACGCGGCGGCGGCCCGTTCGCGCGCCGTCGTTCGCTGATCCTCGATCCAGCGCTCGAACTCGACGCAGCCGCTGAGGAAGAATCCCGGCATGAACTCGCCGCGGTAAAGCTCCAGCGCCTGGACCAGCCGGCCTCGATCGCACGCCGAATTGAAAGCCTCGACATCGCAACGCAGCGTTTCGGGGAGAATCGCCAACTCGTCGTCGCCACGCGACGCGATGATGTCCGCGCCAAGCGCGCCGCGCACCTCGTACACCGCCTTGCGAAGCGCGGCGCGCGCATGTGCCTGGTCGAGCTCGGGCCACAACAACCCCACGATCAGATCGCGGCGCTGAAACCGGCGATCGGGTGAGAGCGCGAGAAACGCCAGAAGCGCAACAGCCTTGGACTGCGCGAGCACCTTGTCAGCGGCACCGGTCGACGGACCGCGCAGCTCGATGCCGCCGAGCAGGCGGAGTTCCAGGCCAGGTGCGATCGCGTCGGACGTCATTGGTCGTGAGAGAGAGTGAGGCGCGACGGGTTCCGCGCTCGCGAAGGAAAGATGGCGACCTCGATGACAAACGCAAAAAGAACGGTAAGAGAACGCTGAAGGCGCCAAGGGGCCCACATGCGCGCCGTATCCTCGAACCGTGGCGGCGATGCAGATGCCGCCGTCTCGATCCCCGCTCAAGGAGTCCCAGATGCGTACGACACGAATTGTTCCCATCCTCATCGCGGCAGGCCTTGTCGCGACGGCCTCGTGCAGCGACACGGCGACACCCACCTCACCGAGCACCGGCACCCAGGCCGGTCCAACGACGTCTCAGACGACGCTGTATGGAACCATCCATCTCTCGCAGAGCAAGGAGAGTGAACTCGTGCTCAGCATGGGCGACGGCGAGGTTCCCCTCACCGGTGCCGGGACCGAAGGTCTCGCGAGCGTAGAGAACGCTGAGGTGGAGGTCCGCGGTCAGTTCAACGCCGACAGCTTTGTCGTGACCGACTTTCTCGTCCGGCGGGTCGATGGATCCGACGTCATGGACGGCGTGCTCATCGCCCTCTACGGCCAGTCGATTGCCGGCGACAGCCTCGGATACGCGCTGAGCCTGACCCGCGGTGCGATTGTTCCGCTCATGGATCCGCCGGCCGAACTAATCGCACACATGGGGGCGCGCGTATGGATCGTCGAATCCGACGAAGGCCGGGCGAGTGCATTCGGAATTATCACGACTCGCTAGTCACATGCGATCGGCAATATCCTCCCCGGAGGGCGGCGTCGCCTTCCGGGGAGTTGGTCGCACGTTCGCGCAGATCGTGCGGTGGCACCCGAACTGCTCAACACCCATCGTTAGCCAGCGACACTGAATCTGGGATTCATCGCCACGGCTTGACCGAGATACGCCCGCGCCGCGTCGGCATTCCCGAGCGCGCGCTCGATCATTCCGGCGTGATAATACAACTGCGCGTCCTCCGTGTGCTGCGCCAATGCACGCTGCATTGCGACACGCGCGGCCGCATCACGACCCTGCTTGTGCAGCGCCCAGGCGAGAAGATCGTACCCGTAAACATCGTGCCGCGTCCGCATCTCGATGCGCGTCTTCGCGAGCACGCGGTCAACGTCATCCTTGGTTCCGTGGTCGAGGAGAAAAAGTCCCCACGCGCGATGAATCGGACCGGGCTGCTTGAGTGCGCTGGTCGCCATCGCTCGCGCGTACTGCGCCGATTGTGCGCTGTCGCCGAGCGCGGCATATGCGTCGCTGATCGTCCCGAGCGTCGCCGGGTCGAGCTGAATCGCAATCGCTTCATTGCCATACTCGACTGCCTGCCTCCAGTCGCCGCGCGCGGCGGCGACGCGCGCGAGTCCGCCCAAAATCCGATAGTCCTCGGGAAAGATTTCCAATCCACGACGATACGCCGCCGCGGCGGAATCCAGGTGACCGGTGCGAAGCTCGAGCTCACCCAAGCGATAGTGGAACCACGCGACTTGCTCTCTCGGTAAGTCGTCGCGACGATCGACCTTTGCGACGGCGATTCCGAGTAGGCGACGCGCGGCGTCGGCGTGTCCCGTCAACTCGCGCCATCGCGCGACACGAGCCAAGATCGTGAATTGATCGGCGTCGACGTGAATCGACGCAAAATGAGCGTTTGCCGCTTCGTAGTCGCCGATCTCGAGCTCGATCTCTCCCAGCAGTGCCACATGACGCGGAACGCCGGGGTCGAGAGAGTCGGCGGTCTTCGCAACCACCAGTGCCTGCGCGAAGTCGTGACGCGCCAGCAACGCGGACGCCAAGAGACCGAACGTCTGGCTGTTGTGCTCTGTCCGCAGTGCGAGCGAACGCCGCGCCAGCCGTTCGGCACGCTCGTAATCCGTAAAGCCACCAGTCGCCCGGGCGCGATCCATGTACAGGGCCGCAAGCTGCGACCGATCGCTCGCGCCGAGCGTGTCCTCGTTGACGCGTCGCTCGAAGAAAGCAATGTCTCGCTCGCGAATCTCTGACTCCGAGAGCATCGAGTCCGTGCCGACCATTGCGATCGTTGTTCGGCGTGTGACGCGACCCGCCGACCACCAGGCCGTTCCCAAGGTGAGTATGCCCATCGCCAAGACAGCCCACCATCCGCGTTTGCTCATGGGATTCTCTCGTCGACTCGAGGCCGACTCCTCTCTGGATACCGAGAGGAGCGGCCCGGATCGATTATCAGGTGTGTGGTGAAGCCAGGTACGGGAACGTCGACGAGAACGCGGCGTCGTTGGTGTTCACGTTGTCGGTGCAAAGCGGCAGCGTGAACGGAGCGCAGAACGCGCCGGTCGGATTGAGCAACGTGCTGAACACCGCCGTCAAAGCCACATCGACCACGTCGTCGCTGAGCTTGCGGCCGCCCCACCCTGAGGCCAGCGCCCACGATAACCAGCCAGCGGTATTCGTATTCTTTGAAGCGTCGACAACGATCATGTCCGGGTACAACACGCTGCCGATGACCGTAGCCAGCGCCTGCGGACGACCGAAGCTCGTCACGAACGCTTCGGTCTGCGGCCGGAACGTGGCCGTGTTGTACGGCTGCGTGTGATTGTATGCCGCGTGATTGGCCTTCACGATCGTGACTTCACTGACGAGCGGATTGCCGAGGAAATCGGTCTGGTCGTACACCGTGTTGTCGTCGCCCTCGTCCTCCGCCTCGTCGAGACTCGCGCTGACGTTCGGCCCCGCAATGCCGGCTGACGTCGACGGTTGGCCGCGATTGTCACTGCAGCCCACCAGCGCCACGCCGAGCGCCAGAGCGGCGAACAGGGCGCGCGTATCATTCTTCCACATCATATGAATGTGCTCCTTGAGCATTGTTGGATTGAGAACAGCCGCTTGCCGTCAGGTGCCGCGGGCGCGGCTGGTCGTTCCCCAGACACCAAATCGTCCGGGATGCTGCGGATTGGCGACGAGCAGAGACGTGGGCAGCTCGATGACGATTGCCATGTCGTTGAATCCGCGGACGTAGTCGAGCGCTTGTCCCGCGGCGCGGAAGGAGGTCGCCGTCGGAGTGCTCGGTAGTTGCGATAGCGGTCCCGTCACCGGCTTGCGATCCGGAACGATGCGGAAGAACTGCTCGAGATCGATGAAAAAGGGATCATCGCGCGGACCGGCGAAGAGCTGAACGCCGTCGGACGATCCCAGAACCGTGTTGACCGGTCCGGAGACCGTCTTCTTTCCGCCGACCAACGTGTTCGTCGGGCCAGTCGTGTTGGGCTTCACCGGACCGTGAAGCGTGACGCGCTGATGACCCGCCGCTCCAGTGAACGTGATCTGGAAGACCAGATCCTCGACGGCATCGCCGGTGTTGTCGACTTTGATCTGGTACAACTCTTGGTCCTTCGTTCCGAACGTGAAGCTCGGCGTCTTGGCCGGCGTGAGCGGCGACGACGTCCCGAGGACCAGCACCGTGCGGCCAGGCGTAGCGGCCGGGAACACATAGACGTCGTTCACGTCGTACCGCGGGCTGAGCTCTACTTCAGGCGTATCCTGGTGGTCCGAGGCCTTGAGTCGCCCGACTGTAGCCAGCCCGGCGACGAGCCCTCCCGCGACGATGGCCGATGCCAGTCGCCCATGCTTGAGAATCCGTTGCATCATACGCATCTCCCTCGATGATGATGAGAATGGGAGGAATCGACGGACCCTCCCCTGCCCGGACTGCATCGGGTGGAGTGCGCACTTGGCAATTCGCGCCCGACGTCGACCTACGACGCCAATCGCGAATTGGATTTGTCGTGCGTCTCGAGTAAAAAAGAAACAGCGGATCGAATAGAGGTCCGCGTCGCCACTTGGTTGCAGCATCGCCCATCGACGCGGAACGCAGAATCCCGCACCCAATGCCGATTCGCCGAAAAGCGAGCCGAACCGCTCGCGCGAGATGCGCGACGGGTTGGCCACTAGCGCATCGAGCGACCCCGTATCGCGAATACGCAAACTCTGAGTAGAATTCGCCACACTCATTGGTTTGTCGCCGGGCGACGTCGCACGATACTCTGACTTCGAATGACCGTACGAATCGACAAACCAGAGAATTCTCTCCCCGCAAATCCCGAAGCATGGCTGGCCGCGATCGTCGAATCCTCTGACGATGCGATCGTCGGCAAGACGCTGGACGGAACGATTCGCAGCTGGAATGCTGGGGCACAGCGGGTATTCGGGTACGCGCCGCATGAGATCGTCGGGCAGTCTGTGCGGATCCTCATTCCGCCCGAGCTGCAACGCGAGGAGGACGAGATCGTCGCTCGACTCAAGCGCGGCGAGCGCGTCGATCATCACGAGACGACCCGACTGCGCAAAGACGGATCGTGTGTCGAGATTTCCCTCAGCGTCTCGCCGATCCGCGACCGGTCGGGCCACATCGTCGGTGCCGCGAAGATCGCGCGCGACATCACCGAGGCCAAGCGCCTGCAGCGCACGGAGCGCGAATACGCCGAACAGATGCAAAATCTCGCGACGGAGCTCGAACAACAGGTCGAGGAAGGCCAATCGCTGCAAGAAGAATTGGAGCAGACCAACGAACAACTGCTGCAAGCGTTGGAGGAGGCTCGCGACGCTCGACAGGAGGCTGAGCACGCGAATGCCGCCAAGAGTCAATTTCTCGCGACGATGAGCCACGAGCTACGAACGCCGCTGAACGCGATCGCTGGTTACGTCGACCTCCTCGACGCCGGGGTGCGCGGAGATCTCAATCCCGAACAGCGAGACGACCTTCGTCGAATCAAGCGCAGTGAGGAGACGCTCCTTCGGTTGATCGACAACGTGCTGAGCTTCGCGAAACTCGAGTCGGGCCGCCTCGAGTACCATTTCGAGGAGGTGCGCCTCAACGAGTTCGTCGACACACTCGAATCATTCATCGCGCCGCGTCTGACGCAGAAGGGACTGACCTACAGCTTCGCGCCGTGTGCGCTCGACACCGTCGTCTCGATCGATCGAGACAAGGTCGAGCAGATCCTCCTCAACTTGCTGTCGAATGCCGTCAAGTTCACGGACACGGGAGGCATCGACGTTCGGTGCGTCACCGACGAGACTCACGTTCGAATTCGAGTCCACGACACAGGGCGCGGCATGCATCCCGATCTGCTCGACTCGATTTTCGAACCGTTCGTGCAAGGAGATCGCTCATTGACGCGCACCGCCGAAGGGACCGGCCTCGGTCTGTCGATCAGCCTACAGCTGGCGAGAGCGATGGGTTGTGATATTACAGTCGAGAGTATCCCGGGCGACGGATCGACGTTCACCCTGGTGTTGCCGCGCACTGCTTGGCGCAAGCATGAGGGTGCGGTCGCCGACTGACGCCCGAGTCAGGTGGCTCCGTGAAAAAACACCCGGCCGTTGGCAGCCACCTTCCAACCATAGATCGGATTCCAGTGATAGAGCGTGCCGATACCGCGCGCGCGTATCAACTCCGAGCGAGTCGGTTGGACGTAGCCGCTGTCATCGGTCGCGCGACTGAGTAGGATGGTCTCGGCGCCGTCCCATTGCCACATGTGCGTGAATCGCGTGTGCGCCTTGGAGCGCACTGGTTCGTCCAACGTGGCGATGGACCAGGTGCGGCCGGCATCGGTGCTCACCTCGACCCGCGCGATCTTCCCGCGTCCGGACCAGGCGAGTCCTCGCACCGGCCACCAGCCGCGTTCAATCGTCTCGGGGAATGCCGGCGACGTGATGATCGATCGGGCGTCCATCTCGAAGGCGAATTGCCGCGCCGTGCCGTTGAGCAACGGATCGGTGTACGTCGCCGTCTCCCAGCGCGTCATCCAGGGCTGCGCTCCGAGCTCGAGACGTCGTAGCCATTTGACGTTCGTGCTCCCTTCCCATCCTGGGAGCAGCAGTCGGAGCGGAAAGCCTTGCGCTGGGCGAATCGGCTCGCCGTTTTGCGCCCAGACGACCATCGCATCGTCCCACGCTTTTGCAGTCGGAATGCTCCGCGCGAGGCGACATGCGTCGCCGCCTTCGGCGAGGAACCACGCGGCCTCGCGCTTGACGCCCACTTCATGCAGGAGCACGCGAAGGGGCACGCCAGTCCACTCTGAATTTCCAGTGAGGCCGGCTACGTGTTGAGGCGTGAGCCCCGGATTCGGTACGCCGAAGACGCCGCCGCGCCACGCGAGCTCGCCGTTGCCCGAGCACTCAATGAAGTGGACGCGCGTAACTTGTGGAAAGCGCTTGATGTCCTCGAGCGAAAACTCGGTCTCGCGCTCCACGAGACCGTGAACGAGCAGCGCGTGTTTCGCTGGGTCGATGGATGGCACGCCGGCATGATGCCGCTCGAAATGCAAATCCGACGGCGTTATCGTCCCCGCCAAGTCTTGCAGCGGAGTGAGCGAGCTGCCCGTCACCGCACCCGTGGGCGTGCGCACGGAATGAACGGATTCCGCACGCACGCCAACCGCCGACGTTGACGCGCCGAGCAATCGAATTGGACCCGTCACGAAACCAGCGCTATGAGCACCTCGACAGCGTGACCGATGCCGGACACTTGTCCCACGTGGGCGTCGGTGCGCTGCCGGGCCCACCGCCACCGTATGTGTAAATCGGCTGACGCTGAATCTCGAGCTCGCGCCCCGGGATCGGGAACATGATGAACGAGTTGGCCGCCAGCGTGTTCCAACCGCGCGCATCCCAGTACGCCACCTGACCGTCGACGCCCGCGCCTTCGATCCGCTTCTCGTACCGGAGCGCATCCCATAGGCCGCCGCATGCGCCGGTCGTCTTTCTCGGCACGCATCCCGCCACGTCCGGCGGCCCGTTGATGTCGATCGGTGGCAGCTTGCCGTTGGCGACTCGCGTCTTGTTGATCAGCGGAATCGCTTCGCTCGCGCGATTGAGCCGAACGAGCGCTTCCGCTTTGAGCATGTCCAGCTCGGTGCGCCCGATCGCAACGAGCGGCCCGTTGTTGAATGATGTGCCCGCACCGTATCGCAGATAGTAGTAGAACGTTTGCAGATACGTTCCGCGAGTCGGATTGAAGAACGCAATGTTCGGATCGTACGCGAAGTATGCGCCCGGCGCGGTTGGACCGGCCGCGCCGATGATGCGTCGGTCCTGCGAGCGCATCTGGAACGCGACGCGATTGGCGACCGGCGTCGCGACCCAATTCTTCCATCCGTCGGTCGAATCGGCTGGGCCGACAAGCCAGTAACCGCCGCGCATGTAGTCGCCGGCAACCGTTCGGACGCGCGCCGCGACCTGCTTGTACGTATCGGACAATCCCGTGGGCGAGCCGATCGGCGCGAAGTCCGACGTGATGCCGGCGTCCACCTGCGCGATGACGTCGGGCCATGGGACCGCCGCGCGTTCGGTCGCGCTCCGCGCCACGTACGTCTCGAAGCGCGCGATGAACGTATGCGCGAGCCGTGAGAGATCTTTGTTGGTCAGCGTGAGGCCGGGAACCCAGCCGACACTCGGCAACGTAAAGTTCGCGGTATCAGAGATGGCAATCGACGTTTTGAGCATCGTGATCGCCGCCGCCATCACCTCCGGGTACGGTGAATAGACCGGCGTCACGAGCGTATCGACGTTAGCGTGCTCGTCGATGATCACGGCTTTATCCCACATGAGCGCGAGATAGCCGTGAGCTACGCCCTGCATGAACTTCGCGAATGCGCGCGCACGACTGTTGTCCGCGCCGTTGACGCCGATCTTCACGCCGCGATCAAGCGCCTGCAGACCGTCGTTCGCGAGGGAGATGACCCCATAGAAGTTGAGCCACGTCGTCGACGAGACGTTCGCGTTCGTAAATGACGAATTGTTGTTCCACGCCGGGCGCGGCTCCTGCTCCATCGGTTGGCCGGCGAAGCAGAGGAACGGCGTGCTGAACTCGTATCCCATCGAGCCAAACATCACGGTGGGCGTGGTGCTGTAGACGTTGGGCCACCACCGCTGAAACGTTCCGGCGATGAGTGCCTGGACGTCGCCTGGCGTGCTCGTGGCGCGTAAACGGTCGGGATTGTTGTTGTTCGGGACGGTCAAGTCGCTGCAGGCGATGAGCGCCACGCCTGCTCCGACCAGCGCCAAGCGGTGAATCATCGATCGATGTGTCATCGGATAGCCTCCGTCGCTGGTCAGAATTGGAGTTGGAAGACTGCGGTGAAATTGCGGTATTGCGGGTAGTCGTAGCTATCGAGGCGGTTGGTCACCGTGCCGACCTCGGGATCGTACCCTTTGTAACGCGTCCACGTCTTGAGATTTCGTCCGACGAGCGACACCGATGCACCGGCACCGCGATTTCCCGGAATGCGGTTCATGAAGCGGCTCGGAATCTGATAGCGCACCGAGAGCTCGCGAAGTTTGACGAATCCGCCGGGCTCGACGAACCAATCCTCGATCGCATTCCCGTTGTAGACAAGCGCGTAATAGTCCACCGTCTTCTTGAGCGAATCCGGTTTGCCGGCTTGGTCCACGTCCGAGCTGCGATTGTATTGGTAGCTGCGTTGGTTGTTCTGGTTGTAGATGTTGCCGCCAACCTGTGTGTCGAGCAGACCGTAGAACTGGAAACCGTGCCACGTCAGGTTGTTGGACACACCGTAATGGAAGCGTGGGTTCCCGCTGCCGATCCTGATCACGGCCTGCTGGCCCGTCGAATCCAGGCGGACGATCGGCATTCCCCACTGATACGTGACGCCGTTGCTCACCACCGTCGTGCCCCAGCACTCGGTGTTGTGCGCCACGCCGCAGCTCGCGCGCTGCGTGTAGTGGCTGCCCTGGCCCACCGCGACCAGCAAACCGTCGTCGTTTACCTCGAAGACGCCCTGCGTGCTTTGCTGGACGGTTGGAAGCTGCGTGAGCGAGTGCACGAACGCGTTGCCGTACATCGTGCTCAGGTCCTCACCGACGCAGCGATACGAGATGGTCGCGGTGCGAATGCAACTTCGGTTGAACTCGGAGATGTGATGTCGCGAGCGATCGGCCGTGACACCGAGCTTCCACGAGGTCGTTCCACGCCTGAACATTTGCGCCTCGAGCGTGCCCTCGAGACTGTTGCCGACGACCGTGCCCGCGTTCTGCCATTGCGACGTGAACCCCACGGCGCCGGGCAGCGGAATTTGCACCAGTTCGTCGGTCGTTCGTTCGGCGACGCGAGACAGCTGGAGTGAGTAGCGGTTGTCGAAGATCGCATCCAAACCGAACTCGGTCTCCTTCGCCGTCTCGGGCTTCAAGAAGCGATTGCCGAGCGCCGCCTTCGCGAGCGTGCCGTTCGAGCTGATCGTGTACGTCTCGTACTGATCAGCGAAGGACGGCCTGGTTCCGGCCGTACCCTGAGAGGCACGCAGCTTGAATTCATTCATGCGATGCCACGGCCACCACGACTCCTGCGCCAGCCGATACGCGCCGCTCGCACGGTAGTAAGTGTGCCATTGCTCACCCGGCCCGAACAACGAGCTCGCGTCGCGTCGGACCAAGCCGTCGAAGATGAACCGGCTGTCGTAGTCCAGACCGCCGGTGAAGAAGTAGCCTTCAGCCCGAATGTCCGAGGATGAAGACGAGCTGCCGCGCGTCAGCGCGGCGTCGATCCGCGGCACACCGCCCACGGCGAAGTTGGTCCCGGTCGCGGATGCACTCTGCGTCGTCTGGCGCTCGATCAGCATTCGCGCCGTCGTTCGCGCCGTGATCTTATTGAAATCCTTGAGGAGACTCAGGCTTCCCGACGCGTTGAGTGCGCTCGTGTAGTCGTCATTGAGCGTCAAGGATCCCGGATCACCCGCAGCCTGGTTTTCCGACTTCAACCCGCGATCGAGAAAGAACGATTGATTCTGGTCCCAGCGGTCGTAGCTCGCGTTCGCGTCCGCTGACAACCAGGGGCGGGGCGTGTACCGCAGATCGGTGCTGCCGAGCGTTCGAATCCGATGCGTAAAGTTTTTCTGCGTCTCGGCCAAGTAGAGAGGGCTCGGATGCACACCCTGCGGATCGGGCTGGAAGATGTACTTCGTGCCGTCCGGATCCGGCTGCAGCAAGTTCACATCGGGAGCCGTCGCGGTGAGATCGAAGAAGAGATTGCCGTCGAGCTCCTCGCGGTTGGATCGCGAGTGATAGCCGCTGACCGAAAACTGGACGTCGTCGCGCGGACGGTGATCGAGATTGATCCGGAAGTCCGTGCGATCATACGCGCCGTGATCGCGCAACACGCCGTCCTGTCGCTGCCGCGATACGGTCGTCAAGAAGTTCGTCTTCTCGCCGTTCTGTGCGATGTTGAGCGAGTTCGTCATCAGATCGCCGGGATGGAAAATCTCGGCGACTGGATTGTAGATCGGCGTGGTGTATGGATTATCCTGAAATCGCTTGAACACCGAGTCGGGGACTCGAAGGTCGCGCGTGACCACGGCTCCCGCCGCATTCACGTACTCTCCGTTCGCGTTCGTTTGATAGAAATGGTACTTCGCTCGCCGGACGTCACGACTCATCGAGCTCCCGCCCATCTCCGACCGGAAAGTGAATTGCGTTTGACCCAACGCGAGGCCGGCGCCGCGTGATGTGCGAATCTGCACGACGCCGTTCGCGGCCCGCGATCCATAGAGCGAGGCGCCCGCTGCGCCTTTCACGACCTCGACGCTCTCGATATCGAGCGAGTTGAGATCGGCCGATGATGCCGTGATGTCGGAGAGAATCACTCCGTCGACCACGAACAGCGGCGAGTTGCTCTTGTTGATGCTCGATGGCGTTCGAAGCTGGATGCTGATGCCATCGCCCGGCTGCGCCGGCGGCACGATCGCGACGCCGGCGATCTTGCCTTGAATCGCGGCCATCGCATTGGTCGGCGGCACCGGCGCGTCTTCCTTGGTCACGCGACCTACCGTGAAGGGAATTTTCGTCCCGGCTGTTGGATCGACAACGCCGGTGATGACCGTTTCCTGAAGGTGGAGCGCCGCCGCCTGCACCTTGAGATTGAGCGTCGTCGTTTGGCCCGCTGTCACCAGGACGTCACTGCGCCGCACGGGCGCGTAGCCCAATCGTCGTGCCTCGACGACGTACGTTCCTGGCGGCACGCCGGTGATCGCGTAGTGACCGTCGTCCGCGCTCAGCACGCCGAGCGTCGTCCCGACGATGCTAATGCTGACGCCGCCCACCGCGTGACCGGCCGTCGAATCGGCAACCATTCCCGTAATGCGACCGGTTTGTGCACGCGCGGTGGCGCCGATGCACAGGAGAACGGCGAGAACGGCGATGCGCGCGGCAACGCGCCGCGTGGCGAATGCAACGATGCTCACGGACTGACCTCCAGAGAGATCGCGAATCCATTCGTCGGGCCCACGCGTTCGTGCGGTCGACGACGATCGGATACCGGTTGGGTATACATGCGGTGGGGCGAACGTATGTCCGCGCGCGTCATGATGCAAGATCGTGGCGGAGCATTGAACGGAGACGGCGTGCGACTACGATTCTGCCGTCGGGGAAGACTTCACACGTTCAGCGTCTTACCGATCGTGTCAGATGACGACAGGCGGCGCAAATCCAAAGAAGCGACGCCCGCCCCGGAGCGACACGTACACCAGTCCGATCAACGCCGGCACCTCGATCAATGGCCCGACGACGGCCGCGAGTGCCTCACCGGACGCAATACCGAATGTCGCCACAGCCACCGCGATGGCCAGCTCGAAGTTGTTACCGGCCGCCGTGAATGACAACGCGGCCGTCTCCGCGTATTCGAAGCCCAGCTTCGCCGAGATCACGAACGCTAAACCGAACATGATGACGAAGTACGCGAGCAGCGGCATCGCGATTCGCAGCACGTCGAGCGGGAGTTGCAGAATGCGGCCACCCTGCATCGCGAACATCAGCACAATGGTGTAGAGCAGCCCGAGGAGTGCTGTCGGCCCGATCCGCGGCAGGAAGGTATTGGTGTACCATGACTCGCCCTTCCGCGTGACGAGCGTCCGCCGGGTCAGATAGCCGGCGAGCAATGGGATGCCGAGGAAGATCAACACGCTCTTTGCGATCGCCCACATCGATACGTCGACGACAGCCGTGGCTCCGCCGAACCACGCTGGTACGACCCGCAAAAAGAGCCAGCCCAAAACGCTGTATGTGAGAACTTGAAACACGGAGTTCAGCGCGACCAGCACCGCCGCCAGCTCACCTGATCCACAGGCGAGCGAATTCCAGATGAGCACCATGGCAATGCATCGCGCTAGGCCAATGAGGACGAGACCATTGCGGTACGCCGGAAGGTCCGGAAGAAAGAGCCACGCAAGAGCAAACATCACGAGCGGTCCCAGCACCCAGTTGAAAAACAGCGACAGACCAAGAAGCTTGGTGTTCGCCACGTGCCGACCGATCGTCTCGTACCGAACCTTCGCCAACACCGGATACATCATCCACAACAGACCGACGCCGATTGGCACGGATACGCCGGCGACTTTGACGCGATCGAGAAGCGCGCCGAGGTCCGGAAACGCCCGACCGAGGGCGAGGCCGAGTCCCATCGCGGCAAAGATCCAGACTGGAAGGAAGCGATCGACCGCCGAGAGGCGTCGGACAGTCGGCGCTTGCGCCGTCGCGATCCCAAGGGAAACGTCCGTCATCCTGACCGAAGCAACGGGTCTGTGGTCGTCGCGAGCGCCGGCATGCCGCCAGTCCGCAGGTATGCCGCGAAATCGTCGGGAAGCGTTCCGGCGACAATCGCGCGCGCCGCGAGCTCGACATCGTACTCGACGCGACGGAACTCCACGCGCGTTCCCGCGTCATCGATGTCGAGACGAACGTATCCGGCGCGCCAGTCGCCGTCTTTGGGGCGACCCACACTTCCGGTGTTCACGAAGTGCACGCCGCCGACCATGCGATGCCACGGCTTGTGCGTGTGACCGAACGCGATGACGTCGCCCGACCGCGCGCCCGCCACCTCCGACATTTTCGCGCAAAAGTCGTCGTTCCGATCCTCGGTCCAATAGGTCACGTTGTTGATCGGCGTTCCATGAACGAGAATGACCGTGGGCCCGCTGACATGGCCCCCGAGGGGCCGCAAGTCCAAGCGAAACGGCAATCGTCCCAAGAACGCTTTCGTGTCGGCGGAGACCTGCTCACGAGTCCACGCGTAGCTCACATGCGATAATTCTTCTTGTCGCGGGTCTTCGTACTTGCAGCCGCAGTGCTTGTAGTCCGTGGCGACAGTCGAATCGTAGTTGCCGGAAATACCGTGAATTCCTTCATCGCGAAGGCGCTGCACCACCTCGTTCGGCCATGGCGCTTAGCCAACGAGATCACCGAGATGATACGTCGCGTCGGTATCCGATCGCCC
>DASYSU010000236.1:0-22148 GCA_036002925.1 Gemmatimonadaceae bacterium | reverse complement strand
CTAGGCGAGTTTTCCTTTTTAGCCGACAGCGCGATCCCCTGAGTGGCTCAGGGGATCGCGACGCTGCCGGCGATGACCGTGGTGAAGCGTGCCTTACTTCGTGCCCGGCGCGACCTGGTCGAGGTTCGCCGCGAGTGCAAGCGCTGCAGCACTACGTCCCAGCGCGAGCCCGGTCTCGAAGTCGAATCGATAGTGAATTCCTGCATAGAGCCGCGATAGGCTTGCCTCTTGAGCCATCGCCTCCACGCGTGCACGCTCGCTTGGGAAGGCGTCGATGAGTACGGCGCTGAACGCGCCCGAGAAACAGGAATGAGCGGACGGGTACGACGGGTGTTGCGGCGTCGGAAATACCGTGTGGATACCGGCGTCTGCCTGCGAGGGCCGGATGAACCAGTAGTGGTACTTGGCATCGAAGCATCCGATCAGCGCGTCGAAGCCTGCCGCGCTCATAAGGAACATGATCCGTGCAGCGTCCGTGTCCGTGCGACGGTGCGAAACCATCAGCTCGCGCGCGATCCCCATGAAGGCAGCTTGAGACCGCGGCGACTGGTTCACGTTCCAATAGTTTGCGATGTCGATCTGCTCTTGGGTCCGCGTGTCCGAGATCTGACGAACCTCGGCCAGCGCCGCATTGAAAGCAGCGCTACCAACCGCGGGTGGCGGAGCCGGGCGCAGCTGATCCTGGGACCTCAAAAAGAACGGACGCGCGCCGAGGTTGCCGCGTGCGATTGCCGGAGGAGGAGAGTAGATCCAGTAGGCAGGTCCGACGGGTGGCGGTCCCACGGGCGCGAGCAGTGGATCCGTGAGCCCAACGAGGTCGCCTTGTGCGAAGGTGAGCACCCGTGCCCCCACCGCCCGGCCGATCGCCTCACCGGCGTCGAAATCCGCGTGCTTTTCGCCCGGCCACGGATCGGAAATCTCTTGCGCGTCGAGCGCGGCTTCGAGCTGGGCGACGCCGCTGGGGAAGAACGAGCTCAGAACGGCGACGGACGCACCACCGATGGCCGCAGCGATCGGGGGATGCGGGCCAGGCGTTGCCCTTGCCGCCTCGGCAGCGCGGAACTGAGCGAGCGAGAGATACACGTACAGGCGTATCGCGTTGATTCCTGGCGCCGGCGCCGCTGTTGCCAGGTCGGTCGCCAACTGGTTCCAACTCACCGTCGCGCCGGCCTCCCAGAACTTGACGGCGGAGAAGGCCGCGCTCCCGTTGGAAGCCAATGTCGTGGAAGCCAATGTCGCGTCGGTAGGATCGGGGCGGTCGATGCCGCAGCCCGCGGCAAGGAGCGCGGCCGCGCCGAGCACGAGGGTGCGCTTGAACGTGGTGCCTCCCTCAGTGGAGTGGTGGACCGGCCACCAAAAAACGCCTTTCACGAGACGAGGCCTGCGTGTGAGACGGCTCGACATTCTCTGCCTCCCTGACATGTGTGAGCAACGCTGCGGTGCGAACAATGTCTTAGACGGACGGCCCAGACGATTTCGGGGCGAGCAACAAGCGCCGACCGCCGGAGCCCTACTTGAAGAGCTGCGCTCGCGGGCAGGATGCCGAGGCTCAGATTCGTCGGTTAGTGCGCTGCGTGCGCGCGAATGCAGGCCGACGTGCAATGACGGGACTTCAGCGTTGTGCTGTCCGTTGTGCTGTCCGTTGTGCTTTCCGTTGAACTGGGCGACACACGGCTTGACCGAGGCTTCATCCCGGCAGATCGCGTCGTCCGTCAATGGTTTGCCGCTTGGATGCCGAATTTCGACATCCGATTTGTCTGGCTGATAAGCGTGAGGTCTGAGGCTCGCAGGCCCATGAGACGAATACACAGGCCCCGTAATGCCAACTCGTTACGCGGCTTTTTCTTTTTCCCCGCGCGCGAGGATGTCGGGTCTTGTCGCCATTTCTCGTATGACGTTGGTCGGGGCATACCGCGCCACGCCTGTCACCGGCGCAGTAGGCGTCACTAACAACGAGGGATCTATGGAAAACTCGGAGCCGCGCATTCACATCCAGTTGACCGACGACCAGCGCAAGCAGATCAAGGACACATCGGGTAAGGACGTCATCGCGCTCGACTTCTCGGTCGAGGAATTGGAGCAGCGTATCGCGCCCACTGGGGGTACCTACACCGGCCACGGATGGGACCTCTCCGCCAACAAAGCAGGCTGAGCGCACACCGACGGGGCTGTCTGATCCGCGGTGAGGTCGAAGGTTCAAATCCAACCGGCTCATGCTCGAAACGCTAACGCCGTAGTGGGATACTCTCGCTGCGGCGTTTTGCTTTGCAGGGACAGCGCGCTCCAGGTTGCGCATCGACGACGTTGGCTGGCATCGCCGTGATCAATCAAACGCCAGTCCTGGAGCCCGACGGCTCGCAGTGTCCAGCGATCGCATCGCGTGGCCGCAGCACCTGAACGAACCAGCGCCGTTGACAATGCGACCGTCGGGGGCATGTTGGTCCTCGACACGCGCGCGCCGGTGATCGAGAAGCTCGCCGTGTCGCCGTCCTCGGCCCGAGCCGCGTTCCCCATCCAACTGCCGGAGGTGCCGCATGCGAAGAGTCCCCGATCTTTCATGGGGGGTGTTGCGACGCGCGTTCACTCTCACCTTGGTGGGCGCGGCACAGGTTCTTGCGCAGGGGCCCACGCGCACGGTGACCGGCACAGTCAAAGACGCGGAGTCGAGTGAGCCGATACCCGCGGCGCAGGTCGTCGTGAAGGGAACGACCCGAAGCTCGATCGGCCGCGCCGACGGAGCGTTCACCATCACCGTGCCTGCCGGCGCCGTCACGCTCGTGGTGCGCCACATCGGATTCACGATCGCTCAAGTGAACGTTGGCCCGGAGCAAACGACGGTCGACGTTCGGATGAAGCGCGACGTCGTCAACCTCGAGCAGGTCGTGATTACTGGTCAGGCGACCGCCGTCGAGCGACGCAACCTCGCGAACTCCGTCGCAAGTGTCGCCGCGGAACGCATTGCGTCGGTGCCGACGCCGTCGCTCCAAGTCGCGCTCCAAGGGAAGGCGGCCGGGGTTCAGATCCAACAGAACACCGGCGCGCCGGGCGGCGGCGACCGCATTCGTCTGCGCGGCATCTCGTCGATTCTCGGAAACACGCAGCCCCTGTACGTGATCGACGGCGTTCTGGTGAGCGATGACGCGATTCCCGCCGGCACCAATCTGGTGACGAAGGCTGCGGGATCGGCGATCGCCGCCGCCACACAGGAAGCGCCGGTGGATCGCATCGCCGACCTCGATCCGAACGACATCGAGAGCGTCGAGATTCTCAAGGGCGCCGCGGCGGCAGCGATTTACGGGTCGAAGGCGTCGGCGGGCGTCATCATGATCACGACCAAACGCGGCCGCGCCGGCAATGCGCGCTTCTCATCGCGCACCTCCGCCGGCACGAGTGAGCTCGCGTATAAGAACCGATCGCGAACGTTTCAGTCGCTCGCGGATGCGCAGGCCGCGTTCGGCACCCGAACGCCGGCGTTCTGGGCAACGGCGTGGAATCCCAACAATCATTTCGACTACGAGGACCTCCTGCTTGGCCGCAAACCGACCAGCTACGAGCAGGCGCTCAACGTATCGGGCGGCTCGGAGAACACGAAGTACTACGCGTCGGGCGTCAAGCACCGCGACGAGGGCATCGTCAAGAACACGTTCTGGGACAAAGAGAGCCTCCGCCTCAATGTGGACCAGAGTATCGGAGCGAAACTGACGCTGCAGTTGAGCTCCGAGAATCTTCGGAGTAATTCCGATCGCGGGTTGTTCGGCAACGACAACAACGGCAGCTCGGTCTATTACACGATCACGAAGCTGCCGAGCTTCTTCGATTATCGGCAACAGGCGGACGGCACCTATCCGTTCAATCCGTTCTACCCGAGCAATCCGTTCGCGACGATCGACTTGTTCCAGAATCGCGAGACCGTCTTCCGCAGCATCACGACGGGACGCACGCAGTGGGAAGCGCTGAACACGGGCACGCATCTGGTGCGGTTCGTCGGCGTCCTCGGCGGCGACATCTTCACGCAGCACAACTTCATTTACTCGCCGCCGGAGTTGCAGTACGAGGCACAGACGGCGATTCCCGGAACGGCGGTGACGTCGTTCAGTCAGAACCTCCAGTACAACGCGAACGTGAACGCGGTACACGTGTTCACGCCGAATAAATGGCTCCGGCTCACGTCGCAGGTGGGGACGCAGAACGAGGTCAAGGATCAGGACATCGCGCGTGAATCGGGCCAGAATCTGCTCGGCGGACTCTCGGTCCCGACGGCGGGAACGGTGCGTGGAATCGACGCGGCGCATACGCGCGTCAACGACTTTGGCGTGTTCGTGCAGAGCGAGGCGTTGATCAATGAGCGTCTGATGCTCACCGCCGGAGTGCGCTCCGATCGCAGCAGCAACAACGGCAACACCTCCAAGTTCTACTCCTTCCCGAAGTTCTCGGGATCGCTGCGGGTTCCCGACGTCAAACCGGGTCTGCTCGACGAGCTCAAGCTCCGCGCGGCGTACGGTGAGACGGGCAACGAGCCGCAGTACGGACAAAAGTTCACCACGCTCAATTCCAGTAACATCGGCGGCGTCGGCGCCTTTACCCTGAACTCGAACCTCGGGTCGAGCATCATCGCGCCGGAGCGGCAGCGTGAGCTGGAGACAGGCATCGACGCCACGATGTTGCAGAGCCGCCTCCAGCTGGAGGTCACCGGCTACCAACGCAACATCAGCAATCTCTTGATTCAGCGAACCCTCGCCCCGACGACGGGATACTCGCAAGAGGTATACAACGGGGCCAGCATGCGGGTGCGCGGTCTCGAGACGGTCGTGAGCGGGTTCCCCATTCGCGATATCCGTGGCGTCAGCTGGGACACGCACGTGAACTTCGCGCTGAACCGCGCCATCATCACCGACCTGCCGGTGCCCTCGTTCTACCTTGGCGCGCCGCAGACCGGCGCCGCTAAGATCGAGCAGGGAAAATCGCCGACGCAAATATTCGGCAACGACACGCTCCCGAACGGATCGGTCATTCAGGACAAGATGGGTGATGGGAATCCCGACTTCACACTCGGTTTTTCCAACACCTTGCGGCGCGGAAGCTTCTCGGTGGGCGCCACGCTCGACCGGCAGCATGGCGGCATGGCGGGCGCCGGCACCTGGCGCCATTACGACCTCGGTCAGAACTCGGTGGACTACGATGCGCCGGGCCCCGGCGGAATGAAGCTGGGCTTATGGCGAACGAGCTACTATCAGAAATACACGAGGGTGTACTATCAAGACGCCTCGTTCTGGAAGCTGCGCGAGCTGACCGCGACGATCGACATTCCAAAAAGACTCATGATGGGCGCGCTGGCGCGGACCGAACACGCGCAGCTGAGTTTCACCGCGCACAACATCAAGACCTGGACAAAATTCCGCGGAACCGATCCGGAGTTCGCCAACTTCGGCGCCGCCGCAACTCCGAGCTCCGTGCAAGTCGAGCGAGAGCTCGGCGCCTACCCGACCAGCCGTTCCTTTTGGCTCCAACTCAGCGCGGGGTGGTGAAATGTCTCGCATGCATAGCGTGAGAGTGGCCGTCATCGCGGCCGCCATCGGCGTCGTCACCGGCTGTCAGGAGGTCACGGTGCCGAACTACAACAATCCCAGCGTCGATGCGCTCACCGGGTCGCCGACGCCGTCGGTCGTCAATACCGCGACGAGCGGCCTCCTCGTGCTGTATCGCTCCGCGACGGCCGTCGAAGGCTGGCAGATGGGGAGCTTTGGCCGCGAAGCGTACAACCTGCTCCAAGCCGAAGCGCGCGACCTCCTCGGCTTCTACGCCGGTCCGATCGTCCCCGGCGGCTTCGCGCAGGATCTCGGGTGGTCCGCGGCGTATACGAACCTGCGACAGATTCAGTCAATACTCACGGCCGTCGACAAAGTCTCTGGATACAGCCCCGCGCAGAAGGAAGCAGTGAAAGGCTTCGTGCAGACGATCGCTGCGATGGAGCTATTGCGACAGATCAAAATCCGCGACACGATCGGCATTGTCGTCGAGCTCCCGGCGGATCCGCACGTGCTTGGCGCCGTCGTGGGCAAGGATGCCGCGCTCGCAAGTATCTCAAGCTTGCTCGATTCGGCGCAGACGCATCTGCTGGCCGGAGGAACGGCGTTTCCGTTCGCGCTCACCAGCGGGTTCGCCGGCTTCAATACTCCCGCGACGTTCATTCTCGTGAATCGAGGAATGCGCGCGCGGGTGGACGTGTACCGCCGCCAATGGACGCAAGCTCTGACCGACATCGCGGCGTCGTTCGTCGACACGAGCTCGACGTCGTTGGCCAATCTCGCGAAGGGCGTGTACAACGTCTGGAGCACGGCGTCGGGCGACTCGCCGAATCCACTGTTCGATCCGACACCCACGGCGCTGTACGTCCATCCGTCGATCACGAGCGGCGCACAGAAGCGCGCCGACGGCTCGCCCGATTTGCGGCTCACACGGAAGACTGCGGCGGGAACCGTGCGCTCGCTCCAGGGCGTCACGGGCACCACGAAGTTCACGATCTATTCGTCGCAAAACGATCCAACGCCGATCCTCAAGAACGAAGAGCTCATCCTGTTGCGCGCCGAGGCGAACTTTCAGTTGGGGAATACGGCCGCGGCGCTTGCCGATCTGAACTTCATTCGCGTGAACTCCGGTGGTCTTCCGCCGCTGCCCGCTACGTTCAGCGGCGATCTCGTCACCGAGATATTGTACAACCGCACGTACTCGTTGCTGTTCGAGCAGGGCACCCGGTGGGTCGACGCGCGGCGCTATGGGCGCCTGGCCCAGCTTCCGAAATTGAACACCGGATCGATCGCAGAATTGATTTTCCCGTGGGTCATGTTTCCCGACGCGGAATGTCTGCAGCGCGGCCAACAGCCCGCGCAGGCGTGCAGCCAGGTCGTCGGACAATGATGGTGAGCGCGCTGACCTTCACCCTCTACGAGCGGGGATGACATGGAGAGAAGACAATTCGTCTTGTCGTCGTTGATCGGCTCCGTCGGCCTTCTGACGAAACAGCTGCCCGCGTTCGGATTCGAGTCGGCGCCCAGGGCAACGGTGGCGACTCGCAAGATCCTCATTGCCGGCGGCAACTACAACACGGCGTTCATCAAGTACATGGCTGAGCTCACCGGAAAGCCGCGGCCCAAGCTCCTCTTCCTGCCGACGGCGTCTGCCGACCGAGCCGACGGCATCCTCAGCTGGTTCAAGGCGTGTGCGCCACTCAACGTGGAGCCTTCGGTGCAGGAGAGCTTCATCGCCAGCACGCGACAGGACAAGAGCTGGTCTGATGTGCTGCTCTCCGTCGACGGCATCGTCGCATCGGGTGGCAACACGCTCAACCAGCAGGCCATCTGGAAAGCGCAGGGCATCGACGTGATTCTCCGCCAGGCGTGGGACAAGGGGATCGTACTCGGCGGGGCGAGCGCGGGCTCTCTCTGCTGGTTCGAGGAAGGCACCACGGACTCGCGGCCCAAGGAGCTCTCGACCGTGCAGTGTTTAGGATTCTTGAAAGGAAGCCACAGTCCGCACTACGACCGGGAGCCGGCGCGCCGGCCGCTATATCAAAAGCTGATCGGCTCGGGCCAGATGAAGCCGGGCTATGCGTGCGACAACGACGCGGGCATCTATTTCGAGGACAACACCGTGAAACGCGTGGTGGCGTCGCGCGCGGGCGCGAAAGCGTACTACGTGAGCGCCGTCAACGGACAAGCGGTGGAGAAAGTCCTGGAGCCGGAGATGATCCAAGCGTAGGCGATTGGCAGTTGAACGCGTCGCGCCGCAGGTTCGTGGAAGGATTCCATTACCCCGGAAAGGGGCTTCGAGCGGGAGGCGCCGTGATCGGCGCCCCCCGTTACTGCCCTCCGGCTAGAACCCGAACGTCAGCCCTGCCACGAACTGCAGATCGTTGCGGGCTTTCCGATCTTGGAGCTCGCCGCGCAGCCCTTTGAATGCCGTGACGTTGTCGCGGGCCTCGAGACGAAGACCGATGCGACCGTTCGTCTGGTCGAGGTCGAGACCAACGGCGCCGTAGCCGAGTGGGTTCGTTTGCGCGCTCGCGCCGGCGACGTTGCGCAAGTCATAGGTCCGTCCACCGCCACCGATAATCGCATAGGGCCGAGTCGAGACCGCAGAGCCCGACGTCAAATCGTCCAGCTTTCCTTGCAGTCCGAGATCATACTGATAGAGATCGAGCTTCGGTCGCGCTGCGGACGTCTTGTCCTCGCTCGGCGACCAACCAAACGCGCCGACGAGCGCAAAGTTCGAGTTGAGTGTGAATGAACCTTGACCACCGACCAGAACGGCATTCTTGATCACGTCGCGCTCGTCGCCAGTCGGGATGAGTGCTCCGACGAGCGGACGAACCTGAAACGCGCTCTGCGACGACGATTGCGCTTGCGCCCGAGCCGCAAACGCGGAGACCGCGGCGACGACAGCGAGCGTGAGGCCGGCGCGAAGAACTGCCGGGCGAAGCGCGGCCGGAGTACCCACGGCCATGGGATTTGAGCGACTACGAGACATCTGGTGGATCTCCTTCGACGCCAGAGCGTCGATCGTCAACTACATGAATTCATCCGCGCCTGCGCCGTCGATGCGGCGGTAATCCCTGTCGGCGCGGCTAGGTAGCCGAGACAGGCTTCGGTTCAACAAACTCTTATCAAAAATCCTTTCTGTTCGGTCCTGTCCGACCCGCCGCCTTGTACAGTGCAACGAGAGCCGTTGCGGCCGATGTGTGCGCGGTCGCCAGCTGGTTCTCGGCGTCGAGAAGTGTGCGTTGCGCGTCCAACACCTGCAGGAAGTCCGTGAGCCCCGCCTCGAACCGCTCTTGTGCCAGCTCGGACGCATGCGTACTCGACGCAACAGCCTCGGTGAGAATGCCGACGCGTTCGCGCGCTCGCGCATACGTCACGACGGCGCTCTCAGTCTCCTCGACCGCGCGCAGCACTGTCGCCGCGTACTGCGCCTGGGCCTCGTTCTCTCGAGACTGAGCGAAGTCGACGCGTTGTCTGACGCGCCCGAGGTCCAAAAGCGGGAAGCTCACAACCGGGCCAACCAGCAAGCGCGACGTGCCGGTGCGCGTGAGCGACTCGATACGGTTTGCGGTGTAGCCCACGCTCGCGGCGAGTGAGATCCGCGGCAAGTACTCCGCACGCGATGCGCTGAGCGACAGCGACTGTGCAGCGAGTTGACGCTCTGCCGCGAGAACATCGGGCCGGTGCCGGACGACGTCGCGCGGCGAGCCGATCGCCACTGTGTCCGGAAGTTGGGGCATCGAACCGTCCGTCATGAGCCCGGCCGGGATCGTCTCGGCCGACCGGCCGAGCAGCACCGCGATGCGATTGCGTCCGGTCGCGATCTGTGTCTGAAACGCCGGCACCGCGGCCAGCGTGAGTTGCAACACCGATCGCGCACGTTCGACATCGAACGCCGTTCCGCGCCCACCGGCTAAGCGATCCTGTGTCAACTGAACCGTCTTCCGCTGCACCTCGGCGTTCCGCATTGCGACCGCGAGCTGTCGCTGCGCGCCGCGGAGCTCGAAGTAGTTTCGTGCCACTTCGGCGGCCAGGCTCAGTTGCACGTCGTCGACGGAATGCTCCGCCGATTCGACGAGCGCGCCGTTGGCGTTGACCGTGTGGCGCGTGCGTCCGAACAGGTCGAGCTCCCAGGCCGCATCGAAGCCGACGTCGTACAAGTCCTGCTGTGGTAGCGCAGTCGTGAGTCCTGGAACCTGTGCCATCGATTGGCGAGTGCGGAGCGCGCTGCCACTCGCGGTGACCGTGGGCGCAAGATCGAATGCCGACAGACGCCGTGACGCACGCGTTGCGTCGAGGCGTGCCTCGGCGACCCGCACATCGGTATTCGCCCGTTGCGCTTCGACGATCAAACCGGTCAACACGCTGTCGCCGATCTCTTGCCAGAACGGCCGCTGAAGCGCAGCGGTGGACTGGGCCTGTGATGCCGGAACACTGCTGAACGCCGACACGATCGTGGCGGCGACGAATGAGAGAATCCTATTACGCATGGAGATCACCTTCGGCGACGGCGAGCGGACGGTCGACCGGCGCGAATGAACCGATCGCCTTGGTCACGTCGGCGCCGATATTCGAGCGTCGCGCGACGAGCCCGCGAATGATGACGTAGAAAAGTGGAGTGAACATGAGACCGAAGAACGTCACGCCGAGCATTCCGGAGAACACCGCGACGCCCATGACGTGGCGCATCTCCGCGCCGGCCCCGCTGGCAAGAACGAGCGGCACGACACCCATGATGAACGCGAACGACGTCATGAGAATCGGACGCAGACGGATCCGGCTCGCTTGGAGCGCCGCGGCCAGACGGTCGTGACCCTTTCGCTCGAGGTCGCGGGCGAATTCCACGATCAGGATCGCGTTCTTGCACGCGAGTCCGACAAGCACCAGCAGGCCGATCTGCGTGAACACGTTGTTGTCGCCGCGCGTGACCCACACGCCGGCGATCGCCGATAGAAGACACATCGGCACTATCAGGATGATAACCAGCGGAAGCGACCAACTCTCGTATTGGGCGGCCAGCACGAGAAACACGAGTAGCACGCACAGTGGGAAGACGAAGATCGCCGTGTTGCCTGCGAGCTTCTGCTGATAGGTCAGCTCGGTCCACTCGAAGTTGACTCCGTTGGGCAGCGTCTCCGCCGCGAGCTGCTCGATGCGTTGCACGGCCTCACCCGCGCTGATACCAGGTGCCGCGCTTCCATTGATGTCGGCGGCGGGATAGCCGTTGTAGTGCGTGACCTGGTCTGGCCCGTACGACTGCTTCACGTTCAACACGGAGCCCAGCGGGACCATCTGTCCCATCGCGTTGCGCACCTGGAACCGCGCGATGTCCTCGGCCGACGAACGGAACGGCGCATCAGCTTGGGCGATGACCTGGTACGTCCGCCCGAACTTGTTGAAATCGTTCACGTACGCCGAGCCGAGATAGATGCGGAGCGTCTGAAAGACGTCATTGAGCGGCAGTCCGAGCTGCTTCACCTTGTCGCGATCGACGTCGGCGAAGAGCTGCGGCACGTTTGTTTGAAAACTCGAAAACTCTCCCGTGAGCTGCGGCGTCTGATACGCGCGACCGAGCAACGCTTGCGCCGACGCGTACAGCACCGAGTCGCCGAGTCCCGCGCGATCCTCGAGCATCAGCTTGAATCCGCCGATCGCTCCGAGGCCGTTGACGGCCGGTGGCGGAAATACGCCGACGTACGCGTCCTGGATGGCGCCGAACTTCTGATTCAACGCTGCCACGATCGCGCCCGCCGTCGTCGCCGTGGTGCGGCGCTCGTCGAAGGGCTTGAGCGTCACGAACACGACGCCGGAGTTCGGCTTGTTGGTGAACCCGTTTACTGAGAGGCCGGGGAAGGCCACCGCGGATTGCACGCCGTCTTGCTTGAGCACGATGTCCGACATCCGCCGGATCACCGCTTCCGTTCGATCGAGCGACGCCGCGTCCGGAAGCTGGGCGATTGCCACGAGGTACTGCTTGTCTTGGCTGGGCACGAACCCGGCTGGCACCCGCGAGAAACCAAGGATGCCCAGGACGACCAGACCACCATACACGACCACCGCCACGGCCGAGCGCCGCGTGAGGCCGCGCACGATCGTTCCATAGCGGTTGGACAAGCCCGCGAATGCGCGATTGAACGGGCGGAACAACCAACCCAATGCGCTGTTGATCATGCGCGTCGGCGCGTCCTCGCGCGCGCCGCGCGGCTTGAGCAGCAGCGCGGCCAATGCCGGTGACAACGTCAAGGAATTGAACGCCGAGATGAGCGTGGAGAACGCGATCGTCAGCGCGAACTGGCGGTAAAACTGTCCCGTGAGACCGCTGATGAACGCCACCGGGACGAACACCGCGCACAACACGAGTGCGATCGCGATGATCGGGCCGCTCACTTCCTCCATGGCGCGGTGGCTCGCCTCGAGCGGTGAGAGTCCCTCCTCGATGTGCCGCTCGACGTTCTCGACGACGACGATGGCGTCGTCGACGACGATGCCGATCGCCAACACCATCCCGAACAGCGACAATGTGTTGATCGAGAAGCCGGATGCGAACATCACGGCGAACGTTCCAACGATGGAGATCGGCACCGCCGCGAGCGGAATCACCGACGCACGCCACGTCTGAAGGAAGAGCACGACGACGATGACGACCATGAGCGTCGCCTCGAGCAGCGTGCGAATGACCTCGCGGATGGAATCGCGAACGAAGACGGTCGGATCGTATACGGCCGACCACGAGATGCCCTGCGGAAAGCGCGTTTGCAGATCGGCCATCGTGCTGCGTACCGAGTTCGACAACGCGAGCGCGTTCGAGCCCGGTGCTTGGAAAACGACGATTGCGGCCGCCGCTTTGTTGTCCAGCAGCGAGCGGAGCGCGAACTCGCCGGCGCCGAGCTGCAGGCGCGCAACGTCCCGTAAGCGCGTGACCTCGCCGTTCGCGCCGGTCTTCACGATGATGTTGCCGAACTCGTTCTCATCGGTGAGGCGTCCTTTCGCCGTGACGGTGAGTTGATATGCGACGGGCTCCGGCATTGGTTGGCCGCCGACGACTCCGGCGGCGACTTGCAGATTCTGCTCGCGAATCGCCTGAACGACGTCGGTTGCTGAAAGTCCTCGGGCCGCAACCTTGTTCGGGTCGAGCCAGACACGCATGGCGTAATCGCCGGCGCCGAAGACGATCACTTGCCCGGCACCGGGGAGCCGCGCCAGCTCGTTTCGGACGTTGAGTAGCGCGTAGTTGCGGAGATACACCGGATCGTATCGCCCGTCGGGCGACACCAGATGCACCACCATGGTGATGTCGGGCGATCGCTTCTCGGTTGTCACCCCGAGCGTCCGTACCTCCTCTGGCAAACGCGCGAGCGCTTGGCTGACCCGGTTCTGCACCTGCACTTGCGCCAGATCGACGTTGGTGCCGATTGCGAACGTGACGGTGAGATTCAGCACGCCGTCGGCGGTCGCCGAGGACGACATATAGAGCATGTGTTCGACGCCGTTGATCGCGTCCTCGAGCGGAGTGCCCACGGTCTGCGCGAGCACGGTGGGATTGGCGCCCGGATAGATCGCGCGTACCGCGATCGTGGGCGGTGTGACTTCGGGATACTCGCTGACGGGAAGGACCGACATCGCGATCAGTCCGGCCGCGAGCACGACGAGCGATAACACGACCGCGAACACCGGTCGATCGATGAAAAAGCGCGAGAATCGCACGGAAAGGCTCGTTAGAGAAGTGGAATTACTGGCCGGCGCGAGCCGGATTGGAGGCCGGCGACATCGCCAGCATGGTCCCATTCTTCGCCGCGACCTTCATCCCCGGTCGCACCCGAAGTAGCCCGTTGATCACGACGTTGTCGCCGGGCTTGAGCCCAGATTGAACCACGCGGAGTCCGTCGACGACGCGGCCCAAGTTGATCGCTCGATACTCGAGTGTGCTGTCGGGCTTGAGAACGAGAACGAACTTGCGATCCTGGTCGGTGCCGATCGCCTGATCTTGGATCAGGGTCGCGCTGCGACGCTCGCTGCCGGCGAGACGGACCCGAGCGAACAGGCCCGGCGCGAGCTCGTGGTTCGGGTTGTGAACGACGGCGCGCACCCGGATCGTTCCGGCGCGCCGATCGAGTTGATTGTCGACGAAGTCCAGCGTGCCCTCGTGTCCGAACCCCGTTTCGTTAGCGAGGCCGATCTGGACGGTCCGCGACTGGCCGCGTGTGACTCCCGGCGCGCCGACGTACTTGAGGTAGGCCTGCTCGTCGGTGTCGAAGTAGACGTAGATCGGATCGAGCGAGACGATGGTCGTGAGTAGCGACGGCGACGGCGGTCCCGACTGGACCAGGTTGCCCGCCGTGATCTCGGCCCGACCGACGCGGCCCGAGATGGGCGCGCGAACCGTGGTCCAATCCAGATTGAGTTGGGCGCTACGAAGCGACGCCTCCGCCCCGCGGACCGCGGCTTCCGACTCAGCGACGCCACTAGTGCGTGCGTCGAGCTCTTCGCGCGAGATCGCTTGTGTGTTCACGAGCCGGTGAGCGCGATCGAGCTCCTGTTTCGCCAACTGCTCGTGCGTCTTCGCCTGCTCCAGCGCGGCGGTGGCGCGGGCGACTTCCGCTTCGTACGGACGCGGATCGATCGTGACCAGCACGTCACCTTGTTTGACGATGCTGCCTTCCGGAAAGCGCACGCGGTCGATGAACCCGGACACGCGCGGTCGTACGTCGACGGCCTGGACGGCCTCGAAGTGCCCGGTGAACTCGTCGTAGTCGGCGATGGTGCGATCGATCGCCGGCGCGACGGTCACCTCCGGGGGCGGCATGACGGGTTGGGGCTTGCTGCAAGCGGTCGCCAGGGCAACGGAGAACGCGGCGGTCGCAGCGAACACACTGGTGAAACGGAGCGCGATGTGTCTCATTTCAGGATCTCAGGGAACGAGCGGCTCGGCTCGGAGTAAAAGAGATGGTACCGATCGGTAACATCGGGTATGTTACCGAGCGGTAACATCGGAGTCAACCCCCGGACCCTTTTGCCCCAGCGACGATGCCAGGACAGCCACCTCGAGAACGAATTCTTGCCGCCGCCGACGATTTGTTTCGTCGGATCGGCATTCGTGGCGTCGGTGTGGAAGCGATCGCCGAAGCGGCGGGCACGAACAAGATGACCTTGTACCGTCACTTCGAGTCGAAGGACGCGCTCATCGCGGAGTGGGTGCGCGGCATCATTGCCACGAAGGCGCACATCTGGGATGAGATCGAGGCGGCGCACCCCAATGATCCCGTGGCGCAACTCGTGGAGTGGAGTCGCCGGACGGCGGCGGCCTTCGCCGAGATGGAGGAGCGCGGCTCGCCGATTCTTAATTCCATTGCCGAGTTACCGGAGCCGGGTCATCCGGCGCGGCGCGTGATCGACGAGCATCGACTCCACGAGCATCAGAAAATTCTCAAGCTGTGCCGAGCGGCGGATTTTTCCGATCCCGAACTCGCGGCCGACCAGTTCTTCTTTCTGCTCGAGGGCGCGAAGTCGTGCGTCCAGTGCATCGGACTCAAGCGCGTCGGGCAGCACCTGATGCGACTGGTCGACACCATGGTGGCCGAGCGAAAGGGCGGGTCCAAGCGCGGAACCGCCGGGGCGGGGCGGGCTCGCTCGTAAAGCGCGGAGTAAGGACTGCTCACGACTCACGGAGCCGCTCGCGGCATCGTCGCTACCATTCGCTGACTCGTTCTTGCTATGCGAATTTCGGCGGCGCAGCGTGAGCAGTATGAAAATACTCGGCCTCTTGCTGGTCGTGTCGAGCGTGATGAAACCGCTCGCCGCGCAGCGCGTCGACAAGGAGCTGCTCGCGGCACGCGACACCGTGTGGCGCGCCTACTTCCATAATGACACCGTGCTCCTGCGCCGGTACATTCCGTCCGCGGCCGCGACGCTCGAAGGCTCGCCCCAACCGCGCTGGAACACGCGCACCGACATCATGGCCGGCGCGCGCGCCTTCGCCCAATCGAAAGCGCGGTTCGTCGACGTCACGTTCTCGAATACCCAAGTCTCGGCGTCGGGACACACGGCGCTCGTGCGTTCCAACTATGAGATCATCACCGAATCCGGTGCGCGTCGGGACACGACGCGCGGCCGCGCGACCGAGTTGTTCGTACGCCAGGGGAAGACGTGGGTGAATCCCTACTGGCAACTCGAGTCAGGCGCGTTTGGCACGGAGCGCGAAATCGCGTTACCCGACACGTTGGGTGCCAACTTCGCGATCGGTGACTCGGCGAAGATGAAAGGGACGCTTACAGACTACGACGCGCTCCTCGGCACATGGGAGTTTCGATTCCAATCACGGCGACCCGATGGTGGATTCTGGCCGGTGTTCACCGGGCATTGGACGTTCGAGAAGAAACCCGGCGGAGGACTGATCGAGGATCGTTGGCGTCCCGACGACCCGAGCACTCCGATGGCGCAGAGTCTCTACACGTATCGCACGTTCGATCCCAAGCGAAAGGTCTGGCAAATGATCGGGAGCTCGTCGGGCGGCGGTGAGATCGAGCCCGGCCTGACGTGGGCCGACGACACCTCGCGGTATGCGATCCAGCGCAACCATGGAGTGCTATCGCGAATTCGCTATTTGTCGATCGGAGCGAACAGCTTTCTGTGGCGCTCAGATATCAGTCAGGACGATGGCAAGACGTGGCTGCTCGACGCCGGGATGATGGAAGCGCGGCGTATCGCGAAATAAACTGCGCAGCGTTACCGCCGCGTCGAGTTCATGCCGGCGTGCCGCGCACGCGAAGAATGCCGCCCACCGTGGTGCCAATAGTCAACACGAACAGCACGGCGAGCTTGTACCACATCGGGAAGGCAGTGTCGATCGCGCCGGCAATCGCCGCCGCGCTCGCCCACATCATTCCGAGGGCGAGCGCGCTGATGAGCGGCGACTTCGCGTCGAACCGCGCGGCGACATAACCGCCAAACGTCGACGGCAAAAGTCCGAGGAAGAGTGCCGCCGCTAGCATGATCGGGTTGGTCACCGGCAAACGCTGCAGCGTCAGTGCGACATCGAATGCTGCAGTCACGCTCATGACGATCTTGGCGATCAAGGCGCCGATCATGGCCACGGTGACGTACGAGGCAAGGACCACTCCGGCAACGCGCGCAACTTCTCGCGGGCGAAGGCGCCATGCCCAGTTTCGCAGCAGATGCGGCGCGGTACGAATGACCTCGCGATAGTACCAGCGCCGCGCTGCGTCGACGCCGTCATACTCGAGGCGAATCGCGAACTCTTCAGCGAGATCACCGATCACTGCGTCGCGAAACTCTTGGTCCGCTCCCAATCCCTCGAGTAGCGACGTGGCAATTCGTGGCGGCGCGATCATGCGGTCTCCGGACGAATGGTGGTGCCGACGCCCGCCCAAACCGATGCCGCAACGCGCTGCGCCTCTCGGAGCACGCGTTGGCCGGACGCGGTCAGCTTGAACTGACGTCGCGAGCGTCCTCCACGCACCGGCAGCGGGACACTCGCGCGCGAAGAGACGAATCCCTTGTCCTCGAGCCGTTGCAATGTCGTGTAGACAGCGCCAACCGAGTAGTCGTGTCGCGTGCGATCCGAGACGTCCTGCCGGACCGCGAGGCCGTACGCCTCATCGCCGAGTCGTGCGACGGCGAGGAGTACGGTGAGCTCGAGCTTGCCGATTGATGGGGCGGACATAACTCTATTATGTAGAACAAATCGTCAGCGCGCAATAGGCATTGCACGCGTTCTCTGCGTTCCATATAAATGGAGTCTGACCCCCCCCATTTCCAAGAATGATCCATCGATTCCTCACACTCTGCCTATTCTTCCCAGCCGTCGCGGGCGCTCAAGTCGCGACGGCGTGTTCCGCAACATCGACCTCGCTCACCCCCTCATCGTGGCGTACGCCTGCACGCGCGAGTCAGTCCGCGCCCAAACCCGGACTCAGCCTCGTGCGCGAGATCCCGCTCCCCGGTCCGGCCAACCGATTCGACTATCAGAGCGTGGATCCGGCGAGCGGACGCATCTACATGAATCACATGAACGCCGGTCGCACTGTGGTGTTCGATGCTGACAGCGGCAGGGTCATCACCGAGATCGGCGACGTGCCGCGCGCGACGGGCGTGTGGGCCGTTCCGTCGCACCATCAGGTCTATGTCTCGGCCGCCGGTGCGCACGAAGTCGCGATCATCGATGACAGAACACTGAAGATTGTCGTGCGCGTCGGAGGGATTCGGTTCCCCGATGGCATCGCGTTCGCTCGCGAGGCCGACAAGGTCTTCGTATCCGATGAATCCGGCGATGCCGACGTCGTCATCGACGCGACGACCAACACCAAGCGTTCGACGATCGCGCTTGGCGGAGAAGCGGGGAATACGCACTACGATTCCGTCTCGCACTGCGTCCTTGTGGCGGTGCAAACGAAGAATCAGTGGGTCGCGATCGATCCCGTGACCGAACACATCGTGCAACGCTACGATCTTGCCGGCGCCGATCATCCGCACGGCTTCGAGCTGGATCAGGAAGGACGGTTGGCGTTCATCTCATGCGAGGGCAATGCGGCGCTGCTCGTCGTCGATCTTCGCACGATGAAGGTGATTCAAACGCTGGTGGTCGCGGACGGGCCCGATGTTCTGGCGTGGGATGCCGAGTGGCGTCGTCTGTACGTCGCGTCCGAGTCGGGCGTGCTCTCGGCGTTCTGGCTCGACGACAGAACGCTGCGGCCGATCGGTCAACTACGTGCTCCCCACGCGCACACTGTGTCCGTCGATCCCCGAAGCCATCTCGTCTACCTTCCGCTCGAGAACGTGAATGGCCGTCCGGTCTTGCGGATCCTCGAGCCAATGCGGTGAGAGGGAGCGGTAGCCCGTCGCGATGGTTGCGATGCATGCCGACGCCGGCGGTCGCTGCACTGCTCGCCGCCGGAGGCGTCGAGGCGCAAGTCACCGCCGCTCGACAAGCGGCCGATCCGCGCTACCGCGTCGCGACCGTCACCGGCTCCATTCGCCTCGATGCCGCGTTCTCCGAGTCGATCTGGCAAACCGTCGACTCGATCGTCGACTTTCGGCAGCGTGAGCCGCTCGAGGGAGCGCCGGCCAGTGAACGAACGGTCGTGAAGCTCATTCGCGACGGCGAGCGATTGTATGTGGGCGTCCGCGCGTACGACAGCGACATGCACCAGCTGCGCGGAGCTCAGCTTCGGCGCGACGCAGATCTCTCATCGGACGACAATATCAGAATCCTCATCGACAGTTATCGCGACCGGCGGGGCGCGTTTCTGTTTGGCACGAACCCCAACGGTGCGATGTGGGATGCGCAGCTCGTCGGGTTGGAAAACGTCAACGACAACTGGAACGGCATCTGGGATGTGGCGACGCGGCGCGACTCGGTGTCATGGTCGGCGGAGTTCGCGATCCCGATCAGAACGCTGCGGTTCAATCCCGGCAACGACGTCATCGGGTTCAACGTGCGCCGCGTGATTCGGCGCAAGAACGAGGAGGATCTCTGGCAATCGTGGGGACGCGCCCAGGGCATCGACAATCTCCTCAACACTGCGGACCTGGGGGGCTTCGGCGACATCGGCGGAAATCGCCCGATCGAGTTGCGTCCGTACATGCTCGGGCGATTGGTTGCGCCGTCGTACGACGACACGGGCGAGCGTCTCACGCCGGCGCAGAATGCGGGCAAGGTCGGCATCGATGCGAAGCTCGCCGTGCTCCCGACGATGACGGCCGACCTGACGGTCAACACCGATTTCGCGCAGGTCGAGGCCGATCAGCAGGTGATCAACCTGACGCGCTTCCCGACGTTCTTTCCGGAGAAGCGCGAGTTCTTTCTCGAGTCGAGCGGACTGTTCGACCTCGGCACGCCGCAACGAACGCAGCTCTTCTACTCACGTCGGGTCGGTCTCGATTCGACGGGCGCGCCCGTGCCGATTCTTGGCGGCGCGCGCGTATACGGGAAAGCCGGCGCATGGGGATTGGGCATTCTCGACGCCCGCACTGGCGGCGGCGAGCAAGCGAACGACGCCGTGGTTCGTGTCGGTCGCGATCTGCTCGATCGATCGAGCATCGTCGGCATGGTCGTCGACAAGTCCGCGCCCGGCGGGCGTCACGAAAGAGGGGCAGGGCTCGATCTCGACTTTCCGCTCATCGTAAGCGAGTACAACGTCGAGCCGCACTTCTGGATCATGGGAACGAGGACGAACGCTGCATCGGGAACTCCGGTCGCGTGGCGAGCCTCGACCGACATGCCGAACGATCTGTTCGACAACTTCGTGTCGTTGTACTCGATCGACGCGGGCTTCAATCCCACCATGGGCTTCGTGCGCCGCAGCGGTGTGTGGGAGACGACGGGCCACATCGACTATCAACCGCGACCGAACGTGTGGGGCATCCGCAAGCTCGACCTCACGCCGATTCCGAGTTGGGACATTCTCACCGCTCGATCCCACAGCCTTGGCCGCGCGTCGACATGGGAGACCGCGGATTTCGAGTGGCACGTTCTCGGCGGGGAGCTTCAATCGGGCGATCAGTTCGAGCTCAACGTTCGTCGCGAGCTGGACGCACCTGACGACGCCTTCGAGATTTTCCGCGGGGCGACCGTCGCGCCGGGACGGTATTGGTGGAGCACGGCGGACGTGCAGTATCAAACGTCGTCCGGTCGGTCGCTCAGTGGCGAGGCGATTGTGAGCACCGGACAACTGTACGACGGTCACGCCTCATCGGCGGAGCTCGGCGCCACGTTTCGCGGCGGCGGTCACGTGATTGTGGGCGCGACCTATTCGGTGACGTCGGCACGGCTAACCGGCGGCAACTTTACCGCGGTTCAAACGTCGACGCGACTCGAGTACGCGTTCAACACGCGCGCGAACTTCCTCGGCTTCGCGCAATACGACAATGAGGATCATCGCGCCGACTTCAATCTGCGGTTTCACTGGATTCCAAAGATCGGAGATGACCTGTACGTCGTGTGGAATTCCGGGTTCACGACGGACCCCGAGGCACGCTGGCGGTTTCCCGCGAGACGCGCCCTCTCGCATCCGCTCAACGGCGCATTCGTGGTGAAAGCCACGCACCGATTCGCTCCGTGAGACATCGTGGCGTGTTGTACGCGCTGATTGCGGCAGCACTCTTCGGTGTGAGTACACCGATGGCAAAGGCGCTGCTCCGCGACGCATCGCCGCAGCTGCTCGCCGGTCTGCTTTATCTGGGCTCGGGGATCGGGCTCTCGATCGGCGTGGCGATTCGTCGTAGCAGATTCACCGCCGCCGAGGCGCCGCTGTCGCGCGGTGATGCCCCGTGGCTCGGGTCAGCGATTCTCTTCGGTGGCGTGATCGGTCCAGTTCTGCTCATGCTGGGCCTCGTGCGCACGCCCGCCGCGAGTGCATCGCTGCTTCTGAATCTCGAGGGCGTGTTCACGGCCCTCCTCGCGTGGATCGTGTTCCAAGAGAACGTCGACAAGCGGATCGCGATCGGGATGTTCTCGATCATTGCCGGCGGCCTCGCGCTGTCGTGGGAAGGGCGCGCGGCGTTCGGCGGATCTGCCGGCCCACTGGCGATCGCTGGCGCGTGCCTTTGCTGGGGAATCGACAACAATCTCACGCAGAAGGTATCGGGCGGCGATCCGGTCCAAGTCGCCATGCTCAAAGGGCTCGCGGCTGGTGTCGTCAACACGATTCTCGCAACCGCACTCGGCGCGCGATGGCCGGGATTTCCCACGTTGAGCGGCGCCTTACTTCTCGGATTCGTCAGCTACGGCGTGAGCCTGGCGTTGTTCGTGTTGGCTCTCAGGTATTTGGGGACGGCCCGAACGGGCGCATACTTCTCGATCGCTCCGTTCGTCGGGGCCGCGCTGGCGATCATCGGCTTCGGGGAACGGCCAACGCTGTGGTTCGCGATCGGAGCGGCGTGCATGGCGTTCGGCGTGTGGCTGCACTTGACCGAACGCCACGAGCACGAGCACGTGCACGAGCCGATGGAGCATGCGCACGCGCACGTTCACGACGAGCATCATCAGCACATGCACTCACCCGACGACCCGGCCGGCGAGCCCCACACCCATTGGCATCGGCACGAGAGGCTGGTACACTCGCATCCGCATTATCCGGATCTTCATCACCGCCACGGCCACGACCACGGTCACGAACAGAGACACGATGCCTAGTCAGTGGACGGAAAACGCCGAGCTCGGAAACTGACGCGGGAACCGCGCCGCGCGCGCCTTGCCTCGCCACCCCTCGTCGTCCACATTCGGCTTCAACGCCACTCACATCGAGATCTCGAATGAATCCGTCCCGCGCCCGACTCGCATCGATCATTGGTTTGCTGCTCGTTATCGCGACGCCTGCCTTCGCACAGCCCGATAGCGTTCCTCATATCGTCGGCCGTTGGGACCTTCGCGTCCAAGGCACCGACGGCGTCTATCCGTCGTGGCTCGAGGTTACGCCTTCCGGCTATCGCGCGCTTGTCGGCCGGTTCGTCGGTCGGGTCGGCAGCGCGCGAGCCATAAGTCGGGTCGACTACAAGAACGGCGCGCTGCGTTTCTCCATCCCGCCGCAGTGGGATCGCGACACCGCCGAGCTGCGCCTCGAGGGAAAGCTCGACGGCGAAAAGCTCACCGGCACGATC
>DASYSU010000235.1:0-2883 GCA_036002925.1 Gemmatimonadaceae bacterium | reverse complement strand
CGGACGCGCGCGCGCGCCGAGCCCAAGACATCGAGCTCGCGTGTTGCGACCTCGACGAGATAGGCGCCGGGCAAAAGGTCATCGATCGTCACCGCTCCCGTCGTGTCGGTGAGCGCAAAGCGGCGCTGGCTTCCGACGAGAAACACGGCGGCGTCTCTTGCCGGAACGTCCGCTCTCGAATCGCCACTCACAATGTGGACTTGAACCGAGCGAGTGCCGCGCGACCAGATCACTGTGCCGCCGTGAACGACGTCGCGCAGTGTTCCGCCGCTGACGCGCAACTCATCAACAACCGGATGACGGTGAATCAGGACGACCGGACCGCCGGCGCGTCGCTGCGCCGGGGGGAGACCTTGTTCCGACGCAACGTGAGCGACAGGCACTCTGATCGCCCAATCGGTCATGACCCAGGCTCCGGTCGTGAGGCGAGCGAACCCGACGTGACCGCCGGCGACCGATTCCGACCCGGGCACAGGCAGGTCGAGATTCACGTAACTAAAATCCAGCGACTGCAGCTCGTGACTACTGCGATCGATCCAGAGTGTACCGCGAACCTCGACGTGCTTGAGCTTCGCCGCCGGATCGAAGTCGACGGCGATGAGCGAGTCGGCGAGGCCGGGATGCGTCCCAATACGAAAACAATGCGTCGAGACGAAATAATCGGAGAGCAATGTCTCGATGTCCGGCGCGATGAACGCCGTGCTGTCGCGACTCTCCAAGACATAGCCGTCGCGTTGCAATTGCTCCGGCGCGACGCTCGCCCACGAGCGCGTCTCGTACACAGCGGATTCGGTCAGTCCGACGCCGAGAAGCTCGCGCGTCGAGAAATCATAGATGCGCGTGTGATCCACGAGGTCGAATCGATAGCCGGCGCCCTCGCGTGTGATCGCCGTGGCGAGCAACGCCGTTTTCGCATCTTCCCACAGCGCGGCCAAGGCGAGCCCGGAGTCCGGGCGTACGGAACATTGCGTTCGCTCCCGAGTGGTCACCGCGGGAAGGTCGAGCGGAAGATCGACCATTTGCAACGCGATCATCGTGTCGCCGACGAGCCGAAACGCTTCCGAGGCAAATGGCCGAAGGCCGATGCGCAACGCGCGAACACGATATTTCCCTGACGACGGGGCATAGAGCGCGAAGTCGCCGTTCTCGTCGGCGAGCGTCCGGGCCACTGCGCCGTTCGCGCTGTCGATCAGCATGAGGACAGTGCCGGGAACCGCTTCGCTCATCGCGCGCGAGCGGACCGATCCACGAACGACTTGCGCCATCGATCGCTCGGCGGCGACGAGTAATCCGCCGGCGACCAACAGACGCCAGCGCTGCAGCCAACGATGGCGGTGCGCGTGTACGATCAAGCAGTCCTCGCTGAGGTCGAGGAACTCTGGAAGATCCGGGCCGCCGAGCGACACGGCAAGTCGTCGGGCATTGAGCGGCGGGTCACCGCTTAGAATTATCCGCACAACTTGGATTCCGTGCCGATCACGTCATCCAAGATTCGAGACCCCGGCGAACGCGAGCACATGAACCCTTCGGTGCGTGACGCAACCCCCGACGATGCCGACGCTCTCGCGCGGTTGTGCGAGCAACTCGGTTATCCAACAGACCCACGCATCATGCCTGCTCGGCTGGCGCGACTTCACACCGATCCGAATGCTCGGTGCCTCGTTGCGACGAGTGGGAAATCCGTTGCTGGTCTGGCCACGGTACACCTGCGTTACACACTGAATCACGAAGCGCCGATCGCTCAGCTTACCTTGCTCGTGGTGGACGAGGCGCATCGAACGCGCGGGGTCGGTCGGGCTTTAGTCGCCGCGGCGGAAGAGTGGGTGCGTGCGCGGGGCGCCAAGCGGTTTGTAGTAACCACGGCGTTGCGACGGGTTGACGCACATGCGTTCTATGAGAAGCTGCAATTCACGCACACTGGACGCCGATACGGAAAAGACTTCTCTTAGTCGAGCCACTCCTTTCCGATGGATGTGCCAATGACGCGACTTGCTCGCCGCCGCGCGGCGATGGTGCTTTTGGTCTCGTCCGCGCTCGTCGCCGTCGCCGCGGCCAATCCAAGCCGACGCAGCGCCGAGCCGCCGACGTATGAGGTGTATGCCATTCGCTACGCCACCATTCCGGCGTTTCGTCTGTCCGGCTTGATCGCGAGTGCGGACACGAGTCGGCGTCTGGACATCGCGATGATGGTGTGGCTGCTCAAAGGCTCGGACGGTCGGAAGGTCCTTGTCGATGCGGGGTTTCACCGCGACGACTTCGTGCAACGGTGGCATCCGAATCCATTCGCGACACCGAGCGAAGCGGTCGCGCGGGCCGGCGTCAAGCCCGACGAGGTCACAGACGTCATCATCTCGCATGTCCATTGGGATCACCTCGACGGGATCGATCTCTTCCCGAAGGCGCGCGTTTGGATTCAGCGTGAAGAATTCGACTACTATCTCGACTCCGCGGGAACCGTGAAGAACAGAGCGATCGATCCGGGCGACGCGAAGGTTTTGGCTCAGATCGCACGCGAAGGGCGCGTGATGCTCGTCGACGGCGACGCGAAAGAGATTATTCCAGGAATCACGGTGTACACGGGCGGGAAGCACACGTTCGCGTCACAGTTTGCCACCGTGCATACCGCTTCGAGCACTGTCGTCATCGCGTCGGACAACATGTACCTGTACGAGAATCTCGCCCGCCATGTCCCGATCGCGCAGACGCTCGACTCGGCGTCGAATCTGCGAGCACAGGCGCGTATGGTAACGCTGGCATCAGATCCGCGACTGATCGTGCCGGGACACGACCCGGACGTGTTCGTCCGGTTCCCGACTCCGGGAAACGGCGTGGCGCGAATTCAGTAAACGCTCAAGTCTTTCCCCGACACAACGACGCCGTGAA
>DASYSU010000234.1:0-11775 GCA_036002925.1 Gemmatimonadaceae bacterium | reverse complement strand
CGATGATCGACGTCAACACGCTCATCGGACCGTACCCGTTTCGGCATGTGCCGCACCCCGATCCGGAGGTGCTCGTGCGCGTGCTCGATCGCGAAGCCCTCGACGGTGCGTGGGTCGGTCACTTGCCGTCGGCATTTCATCGCGATCCTTCACTCGGCAATCGTGAACTGTACGGCGCGCTGGCGCGATTCGTCGACCGGTTGCGTCCGGTGCCGACCGTTCGAGCTGATTGGCCACGCTGGGAGTCGGCCGTGCACGACGCACTCGACGCGGGCGCCCCGGCGATCCGCGCGTATCCCCCGCAGTGGCAGCTTGGTCCGCACGACGCGAGCATGCGCGATCTCGCCATCGCGACGGGAGAGCAGGGCATGGCGCTTCTTCTCACCGTCCGGTTCGAGGATCTGCGTCAGCGTCACTGGATGGATTCGGCCGGCGACCTGAGCGCCGCGGCCATTCGCGCGTTAGCGCGCGCCGGCGAGGGTGTGCGATTGATCGTCACTGCCGCCGGCCGCGACATGATCGAGGAGGTTCACTGGGGGCTCACTCCGAGTGAGCAACGTCGAGTGCTTTGGGACATCTCGTGGATCTGGGGTCCGCCCGAAGATCACCTCGCGAAGTTGTTTCGGGCGATTGGCCCCGACCGATTTGTCTTCGGGACGCAATGGCCACTGCGGCTGACGCAGAATCCGCGGGCGAATCTCGATCTTCTTCCGGATGATCTTCGTGGTGTCGCGCTCGCGGATCCGACTGCGACGTTGGTTCGCTGATGGCGTGTGGCATCAGGCAGACACACTGGATGATGGCGATTAGGATTACACACGGCCGGACAACGAGTTGGAGCGGTGCGGATCACTTGCGTGTGGTTGCTTGAGGATTCAGATTTCTCGGCCGTGCGCTTGTGAATTTGTTCACAAGCGCCCGACGAGCATACACATCACCCCAGCGCGATGACCCAGCGTAGGAAGTGGACCGCCATCCCAGGACTTCTCGCCCTGGCCCTCGGCGCCGCCATGCTCTCCGCCTACAGCGGTGCCTCCTCTTCGCAGCACCATTCGCCCGTGCAGCCGATCAACTTTCCGCACCCGGTCCACGTGCAGAAGCTCGGCATGAATTGCCTCTACTGTCACAACGCGGCGAACAAATCGATGGACCCGGGACTCCCTGCCGTCTCGACGTGCATCGGCTGCCACAACATGATCGGCCCGGAGCGTCCCGCGTCCGATCTCGGCCCGAAACGCCACAGCGCCGAGATCGAAAAGCTATACAAGTTTGCTGATGTCGCGGGCATGGGCGCCGGCATGGGGGCGAACGCCAAGCCGATTCCGTGGATCCGCATCCATAAACTCCCGGAGTACGTCCACTTCCCGCACACGCGACACGTCAACGCCGGCGTCACCTGCCAGACCTGTCACGGACAAATCCAGAAGATGGATCGAGTCTATCAGTTCTCGACGCTCAACATGGGTTGGTGCGTGAGTTGTCACGTCAACGGATACAGCGCGAAAGAAGGGCTCGAGGCAGCCGGCTACGCGCCCCAAGGGGGCGCTCCCGCGGCCAACGCGCCCGCTTCCCTCGCGACCGGTGAACGCAAGAAGGCGCGCTACGACTGTGCCAACTGCCACTACTGACATGAGCCAGGACACGAAGACGCCCGGCGTCAAGCGCCGCGAGTTCCTCAAGGTCCTCGGCGCGACGAGCGCCGCGGTGGCCGCCGCCGGTTGTTCCGAGGAGACCGGAAAGCTCATTCCATATCTCGTATCGCCGGACCAGACGGTCCCCGGCGTGTCGACCTACTACGCGACGACGTGTCGCGAATGCTCGGCGGCCTGCGGCGTGATCGCTGAAACGCGCGACGGCCGAGCGATCAAGCTCGAGGGAAATCCGGACCATCCGGTGAATCGCGGCGCGTTGTGCGCTCGTGGACAGGCGGCGCTGCAGGGCCTGTACAACCCCGATCGATTCCGGTCGCCAATGGTGAACGACGGCGGCACCTGGAAGCCGATTAGTTGGGATGACGCCATCGTTCGGCTGTCGCAGGGCATCGCACAAGCTCGCACCGGAAATCGCGCCGCCGGCGCGGTGTTCATCAATCAGCACGAGAGCGGAAGCTTTCCGCGATTCCTCGACGCGTGGCTCGCCGGTTTCGGAATGCCGCAGCACTTGAGCGTCGACTTCGAGGCCGATGCCGCGGCGATCGAGGCCAATCGTCGCACCTATGGCGCCGCGTGGCCCGCGTTGAGCTTCAAAGATGCAAAGCTGATCGTCTCGTTCGGCGCAGACTTTCTCGAGGGGTGGGGCGCCAGCGTCCCGCAACAACTCGACTTCGCCGATGCACGTGCACAACTCGATGGCGCGCCGCGCTTCGTGTATATCGGTCCGCGGCGTTCTCTCACGGGCCTGAATGCCGACGAGTGGATCGCCTGTAAGCCGGGCAGCGAGCTCTCGATCGCGAATGCGTTGGCCGGAAAGGGCAGCATCCAGCAAGCGGCGACCGACAGCGGCGTCGATCAGGCAGCGTTGCAGTCGCTTGCGAATGAGCTGGCCGCGGCGAAGCCGGCGCTCGTACTCTCGGGCGTAAGTGACGAGAATGCACTCGACGTCGCGCTCGCCGTAGCGGCGATCAATCAGGCGTCGGCTGCCGTTGGCGTGACGATCAAACCGGCGCAGCCTCACACCGCCTTCGAGGGGATGGCGCATACCGACCAGCTCCTCGGCGCAGTCGAACGGATGCGCGCTGGTCAAGTCGGCGTCGCGTTCGTGCGCGGTGTAAATCCGGCGTACCACCTGCCGAAGGCCGCAAATTTCGCAGAAGCGTTTCTCAAAGTGCCGTTCCGCGTGAGTTTCTCGAGCTTTCCCGACGAGACGACGGAACTCTGCACCCTCATCATTCCCGATCTGCATTCGCTCGAGTCGTGGGGTGACGCCGAACCGGTGCGCGGCACGATCGCGCTGCAGCAGCCGGTGATGGATCCGGTGTTCCGCACGAACAGCAAGACGATTCCTGTTGCGTTGGGCACGGCGGACGTCTTGATGCAAGTCGCGAAGAAAGACGCGACCGTCGCATCGAAGTACACCGCGGCCGATTATCGAACCATGTTCGTTGCGGCATTCCCCGGCGGAGCAGCGGGGCTTGCGGCGGCGCTGCCGAAGGGACTTTCAGCTGGGACACTCCCGGCGCGAACGATCGCAGCGGCACCGCCAGTTGCACCGAAGGCGACCGGGATGGCGACCGCGCCGGGCGACTTCTTCCTCATCGCGTATGCGTCGCCTCTGCTGGGCGACGGACGCGGCGCGAACAAGCCGTGGTTGGTGGAACTTCCGGATCCCGTCACCAAAGTCTGCTGGACCTCGTGGGTGGAGATTCATCCGGAGACGGCGCAGCGCCTCGGCATCGAGCGTGGCGACATTCTCGAGGTGAAGACGGCGAACGGGACCGTTCGTGCTCCTGCGTTCCCCTATCTCGGCGTCCACAAAGATGCGATCGCGATTCCTTCCGGCCTTGGTCATCGCGCGGCGCGTCCGATCGCGACGTTCAACCCCCTGACACACACCGTGGGCGAGGTGCAATGGGGATACGGTCGCTACGCGCGAGACATCGGCGTCAACGTCTTCGACTTGCTTCCGGTGGCGACGCACGCCGCCGGCGGTTTCGTGTGGACGTCGACGAAAGCGACGGTGAGGAAGACGGGCGACCACGAAGTCTTGCCGAGCACCGAAGGATCGGCGCGGCAACATGGTCGCGGCATTGCGCAGGCGATCAACGCCGGTGATTTGAACAAGCCGGCTGGTGGTGAAGGCGGCACTGAAGCGAAGGAGGCGCTGCCGGGCGATGCAAGCCACGCGTTCCTTCCGGGCTTGCGATCGCCTGTGGCCGCTGACGCGCAGGGCGAGCTCGGATCGCCTACTTCGGCCGATCAAGGAACCAAGAAGGGCTTGTACCGCGACGATGACATCCGCGGAATGACGAAGCGTCGCTGGGCTATGACGGTCGATCTCGCGCGATGTACCGGATGTTCGGCCTGCATCACCGCGTGCAACGCCGAGAACAACGTGCCGACGGTCGGTGCGTTCTGGCAGAACGCGACGATCTTCGCCGATCAGAAACCTGGCCTCAACATCGCGCGCGGACGCGAGATGAGCTGGATTCGTCTCGAGCGCTACTTCGAGGGCAACCCCGATGGAAGATTCGGCCAGGATTTCGAGACGCGATTCGTGCCGATGCTCTGTCAGCACTGCGGCAACGCGCCGTGCGAGCCGGTGTGCCCCGTGTATGCGACGTATCACGCGCCGGACGGCTTGAACGTGCAGGTCTACAATCGCTGCGTCGGTACGCGCTACTGCTCGAATAACTGTCCGTACAAGGTTCGGTACTTCAACTGGTTCGGGTATGGCGAATCGGATCGCAAGCAGTACGCGTTCCCGGAGCCGCTCAACTGGCAGCTCAATCCGGATGTCACGGTTCGCGGCAAGGGCGTGATGGAGAAGTGCAGCTTCTGCGTCCAGCGCATTCGTGAGGCCGAGAATCGCGCGACGCTGGAGCAACGCGAGCTGCAGCCCGATGAGTTCACGGTTGCGTGCGCGCAAGGATGTCCATCGCGCGCGATCACATTTGGCGACGCGGCCGACCCGAATTGGACGGTGGCGCAGCTGGCGCATGACAAGCGCGCATATCACGTGTTCGAAGAGCTCAACACTTACACGGCGGTGGTTTACTTGAAGAAGGTCAACCATCCGGCCGCCGGCGCGACAGCGCCGCGGGCATAAGGAGGCGCGGCGATGGCGGCTTCAGCGACTCCTCTCCAAGAAAGTCAGCGTCCGAACATCCCATCGTCGGCCGTTCGCTTCCCGGCGATTCGGACCTACGACCAAATCGATCGCGAGATCGCGGGAACGCTCGGACCAAGCCTTGGTTGGTTCGCGGCACTCGGCATCGCGATTCTCTGCATGCTGATCGGCGCCACGGCGTGGACGTACCAGATTCACGAAGGGTTGGGCGCGGCGGGTTATCAGCCGCCAGTCATGTGGGGCGTATACATCGTCACCTTCGTGTTCTGGGTCGGTATCGGACACGCGGGAACGCTTATCTCGGCAATTCTCTATCTGTTCCGCGCCGGGTTTCGAACGAGCATCTATCGCGCGTCGGAAGCGATGACGGTGTTCGCCGTCATGACGGCAGGCCTCTTTCCGATTCTGCACTTGGGACGGCCGTGGAAATTCTTCTGGCTCATTCCGTATCCCAACTGGCGTCTGATCTGGCCGAATCCGAAAAGCCCGCTTGTGTGGGACGTGTTCGCGATCCTCACGTACCTCACCATTTCGAGCACGTTCCTCTACATCGGCTTGATTCCGGACATTGCGATCCTGCGTGATCGCGAGAAGAATCCGGTTCGCAAGGCAATTCTCTCGACACTCTCGCTCGGCTGGCGGAACTCTGATCGCGAATGGCGGCACTTCACGCGCGCGTACCTGTTTCTCGCCGCGTTCGCGACACCGCTGGTGCTCTCAGTGCACTCCGTCGTGTCCTTCGACTTCGCGATGGCGCTGGTGCCGGGGTGGCACGCGACGATCTTCCCACCGTACTTCGTCGCCGGCGCCATCTTCTCCGGCATCGGGATGGTGTTCACGATCGTCATCCCGTTGCGCAAAGCGTTCAAGCTCGAGCACTACATCACGCTCAATGATCTCGACGCCGCGGCCAAGCTCTGCTTGTTCACGTCGTCGGTCGTCGGCCTCGCGTATTTGACCGAGTTCCAAGTCGCATGGATGAGCGGCAATCGGGTCGAGCAGGACTACTTCTGGAATCGTGTGTTCGGACAGTGGGCGTGGGCCGCGTGGATCATGCTGAGCTGCAACATGCTCCTGCCGCTCTCGCTCTGGTCTCAGCGACTGAGACGCAATCCGAACTGGCTCTTCATCCTCTCGCTGTTCATCAACCTCGGGATGTGGTTCGAGCGATTCGTCATCGTCATTCCGGGCCTATCGCACGAATTCGAGCCGTGGCAGTGGGGAACCTACCGGCCGACGTGGGTGGACTATTCGATTCTGCTCGGCAGCTTTGGCTGGTTCTTCATGTGGTTCCTGCTGTTCATCAAGCAGTTGCCCGTGATGGCGATGGCCGAGATCAAGGAAGTGATCCTGCCGCCGATGAAGCGTGCCCGAGACTTCTCGCACGACCTCACCCAAGGCGTCATCGACCCCGATGAGACAGGAGCGGCCCACTAATGCAAGGCGTACTGGGAGCGTTCCGTGAGATCGACTCCGCTGTCGACGCGATCGAGGATCTCAAGAAGGAGCGGTTCGGCGACATCACGGTGTTCACGCCAACGCCGCGTCACGAATTCGAGCACGTCTTGGCGCACGGTCCGAGCAAGGTGCGCATCTTCACGCTGATCTTCGGTCTCGCCGGCGTGACGTTCGGCTATTGGATCCCCGTGTGGATCTCCGATTATTGGCCCCTCGTCGTCGGCGGCAAGCCGGTGGCAAGCTGGGTGCCGTTCACGATTCTTGGATTCGAGGTCATGGTGCTCATCGGCGGACTGGCGACCGTGTTCGCGATGTTCGCGCTCTCGCATATTCCCCGATTGACGATGACGGTCGGCTACGATGCGCGCTTCAGCGGCTCGCATTTCGGTGTGTGGGTCGTGACTGATCCGGATCGCGCCGATGACGCGATGACCGTCCTCAAGAAGCACGGCGCCGAGGAGGTTCGACGTGAGCGCTGACAGGCGGCATGTGGCGCGCGGCGTCGCCGTGCTCGCGACGGTCTTCCTCGCGAGCTGCTCGTGGTTCACCGACTTCAAGCAGCAGCCCAAGATCGATCCGTGGGAGACGCCGTCCGACACGATCGCGTTCCGCGGAAACCCTCAAGGGTCGGTGCCGACGGTTGGGAGCGTTGCGCCCGGCTTCGAGTACGATCGCATGCCCGCGCCCCAGGCCATCGCGACGATGGCGAGCATTCCGAATCCAGTGCCGGCTGACTCCGCGTCGGTCAGTCGCGGACGCATCAACTTCCAGATCAACTGCGCGGTCTGTCACGGCCCACTCGGCATGGGCAACGGCAACGCCACCAAGTACGGGATGCCCGGGATCGGAATCGGCGCCGGATCGAACGCAGCGAACACGCTCACCGACGGGTACATCTTCGGCATGATTCGGAATGGGCGCGGGTTGATGCCGAGTTACAACCGAATCGAGGAGCGCGACCGCTGGGACGTCGTCAATTATCTGCGCTCGATTCAGGGGAAGGGAACTGTGGCCGCAGATACGTCTCATGGACGTCCGGGTGAAACCGGGACGTCCGTGCCCGGCGCAACGCCGATGGGCCCGACGCGTCCGTCGCCGTATTTCCACGCCGGAACGAGTGCCGCGGCAACCGACACCGCCCGACGAGCTATACCAGACACGACCAAGAAGCCGGAGCGCCAGCCGTGAGCCTGCATCCCGTGCGTACTCCGTCGGCGAGCGAAGTGCTTGCCGCATCGAGCAAAGAGATTCCAAAATCTCTCAAGACCGCGCTGCTGGCGCTGTTCGCGATCGGCGCGGTGATCTTCATCGCCGGCGCGTTCCTCGCGCCCGATCGCGCGTGGCGCGCGTTCCACGCGAATTGGTTGTTCTTTACCGCGCTGTCGCAGGCCGGCGTGACGTTCGTCGCGGTCCAGCGGATCACGACGGCGCGCTGGTCACGCCACGTGATTCGATTCATGGAGGGATACGTCGCGTTCTTGCCGGTGGCGTTCGTGTTCTTCCTGCTGACGCTCGTGGCGGGCCGCAATTACGTGTTTCCGTGGACACACGAGGCGTATCCGTCGGCCGAGAAGGCGACGTACTTCAATCCGGCGTTCTTCACCATTCGCGATATCGTGATCCTCGGGCTCATGGTGGGCCTCGGGATCTGGTACATCTACACGTCGCTGCGACTCGACGTCGGCCGCGTTCCCGAGTGGGGTGCCGGCTGGGCGGCGAACATCCGTGCGCGCATGCGCAACGGTTTCGGTGAGGAGCGTCGCGAAATCCACTCGACGCATTCCCTGCAAGGGAAGTTGGCCGTGTTCTCGGTCATTCTCTTCGCGCTCGGGTGGTCGGTGCTGTCGTGGGACCTCTCGATGGGACTCACGCTGCACTTCCAGAGCACGCTGTACAGCTGGTGGTTCTTCATGGGCGGCTGGCTCTGCGCGCTCATGCTGTTCGCGCTCCTCATCATGGCGTGGAATCGCTTCCTTGCTTCGGCGGACGGTCTCATTCAGGAAGTCCACTTCCACGATATCGGGAAGCTTTGCTTCGCCTTCACTGCGTTTTGGGGATACCTGACGTTCGGCCAGTATTTAGTGATCTGGTACGGCAACCTGGCCGAAGAGACCTACTTCATGCGTCTCCGGTTGATCTCGCCATGGAAGTGGGTCACGGTCGCGTCGGTGATTCTGGTCTTCTTCGCGCCGTTCTTCGGACTGCTGTCGCGTGCCGCGAAAGTATTCAAGCCGACGTTGGCGCTGTTCGCTGTCTCGAGCCTCGTCGGGATGTGGATGATGCGCTACATCGAGGTCTATCCGTCGGGCTACGGGGCCGTCCCGCAGCTGCCGTTCGGCCTCTGGGAGATCGGCGTGTTGTTCCTGTACGCCGGTGTGTGGGGTTGGTGCTACACGGCGTTCATGGATGCCTTCCCGCGGATGCGCGTTACGCTCATCTCGTCGCCGTACCGCGACGAAGTGCAGGTGCCGGTGAATCCCGATACGATGGAGCCCCTCCCGGCGCACGAATAGCGCGCGAGGTCAGGCCCTCGCCAGCAGGTCCTCGAGGGCCTTCTTGGGAACGGCGCCCGTCTGCCGCGCGGCCTCTTTACCGTTCTTGAATACGATGACCGTCGGGATCCCGCGGATGTTGAACCCCATCGCCGTTCGCTGTGCTCGGTCGGTGTCGAGCTTGGCGACCAACGTCGAGCCCTGCCGTTCACGCGCGAGCTCGTCGATGTGGGGCGCCATGATCTTGCACGGCCCGCACCAATCGGCGTAGAAGTCGACGAGCACCGGGACCTCGCTCTCGGCGATGGTGCGGGCGAAGGTTTCGTCGTTCAAGTGCATCGGTCGGTCGAGCAGCATGGGCTTGCCACATTTGCCGCACTTCGGCCGGTCGGCGGCGCGCGAGGCGTCGACGCGATTCCACGTTTCGCAGAATTGGCAGCGGATCGTTAGATGACGAGTCGTATTGGCTTCGGTTGTAGGCACAGAATCTCTCCTCTCCGTGCGCCGATGCGGCGCGTCGTGACACTCACAACTTGTTCCATGCCGCGCAAAACGCGGATAGATTTCAATTTACACAAGTGGGAAGCTTCGGGGCGTTAGCTCAGCTGGGAGAGCGCCTGGTTTGCAACCAGGAGGTCACCGGTTCGATCCCGGTACGCTCCATGTTCGAAGGCAAGCGGCCGGTCTCATGGTTCGAGGCCGGCCGCCTGTGCATGCTGGAGACGTTTTGCAATCGTGGTCCGCGACGACTAGCGACCCGGGGACATCATCATGTCCATCTTCTTGTAGCCGCCCGGCACCGCGAAGATCTCGTCGGAGAGCGGCTTCCGACTCAGTGACTGAAAGGTCAGGTCGAGCGACACCTTCCCATTCTTGTAGCAGCGCGTGATGACCGGATACCCGTCGGTCTTCACGTCCCACTGAAACGCGCGCGTGGCGTCGTCCGCGTTCTTCACCATGATCGTGAAGTTCCGTAAGTAGCCCTGCATGTCGAGCATCGTTTGCCGTTCCGCGTCGGACATCTTGAAGTCGTCGGACGTCGTGCCGCAATACTCGGTGGTCTTGGTCGGACCGCGCATCCCTTCGACGCGCGTGCACTCGTAGCCGGCGACGTGCTGCTTGTCCTTGGTCCAGACGTACTCGAATTGCGGCTGCTGTGACGCCGAGCCCATCGCCGACTTCATCATCTGTTCTGCCATCGCGCGCTGCGCCGGCGGCACCGACTCGAGCTGTTTCTGCATGGTCGCCATCATGGCGTCGACGTTGTTGCGCGAATCCTTGGTCATGTCGAAGTACGACTTGTCATCGTCGCTCACAATCCGCAGAACCTGCGCCTTTTGGTCGAACAGCATCCGGCTCGAGTGGGTCCCCTTCATCAGCATCGCCACTCGACCGTTCTCGATGGAGAACGTGGCCGACGCCGGAACCTCTTTGTCGCCGTCGCGCTCGACTCCGGCGTATGTCGTAGTGAGCTGCGCGCCGAGCCGTGTTGTTGCGCAGCAGAGGGCCAGCGCGATCCATGTTTGTCGCATGAGTTCCTCGCGAATCGAGGAGTGTGGTGTCCGACCGTTCAGGCCGCGTCGCCGACTTTAGACTACGCGCGGTTTGGCCCGCTCGCAACGCGGTCGCGGAGTGGGGAAGCGAACGGCGTCGTCGGCGATTTCCCGACAGCGATCGAGATGCGTCTTCGAGAGCGTAGGGCTCGGGTTTTGCATTTTCCCTCGCGCAATCGCAACGCTCGCTTCGCGCTTGATGCCGATGGTGCGGCTGGTATCAATGCAACCTGAAGACCCGCCACAACAGAAGCACAGAGTCACCGCGCCGTCGCGGGTCGCGCCATCGGTTCTCCTGCGCGCGGTCTCGGCCGCTGATTGGATCGCCGCCGATCTGCGCGACGACGGCGACCTGGAATCGGCGACGCTGTACGAGCGGATCGCGGCCGACCTGCGAGCCCATGCGCATGCGCGCGGGATCCACTGCTGAACACGACGCGCTATTCTTGGCGCGCGCGCAGGCGCGGAGCGACCCGGACGGCGGTGCCGTAACAGAGCACCTCGGACACTCCCGGCATGATTTCCGTCGCGTCGTAGCGAACCGCGATCAAGGCATTCGCGCCCAGCGCCGCCGCGTGGTCGATCGCTTTCGAAAACGCCTCGGAACGCGTGCTCTCGCACAGCTCCTCGAGCAACGAGATGTTGCCGCCGAAGAACGTCTGAAATTTCACGCCGAGCAGGCCGATCACCGAGCGCGATCGAACGACGATCCCGCGGACGATGCCGTGCGTCGTGACCACGTCGTATCCGTCGAGAGCGTTCGACGTCGTTGTAATGAAATCGGGCGATCGAAGTGCCGGCATGTGAGACGCTCGGTCTATGAGGATGGGTCGAATGTGGCGTGCGTCCACGGCGCTCGCCATTGGCAGGCGATTCAGAACACCGACGTCACTTCCATGTCGAACACGAGGACGGCGTTGGGTGGGATGTCGTCGCCGGCCCCACGAGAGCCGTAGGCAAGGTTTGGTGGAACGACGAGCCGCCGCTTTCCGCCGACGCGCATTCCGAGAAGCCCCTCTTCCCACGCCGCGATCGTTTTGTTCGTCCCGAGCGTAACGCTGATCTCGCCCGAATCGAACTGCTTTCCGCTCGGTAACCAACCGGTGTAGCGAACGACGACGGTGCGGCCGCGCGTCGCGACCGAGCCGGTTCCTGGCGTGAGGTCTTGGACGTACATGCCCGACGCGCGTTTGGTCATCGCGTCGAGGCGTACGCCAAGCGCAGGATCGAACGTCGTGCGCTCGATGTCTCCTGCGATCGGCTGCGGCGCCGGACTGCTCGCGCCGACCGAAGGCGCGCCTCCGCACGCGCTTACGCAAAAGGCGACGAACGAAAACCAAAGTGCGTGGCGCGATACGCCAATTCCCATGGTTCTAGATTTCATGATCCCTTCGTTTCAAAGGCACCGTTCGATGACTGCGATTGAATCACAAGTTATTCCGGGGGTCGGTGACCTGGCACCCGACTTTACACTGCCGTCCACGTCC
>DASYSU010000233.1:0-16278 GCA_036002925.1 Gemmatimonadaceae bacterium | reverse complement strand
TCACCACTTCGAGGTGTACGCGGTTCCGCTCGACGGTGGGAAGCCGGTCAATCTCACAGGCGGAATGGGCGACGCACAGCAGACGGTGTTCCGCATCGTGCGACTCGATCGCCCGAACGGCGGTGGGCGTGGCGGCCGTGGCGGTGGCCCGTTTGGCGCCGCGCCGGCGGAAGACGATGATGGCATCGATCTCTCGAAGCCGTTGCTCTTGTCGGCGTACGGCGAATGGACGAAAAAGACCGGTTACTCCACGCTTGCGCCGGCCGGCAAGCCCACGCCGCTCATCTACGACGATGCGCAGATCGGACAAGTGCAGAAAGCAGAGAAGGCTGATCGCGTGATCTTCACTCGACAGACATTCACTGAGTCGCCCGACTACTGGACTTCGACGATGACGTTCGCGTCGCCGATCAAGGTGACCAACGCCAATCCCTTCATCGATGAATATCGATGGGGCAAGCGCATGCTCGTCGATTTCAAGAACAACAAGGGCCAGCGCTTGCAGGGAACGCTCACGCTGCCGGCGAACTACGAGCCGGGCAAGAAGTATCCGATGCTGGTCTACTTCTACGAGATTTTGTCGAACACGCATCACGCCTTCCCGATGCCGGTGTACGACGACCGTCCGCACTTCGCCGAATACGCGAGCGACGGCTATCTGGTGTTCGAGCCCGACATCGTCTACGAGATCGGAAAACCAGGCAGCTCGGCGCTCGACTGCGTGACGAGCGGCGTGAAGAAAGTGATCGAGATGGGCTACGCCGATCCCAAGCACATCGGAATTCAAGGGCACAGTTGGGGCGGATATGAGACTTCTTATATCTTGACCCGCACCGACATGTTCGCGGCCGTCGTGACGGGAGCCCCGCCGACCAATCTCGTGAGCTTCTACGACGAGACCTATCCCGGCACAGGGACGCTGCAGCAAGGCATCGTCGAAGTCGGTCAGGTCCGCATGGGCACGAACCCGTGGGACAATCGCGAGTTATTCGAGGATCAGTCGGCGCTCTATCACGTGCGCGACATCAAGACGCCGTTCATGATCCTACACGGCACGGCCGACAATGCCGTCGATTGGCATCAGGGTCTGGAGTTGTACGGCGCGGCGCGACGCTGGGGCAAGCAAGTGATCCTGCTCTCGTACCCGGGCGAGCCGCACCACCTCGCGAAGAAGGAAAACCAAAAAGACTTCCAGCAGCGGATGAAGCAGTTCTTCGATCACTACCTCAAGGGAACACCGGCGCCCAAGTGGATGACCGACGGTGTTCCGCAAACGAAAAAGGGTGGGCCGATCGAGTAGCGCGCGTCACGTCCCCTGCATGTACGCACATCCGGCATTCTGCGCGCGAATGAGCGCGTAGATGCCGGACGGAACCAGGATCGCTCCAGGTACGAGGTTCGCCTTCACTTCTCGGCGAACCTCCTCGACGTCGCGCCCCGATTTCTGCGCCAAGCTGTAGCCGACGTTCATCGCCGCGACGTTGCACACGAGGCTGATCATCCCTCGCGAATGTAGGGTCTCGATCTTGTCCGACACGGCTTCCGGCGACGCACCCGGTGCAGCTTTCCAGAACACGTTCCGCTTGGCCGGGGCATGCGTGGCTGAATCGTTCACCTTCCGATCCTCACCGATCGAATACTTCTCCCACAACATGTCGTTCAATGCCATCACGGTGCCGAGTCGCCGGAACACGATCACCGGCCGCGTCTGCGCATCGGTGGTTCCGTGCGCCTCGTGGTAGTTGTCGAAGAACGTCGACGCGTAGGCCATCGCCGCGCCATCGGCGATATCGCTCGCGTTGAACACGACGCGATATTGCGCCGCGGCGAGCCGATCGAGCCACGAAGTATCCCAAGGCGACTCGCCGTTGGTTCCCGATGCGGCGCGCATCTCCTCCGCGTCGAATGCGATCGCTGCTGCGGCCAACCCGACCTGCGTCAAGAACTCTCGACGGCGCGCCATTGTCTCTCCTCGCGGCTGGATCATTGATTCTACGTATGATGTCGCGATCGGACAAACCGTTGGCTCTATCGTTCCGACCGTCCTGTCTGCTGCGACGCGTGCACAAGCGGCCTTTTTTGAGAGTCTATGAGTCGCTGGAACCTGGGCTCTGGCCCAAAGTGAAGCACAAAGCCGAGATGAAAGGAGGTCACGTGCAAATAGTTGATTAGTTGTCGGGCCGCGAACCGGGGCAGAATCTCGGTCGCTTTGATTTCCAGAATGATCCGTTCGTCGACAACCATATCCAGTCGCTGCCAGGCGACATGTCGACCTTTGTATCGGACATCGACAGCCAGTTCGCGAAGCACCGTGTGTCCACGGTCGACGAGTTCGTAGGCCAGTGCTCCGGAATAGACTGATTCGGCAAGCCCGTAGCCGTAATAGTTATAGACTGCGTAAAAGGCTCCGAGGATCGAGCGTTCACGATCAGGCCTGAGTTTCGACTCCACCCATCATCCTACAAGACACTGTCAGGAAAGTTGGAACCATTCGATTACACAAACGCGCGAAAACACGCGAATGAGCGCAAATCAAATTCGCGAGTTTTCGCGCTTTTCCGCGCCTTTTCAAAATCAACTTGTTCCGACTAACCCTCGGCGCAACGTCACTCAGCCCGGAGCGCCACGTTGGGATCCACGCGCGACGCGCGAGAGGCGGGTATCGCGCTGGCGAGAATGCCCACGCCGATCAATACGGACGCAACAATCGCGTAAACCAACGGCTCGCGCGATGAGACGCCGAACAGCAGACTGTCGATGCCCTTGCCGGCGACGAAAGCGATTACAGTGCCGATCGCAACGCCACCGAGCGTGACGCGGACGCCTTCGCCAACGACGAGACGTAACAGATCGACGGCGCTTGCGCCGAGGGCGATCCGGACGCCCAGTTCCTGCGTCCGCTGGGCGACCGCGAATGAGATCACGGCGTAGAGTCCGATCCCCGCCAGAGCGAGTGCCATGGCGCCGAACGCGAGGAACATTCGGGCGCCAGTCGTCCACGATCGCATCTCTGGATCCACGATCTGATGAAACGGACGAGTCGTGACGTAAGCCGGAGCCGGCAGCAAACGTTGAAGCCGTGACCGCGTTGCTTCCACGAAACTCTCCGGCCGACCCTCCACGCGGACGAACAACGCCAACATCGACGGCTGTCCGAGTGTCGCAACGTACTGCGCCATGGGTAAGTAGTACATGAATTCGGGTTGGCCGGTGAGATTGCGCGCCTTCATGTTCTCCGCGACACCGATGACGGTGGTGCAGGGCGTCGTATCTTGGCCGATCCGAAAGCACTTGCCGATCGGATTCTCATCCTTCCACAGGACCTTCGCCATCGCGTCGCTCACGACGGCCACCAACGGCGTTCCCGCGCGATCCTCAGCCGTGAACGCGCGGCCGCGAACAATTCGCGTACCGGTCGTCGCGAAGTATTCAGGCGAGCCGGCTTGCAATTCGAACCGACCGAGCTTTCGGACGGAATCGATGCCCGCCACGTGGAAGCCGCGGCCTTCGCTCGAGTAGAACGGCACCGACTCGATGAGCGTCGCGTTCCGAACACCGGGAATCGCACGGGACTCGGCGAGCAGGCGAGCGGCCAGCGCTCCGGATTCAGTCGCATTCAATGAGACACCGCGCATCGACATCTCGACGTACACCAAATGGTCGACGTCGTAGCCGAGCGGAAGCGCGCGAACCTGCTGCAAGCTGCGAACGAACAATGCAGCGCCGACCAGAAGCACGACCGAAAGCGCGGTCTGCAGCAGCAATAGCGTGGTGCGGACGCGGGACTGACGATACGATCCCTCGCGTGTTCCGGCTTTGAGCGAGCCGGCGAGATCCTCGCCGCCGGCATGCAGTGCGGGAAGCAATCCCGCGAGTAACGCGCTGACGAGCGTGAGGATGCAAGCGAAGGCGAGCGTGCGTTCATCGGTGACGATCGGCCACGGATCGTTCGTGTCGACGAGAAGTTTTCGCAGTCCCCCACCGGCCAGCTGTGCACCGAACAATCCGGAAAGGCTCCCGAGTGCCGCGAGCACGAGGGCCTCCGTCATGATTTGTTGGACGAGGCGTCCGCGCGTTCCGCCGATCGCTCGACGAACCGCCATCTCGCGTCGGCGCCGGAGCGCGCGAGCGAGAAGAAGGTTCGCGACATTCGCGCAGGCGATGAGCAGAACGACGACCGCAACGGCGCCGATCCACACCGCGACTTTGGTCTCCGGTCCGGCCATCGGGCCGCGAGCAAGCTGGATTGGCCCCGCGACGGCAATCGGACGTACCACGCTCGCCGCAGGCAAATCCCGCTCGAGCACGCGCTCGGCATTCCAGCTCAACACGTAAGCGTTGGTCAGATCCGCGGACGCCGCGCCGACAGTCACTCCCGGCTTCCGTCGGACCAACACCTCGAGCCAACTCCAGCCGTAATTCTTGTAGAATGAGGGATCGATCGTCGCCGCGAACGCCGTGATGGGTACGAATGCCACCGGTGCGCGGTCGTCGCTCGTGCCCTCGAATCCCGGCGGGGCGACACCGATCACCGTGAACATCGCCTTGCCAATTCTGAGCGTGCTTCCGAGAACGTCCTGGCGCCCCGCATATCGCGATTGCCAGAAGCCGTGGCTCAGCACGGCAACTGCGCGTCCGGTCGGAAGCGAATCTTCCTGAGATCCAAAGAATCGGCCAAGCACTGGTCGCGCATCGAAAAAGTCGAAGAACGACGCGCTGACGAGACCGATGGCCAGCGGCTGCGTTTCTTCACCATCGCCCACCGCCATCCTGCGGTAGGCGAACGCCGCGAGTTCCGCAAGCGAACGATTCCATCTCGCGAGATCGGTGTAGGTCTTGTACGCGAGGTTGCGATCGAACGCTCGCTTGCCGTCGGGGCGCAGCCATTCGACGTAGACGCGATTCACGCTCCCGGGCTCGATCAGGTATCGCGGTGGCCGAAGAAACGTCCGATCGAGAATGCCGAACATCGCGGTGTTGACGCCGACGCCGACTGCCAGCGTGACGACGACGGCTGCCGTGAACATCGGCCGCGCGCGCAAACCGCGAAGGGCGTAGCGCACGTCTTGAATGACATGCTCGACGAGCGAGACGCCGCGCGCGTCGCGCGCATCGTCCTTGATTCGATCGACCCCACCAAAAGCGAGGCGCGCTCGACGCAATGCCTGTTCGGGCGTCATTCCGTCGCGCGCGTGCTTCTCCGTTTCGTGCTCGAGATGCAAGCGTAGCTCCTCGTCGAGCTCCCGTTCGACTGCGTCGCGCCGAAAGATCGCGCGAGCACGATAGCGCAGGTCATTCCAGAATTCGCCGAACATTCGTCACCCCATGTCGAGGACGAGGGAGACCGCGGTCGTGAGACGCTGCCACGCGTCGGTCTCGGCGTCGAGTTGTTTTCGTCCGCTGCGTGTGAGCTCGTAGAACTTGGCCCGCCGATTGTTGTCGGACGCGCCCCACTCGGCTTTGATCCAGCCGCGTCGCTCGAGGCGGTGAAGCGCGGGGTAGAGGGATCCCTGCGGGATCTGCAGTGTCGTGCGCGAGACCTGATGTATCCGCTCGGAAATCGCCCAGCCGTGCTGCGGACCGAGTGATAAGGATTTGAGAATGAGCAGGTCCAGCGTGCCTTGCGGCAGGTCGAGCTTGTCGTCCATGAGAGTCCCCTATCGCTTCTACAGGACACAATATAGCGACTCTTGTAGAAGCACAAGAGGTAGCGCGCGATTCGAACCGGGAGCCAGGTTCGCGTCGCGGTATATTGGGCTGCAACCCAACCCGCTCACCACTTCGCATGCGCGCCGCCACGCTCCTGTACGCCGTCGCGATCTTCCTGAGCAGCTCACTGCTCTTTCTCGTCGAGCCGATGGCGGGGAAGCGTTTGCTTCCGCTGCTTGGCGGGTCGGCCGCCGTATGGACGACCTGCCTCGTGTTCTTTCAGTGCGCGCTCTTACTCGGCTATCTCATCGCGCATGGACTGATCACGCGCGCCGGCTCGCGCGCGCAAGCTGTTGTCTACATCGCCCTGCTCGCGGCGTCGATCGCACAGCTGTCGCGAGGCATCAGTCCCGATCTGCGCGCCAATCCCGCGCATCCGATCGCCAGCGTCCTCTGGCTGCTGGCGCTACTCATTGGCCTTCCGTTCGTCACCCTGTCGGCGACGAGTCCGCTCCTGCAAGCGTGGTACTCGCGCTGGATCACGCATCGGCACGCGAACACGGACGAGATAACGCCGTCGATTCCACAGCCCTATCGACTGTTCGCGATCTCGAACGTCGGCTCGATGTCGGCGCTGATCGTCTATCCCTGGCTCATCGAGCCGCGGTCGAGCCTCCGCGAGCAAGCGACGGGCGTAGTGCTCGGATTCGCCGTCCTGGCAGCACTCTGCGCGGTGATCGCGTACTCGGTGCGGCGCGCACCACTGCTGCACGCGGCGCCGGTGGCTGACGACACGACGCAGTCAGCGCGAACCACGGTGCGCGATCGAATCCTGTGGGTTCTCTTGGCCGCGTGCGGATCGCTGTTGTTGTCGGCCGTGACGAACCATCTCAGTCAAAACGTCGCCACGATCCCGCTGTTGTGGGTCATTCCCCTCATCGCCTATCTGTTGAGTTTTGTCGTTGCGTTCAGCGGCGGCCGTTGGCATCCGCGATGGTTGGTCGTGACGCTCTACATCGCGTCGCTCGTGACGGCTGGCTACTACTTGCACAAGGGTGATTTGGAGGTGCCGCGCGCCGTTCTCATCACGGCGTTCACGGTCTCACTGTTTCTGCAATGTTTGTTCTTCCACTCGGAGGTGTATCGCCGCCGCCCCGCGCCGCGTCACCTCACGGCATTCTATTTTTACGTTGCCGCGGGCGGAGCACTCGGCGCGATGTTGGTCGGCGTCGTGGCGCCGACGGCCCTCTCGGGAAACTACGAGCTCGTGCTCGGACTCATATTCGCGGCGCTTCTCGCGTTCGCGGTCACTTGGGCCACTGGCTGGATTGCGCGTGGGTTTTGGCTCGCGGTCGCCGCGGTGATGGGCGCGCTCGCGATCCTACAGGTGAGAGCGGATCGCGTGAACTCGATACTCAGGGTTCGCAATTTTTACGGCTCGCTCCATGTGACGCAAGTCGATGACGCTCGGTATCACGCCGCGGTCCGCACGTTGTACAATGGAGTGATCGAACACGGACAACAGGTCTTCAGCACAACGCTCGGCCACAGCCCGACGACGTATTACGGTCATCCGTCGGGCGTAGGACTCGCGCTCGACCTCTGCTGTGCGGCACGTCCGAGGCGTGTGGGGGTGATCGGGCTAGGAACCGGCACGCTCGCCGCGTACGGGCAGCCCGGCGACGTGTTTCGCTTTTACGAGTTGAACCCGGCGGTCGAGCGGATCGCGGAGAATGTGTTCAGGTATCTCCGCGACTCGCGCGCCACGATCGAAATCGTCATGGGAGACGCTCGGCTATCGCTCGCGTCCGAGGCTCCGCAGCGCTACGACGTGCTCGTGATCGACGCGTTCTCGGGCGACGCGATTCCGGTCCATCTACTCACCACGCAAGCACTCGGCCTGTACCGCCGACACCTGCAACCCAGCGGCATCGTCGCGTTTCACGTATCGAATCGATTTCTCGATCTGGCACCGGTGGTCGAGCAGCTCGCCGAGCACGCCGGGTTCAAGACCGCATTCATCAGCTCCGATGACGACACACCGCTCGATCTCGACAGCTCCGACTGGGTGCTCGTCACGGCGAACGAGACGTTCTTGTCGGAAGCAAGCGTGGCGAGCGCGCGACAGGCGATCACGATTCCACCGCGCTTGCACCGCTGGACCGATGATTACAACAGTCTACTACCCGTGCTCCGCACGTCGACGCCGAAGTCGGAGTAACGCCGCACTCACGAACCGCGCCGTGTATCGCCCACGTCGACCGTTGCAGCGTACGTCGGCTTCTTGCGGGCCGGTGCGGCTTGCTCGAACGCATATGCGAGCTTGAGTAGCGTCGCCTCGCTCCACGCGCGACCAACGAAGGACAAACCAACAGGTAGTCCGCGCACGAACCCCATCGGCACCGTGACGTGTGGATAGCCCGCGACCGCGGCCGGGGACGTAAACGAACCGCCGCCGCCCGGGTCGCCGTTGACGAGATCGATCAACCCCGCCGGTCCCTGCGTCGGAGCGACGAGCGCGTCGAGCTTGTGCTTCGTGATCGTTGCGTCGATGCCCTTCGCGCCCATGAGTAATCGGTTGTTCGCGAGCTCATCGCGATACTTCTTCTCCGTGAGCGGACCCTTCTTCTGCGCCTGTTCCATGATCTCCTGTCCGAAGTAACGCAGCTCGCGTCCGGCATTCTTCGTGTTGAACGCGATGACGTCGGCTAACGAGTGAACAGCGACGCCTGGCGCGAGTTGACCGAGATACGTGTCGAGGTCGGTCTTGAACTCGTAGAGCAGTAAGTCGAACTCGGAGTCGTCCGTCTTGCCCGCCGTCACGATGTCGGCCGGGTCGACGATCGTCGCGCCGTGCTGTTTCATCAGATCGAGCGCGGCGTCGAGCAGCTTGTCGGTCTCAACGTGATAGCCGGCGTAGCGTTTGCGCGCCACGCCAATGCGCGCGCCGCGTAACGCGCTGCGATCGAGGCCCGTCGTGTAGTCGGTCAGCGCGCGCCTTGTGCCCGCGCGCGTCGCGGCATCGCGCGGATCGACGCCCGTCAATGCGCCGAGCAAAATGGCGGCGTCGCGGACCGTTCGCGCCATTGGGCCTGCGGTGTCTTGACTGTGCGCAATGGGAACGATTCCCGATCGGCCGATGAGACCGACCGTCGGTTTGATGCCGGCCAAACCGGCGGCGGCGGCCGGCGATGTCACCGAGCCGTCCGTCTCCGTTCCGATCGCGACCGCGCAATAACTGGCGGCCGCCGCGGATCCGGATCCGGAGCTCGATCCCGACGGCGTGCGATCGAGCGCGTACGGATTGCGCGTCTGGCCGCCACGGCCACTCCAGCCGCTCGTCGAATGTGTCGAGCGAAAGTTGGCCCACTCGCTGAGGTTCGTCTTCCCGAGGATGAGGGCTCCCGCAGCACGCAATCGCTCGGCGACAAACGAATCCTTGGCGGCGATGTTGTCGGCGAGCGCAAGCGAGCCGGCCGTCGTGTGCATTTTGTCGGCGGTGTCGATGTTGTCCTTGATCAACACTGGGATTCCGTGCAGCGGCCCGCGAATCTTGCCGGCCTTTCGCTCAGCGTCGAGTTGCGCGGCGATTGCCATGGCGTCGGGATTGAGCTCGATCACCGCGTTGATTGCCGGCCCGCGCTGGTCGGTCGCGTCGATGTGGTCGAGGTATTGTCGCGCCAGCGACGCCGACGACTCGCTTCCGGATCGCATCCGGGACTGCAGTTCGTCGATCGTCAACTCCTCGAGCGCAAAGGACGGAGTCTGCAGCGGCGGCGTTGCATCGGCGCGAGACGCGAAACGGCCGTGCTTTACCGCGATCGCGCCCGCGACAGACGCGCCGATAAAGGTTCTTCGCGTCAGCGGATGGTCACGTTCGTCGTCGCGCTCGTCGGTCATCGTCATCTCGGAGTGATCGGTGCACAACAACCTGCACTCGATCGGCGCGGCGGTCTACTCTTGCCTACTCCGGCGGCCACTTGTCGGCGACGAAGCTCCCGACGCCAGCCTCGTATACGACGCCCGGCTTGAGCACGACGAAGAGAGCATTCGTTCCGCCGACATCCGGAACCGTCGTGTCGAAGCAGTCGCGGAAGCGCATCTCTGCAATGTGCTCGGGCTGAATTTCGTACAACGCGAACAGGATATCGTAGGCGCCCGTCACCGCCTGACGTCGCGAGATGTGCTCACGAGCCACGGCCATGTCATTTGTCGGAACGTATCGGATGCGGGATCCGTTCACCCAGAGATTGAGCCTCTCATTGGCGCATGGCGTGGCGCGCCCTCCCATCATGTCGGGCCGAAGCTTGGTCACGATGTCCCACGCGTTGAACAACGGGCGCTTGCTCGCCGCGATCGCGTCGGCATCGATCGAGTAGACTCGAGTCTTGAGATCTTCCTTTGCCGTAACCTTCACGGCGGCGAGCGACCGCGGCGTCGGCGACGGGATGACGATCGACAGCGCGGTCGTGTCTCGCGAGTCGACCTCGAAGAACCGATCGCTTCGCGGGTAGCCAAGCTTGCGTATGACGATATCGTAATCACCCGGCTCGGCCGCGAAGCGCAGGGAGGCCCGGCCGTACTGGTCAGTGGCTCCGTGCGCGATGACCCCATTCAGCCCGCGCAGAATCGCGAGCTCCGCGCCGGTGACCGCCGAACCGGACGAGTCGACGACGAAGACGCGCACCACGGCTTGTCTGGTCTGCGCGCGTACAGCCCACGGCGCGATGCCAAGTGCACACACCAAGGGCAGACAAGTCGAAAGTTTCATGCGGCTCCCGGGATGAGCAGCACCTTGCCCGTCGTTTTGCGAGCCGCGAGCGCTCGGTGCGCCTCAGCCGCTTGCTCGAGCGGGAACTCGGCGCCGATCCGCACCGACAGCTCGCCCGAGCGAACCCAGGCGAACAACTCGCTCGAACGCGCGAGCAGCTCGTCGCGAGTCGCGACGTAATCGTCGAGCTTTGGGCGAGTGAGAAACAATGAGCCCTTCCGATTCAAAATTTGCGGGTCGAACGGCGGGACGGGTCCGCTCGACTGGCCGAACAAAGCCATCATGCCGCGCCTCGCCAGTGAGTCGAGCGATTTGTCGAACGTCGTCTTTCCAACCGAGTCATACACCACATCCACGCCGGCGTTGCCGGTGATGCGTCGCGTGACGGCGGCGAAGTCCTCGGTGGTATAGTCGATCATCTCGTCAGCGCCGGCGGCGCGTGCGAGCTGTCGTTTCTCCTCGGTCGACGCCGTGCCGATGACGAACGCGCCGCGCTTTTTCGCTATCTGGCAGAGGAGCAGACCAACGCCGCCGGCCGCGGCGTGAAGCAGCGCCTTCGAGCTTGCATTGAGTGGAAAGAGGGACGTAGTGAGGTAGTGCGCCGTCAAACCTTGAAGCCACACGGCGGCGGCTTGCTTGGTGGTCACACCGTCGGGAATGCGGACGGTATACTCCGCCGCGACGACGCCGCGATTGGCGTACGCGCCTTTGACGCGCTGAGACACGACGCGATCGCCGGGCTTGAAGTCGCTCACGTTCGAGCCCACCGACCGGACGATTCCAGCGGCTTCGGCGCCGAGTGTCAACGGCAGCGGCCGGGGATACAGTCCGGCGCGCTGATAGATCTCGATGAAGTTGACGCCGATCGCTTCGATGTCGATCAGCAATTCAGACGGACCCGGTGTCGGGTCGGCCAACTCGTCGAAGGTGAGTACCTCCGGCCCCCCGGTTTCGTGAACTCGAATCGCTTTCACCGTTCCACCGTTATTTCAGCATCGCCTTCGCAATCGTCTGGAGTTGCATGTTGCTCGTCCCCTCATAGATCGCGCCAATCTTCGCGTCGCGATAGAATTTCTCGGCGGGGTAGTCCTTCGTGTATCCGTAGCCGCCAAAGAGCTCGAGCGAGATCGACGTCACTCGCTCCGCGACCTGCGACGAGAAGAGCTTGGCCATCGCGCCTTCCATCGCGATGTCTTTGCCGGAATCCTTGAGCCGCGCGGCGTTGTACACCATGAGCCGCGCGGCCTCGAGCTCCGTCCCCGCTTGCGCGAGCTGAAATTGAATTCCTTGAAACTCCGCCAGCTTCTTCCCGAACTGCGATCGATCCTTCACATATTCGGTCGCTGCGTGTAGCGCGCCGGCCGCGACGCCGATCATCTGCGCGCCGATGCCGACCCGACCCTCGTTCAAGGTCTCGATGGCGATCTTGTAACCTTGACCGACCGGACCGAGCACGTTGTCGTTGGGAACCTCGACGTCGTCGAGGATGAGCTCCGTAGTGCTCGACGCGCGAATGCCGAGCTTGTCTTCCTTCTTGCCGACCGCAAAGCCCTTGAAGCCGCGCTCGACGACGAAGGCTGTGATCCCTTTGTATCCGGCCGACGGATTGGCGTTGGCGAAGACCACATAGATCTGTGCTTCGGCGCCGTTCGTGATCCACATCTTGCGACCGTTGAGGATCCAACGATCACCGCGCTTCTCGGCGCGCGCTTGCATACCGAACGCGTCGGAGCCTGACGACGGTTCCGAGAGCGCGTACGCGCCGACCTTGTCCGCGGTCAGTTGCGGAAGGTAGGTCGACTTGATGTAGTCGCTGCCGTACGTGCGAATCGGATAGTTGGCGAGGGTGTTCTGCACGTCCATCAGAATCGCGGCGGCGGGATCGACTTTGCTGATCTCTTCGACGCCGAGAGCGACCAGGAAGAGCGAGCCATCGGCGCCGCCGAATTCTTCGGGGACTTCGATGCCCATCAACCCCATTTCAAAAAACTTCTTGATGAGCGCGGGATCGAGCTTGCCGTCGCGCTCCATCTGTTGCACGCGAGGACGAACGTCTTCGTTGGCAAATCCCTTGACCGCGTCTCGGAACGCGGCCTCGTCGTCGGACAGCGTCGTCAGCGGCGGATGAGACATGGACACCGAGAGCTCGTTAGACATGGACGCGAAAGTGAGACGCTTATGACCCGGCGCGGACCGGAATGTCGATGCCGGTCCGCAGCGCGATCAGCTCGGCGAGCTTCTCGTGGACGCCAAACGCTTCGGTGACGCGATATGCGACGTCGGGGAATTCGCGCGCCGCCTCCGCGACGAGACGTGGGACGTCGCGTGTGACGTGCTTGCCCGGCGACAGCATGTAGGGGAACGCGATCACTTCCGTCGCGCCGGCCCGCACGCACTCGGCGAATCCCTGGGCGATCGTCGGTTCAGCGAGCTCCATGTGGGCGTAACGGACGAGTGCGGCGTCGCCGACCGTTTGTTGCAGCAGGTCCGCGGCGGCGGCGAGCATCTGATTCGCTTCGTCGCGGACCGAGCCGTGGTCGATGAGTAGGATCGAGCGCATGCGCCTCAATATATCGCGGAATTGTATGGCTTGACGTCGCGGACGAAATTTGACATCGTGATTGCGGCGCCGATCCGCGCCCAACCTCAGAAGGCTCCGCCCCAGCCGGAGTCGAATGCGAGGCAAAGGGGGGCAGACTCCCGGATTCGTGTCGTCGATCCTTTGTGTCGCCTCGGGCGCACTGCTGGGGAGTCACCCGTGGTGCATCCAAAGGAGATTCGACGATGCCTCGGCAGAAAGATTTCAAGCGCCTCGTTCGCGCTCGCATGAAGAAGACGGGTGAAGCCTACACCGCCGCCCGCGCTCAACTAATCCAAAAACCAAGGCCGAGTTCCGCGCGCCCATCGGCGACGATGTCACAGGCTCTTTCAGCGCCGGACCCGAAAGAATTCGCCGCGATCGCCGGCATGAGCGATGAGAAGCTGAAGGAGAAGACCGGCTGCACCTGGAAGCGCTGGGTGGGTGCGCTCGATCATTATGGCGCCGACAAGATGTCTCACACCGAGATTGCGAAACTGGTGCACGAGAAGTACAAGACCGACGGCTGGTGGTCGCAGACTGTGGCGGTTGGCTACGAGCGCATCAAAGGACTCCGCGCTCGAGGGCAACAGCGCAACGGCACGTTCCAGATCTCTAAATCACGAACATACAACGTACCAGTCACCACGCTCTTCGACGCGTGGACCGATGCGCGCGCCCGTCAGGCGTGGTTGCGCGAGCCCGGCGTGAGGGTACGCAAGGCGACACGACCGAAGTCGATACGCCTCGGTTGGCCGGACGGCGGAATCGTCGCCGTCGGGTTCTTCTCCAAGGGTGAATCGAAGAGCTCCGTGGCGATCGAGCACACGAAACTCCCCGACCGCGAAACAGGCGAGCGTCTGAAGGAGGAATGGTCGGAGCGGTTCGATGCGCTTCGCGACGTACTCGCGGGATAGATGATCGGGAGACGCACGGGCGCTAGCGCCCGTGCGCCTCTTTCTCGAGTCGCTACAACGCGCGACGGGGGTGTGCCTCGCGCTAGGTGATTGCCTTCGCTTGAGCGAGGAGACCGAGTAGATCGGAATCGGTCATTGCCTTCCATGCGTCGGGGCACGGCCACAGTCTGCGGCGTCCGGCCTCCGACACGAACAGCAAACCGGGATTCGATGTTTGCGGAAGCATGTCCCAGTCGAGCGCGAGGGCGATGGACCACGTCCCCTCATCGTAGACCTCCCACTCGACGCCGCGGTCATCGATCACGGTGCGTGCGCGACCCTCCGAGGAAGCCCAGTAGCTCTCGTGATTGATCGGGGATCGATCCAAGGGCATTCGGCTTGGGCCCACAAGACAAGTGGGCGGACGGTCCGTCACCGCGGTGGCAGCCACGTTGCCGACCACGCACGATTTACAATGTACGGGCGGACCCGTCGCGCGCCACGGCAAAGTTTACCGGGAAGTTTGCGGGAAGGCTTGCCGGGTGTGCGCGCGCGATCTCACCCGTCGCCACCCCTCCCACGCGTTCGCCACTAGGAGCCCGGCGAGGAGGAAATACGCGGCACCAATCACTTCGAACGCCGCAAAGCTTGCGAGCGCCACGATTGCGCCGAACACGAGCTGATCGCGATACCTGGGAGGCGAAGTCGGCGGATCGGTGACCATGAAGAACGCGAAGTACAGCGCCGCGTGCAGATCAGGCTCACGATACAGCGCGGCGACACGTCTCGGGTCTCCGGCGAACGCCGAGATCGTCGCGAGCGCGTAGTAGGCGCCGAGGAACGCGAGCGTCGCTGGAATCTTGTTGACCTTGTACACGATGAACGCGCCCGCCGTCAGGAGGACGACCAACGCAATCGGCGGCAGCTCGGGCAAAGCACCCCACCAACTCTGCGCCGTGTGGAATACGTAGAACGTCACGATGAGAGCGAGCGCCGCAGGGTTGAACACGTTGGCCGTGCGGAATCGCACTACGTACTTACTGAGTACACCGATCATCGACGTGATCGTTTCGACGTACCACGGCTCTCGCGGGCTCAGGATCATCGCGACGATCAACCCGGTCAACAGCGCGCCGCTCGGAAATACCCATTTGCGCTTGATGCGATGCAGAATCGCGGCATCGATCAGCATCGAGGGCAACGCCGCGGCGACGATTCTGGGACCGACGACAGTCCATCCCGCGCCCGAGCCGGCGAGCACCGCCAGCATTCCGAGAGCAATCAGGGTCAGACCTTTCGGCGTGCGAAAAAACCGACTGAGCGTCACGAAACAGAATCGGGCGACGCGCGACGTTCCGCGCAATATTCGGCGCGCATCCCGCGCGTTGCCAACCGCTCGAGCGACGGTGTGATCATCACACCATCAACGCCGTGACGCTCCAACCAATCGACGCCAGCGGAAGGGCCAATGACGAACGCCGCGGTCGCGAGTGCGTCGGCCACCATGGCCGATGGCGCGAGAACGGTCACGCTAGCCGCACCCACCGCCGATGATTTCGTCCGCGGGTCGATGATATGATGCTCGGCGTTTTGGTTGGGGGCGTGTTGCTCATAGTCGCCCGAGGTGCATACAGCCGCATTCGATACACGAAGCGTCTCGTATAATTCGCCTTCGTGACGCGGATGCCGTATGCCAACGGACCATGGCTCGCTGTTCGCGTTGCGTCCAGAGAGGTACAGGTCGCCGCCGGCATCGATGGCAAAATTCTCGAACGAACGTCGCTCGAGCTCACGCGCCGCCATGTCGACGGCGAGCCCTTTCGCCACGCCACCGAGGTCGAGCAACAGCGGCCGCGCGAGCATGATAGTCTTTCGAACGACATCCAACTCGACGTCGCGATAACTCGCGTTATCGTCGCGCTCGAGTGTCGAGCGTACAATGGCGCCACTCCGATACTCACGATTGAACCCGCGCGCCTCGAGCTCGAGCCCCAGCGTCGGATCAAAAGCTCCTCCGCTTTCCTCAGCCACGGCGATCGCGAAGCGCACCGTCTGGAACAACAGGTCGCTCACCGCGACGCGGACGCCGATCTGCGTGGACAACCGACTGAGCTCACTGTTCGGGTCGAACCGCGAGCAGACGCGTTCGACCTCTTCGAACCACGCGAGGGCAGTCGCTGCGCTTTCCACACGGCGAGCGGAATCCGCGCCGGAGCCAACGATGTGCACCGTGACGACCGTCCCCATCGACGCGATGGTGCGGACGTAGTCGGTCACTTCGCCTTCTTCAGCGCCGCGATGACCGCATAATAGAACGCGTTCGTGCTCTGCGTCGCACCCGACACGAAATCGACCTCGGGGCTTTGACGCAACACGACCTGGAT
>DASYSU010000232.1:0-5661 GCA_036002925.1 Gemmatimonadaceae bacterium | reverse complement strand
GTTCGTGGCCGCGTTCGCGGCGTTCGCCAACATCGCCGAAGTGGTAGACCTCACGAACATCGGAACGCTGTTCGCGTTTGTGCTGGTGTCGGCCGGGGTGATCTTCCTTCGACGCATCGATCCCGAGCGGCCACGTCCATTCCGAGTGCCCTGGGTACCGCTCACGCCCCTCATTTCCATCGTCGCGTGCGTATATCTGATGGTGCAGCTGCCCGGAGTCACCTGGATTCGTTTCGGGATTTGGCTCGTCGTCGGGCTCGTCATCTATTTTACGTACGGCTACACGCATTCGACGCTACGCCGGCGCGCGGCTGAGGGAGGGAGTACACGGTGAGTTTGGCGGGACAGCAGGCGGAACAGCCCGATCCGACGACTGAGCAGCGGAAGTCGTTCCTTCGTCGCATCACGCTGTCGCAGTGGATCGTCATCGCGATGGTACTCGGCATCGTCATCGGGTGGGGATTCCCCGACGCCGAGCGCGAGATGCACGGCGGATGGGCCGCTTCAGATCTGAACGTCCTATCGACCGTGTTCTTGCGGATGATCAAGTCGCTGATCGTTCCACTCTTGTTCGCCACGTTGGTGGTGGGCATCGCGGGGCACGGCGACGACATGAAGCGCGTCGGACGTTTGGCCATGCGGTCGATCATCTACTTCGAGGTGGTGACGACCCTCGCTCTCGCGGTCGGCTTGATCGCTGTGAATCTGGTAAAGCCCGGTCGGGGAGTCGACCTCGGCGCGGCGTCGGCCAAAGAGGGAGCCGAGTACGCGGCGACGCACACCACGCTCACCGGCGTGCTTGAACACACCGTTCCGCAGAGCTTCTTCGAGGCGGCGAGCAAGAACGAAGTGCTCCAGATCGTGTTCTTCGCGATCATTTTCGCCGTCGCGCTGTCGAAGGTGCATGGTCCAAGCAAGACCTTCATGCTGAGTGCGTGTGAGAGCCTCTCTGAGGTGATGTTCAAGTTCGTTGCGATCGTGATGGGCTACGCTCCGATCGGGATCGGGGCTGCCATCGCCGTGACGGTATCCAAGGGCGGGCTTGGTATTCTTCGAAACCTCGGGCTGCTCGTGGGGACGCTTTACGCCGCGCTGATCGTCTTTGTGGTCTTCGTGTTCATTCCGATCGCACTCACCTTCCGTGTGCCGATCCGCCGCTTCGTTCGGGCGGTGCGCGAGCCGTGGCTGATCGCGTTCACGACGGCGTCATCCGAAGCAGCGTTGCCCTTGGCGCTCGAACGCATGGAGCAGATGGGCGTTCCGCGGCGCATCGTCGCGTTCGTGCTCCCCACCGGGTATTCGTTCAACCTCGACGGCAGCACGCTGTATTTGGCGCTCGCTTCGGTGTTCGTGGCGCAAGCGGCCGGAATCGACATGCCGATCTCGACCCAACTCGTGATGATGCTGACGCTCATGCTCACCAGTAAGGGTGTCGCGGCGGTCCCGCGGGCCTCCCTCGTCATACTGTCGGGTGCGCTGGCCCAGTTCGGCTTGCCGCTACAGGCGGTCGCGGTCATTCTTGGAGTGGACGCATTGATGGACATGGCGCGCACATCGCTGAACGTGGTGGGTAATTGTCTGGCGACGGTCGTCATGGCGCGATGGGAAGGGGACTTCGACAAGCCGGAGCCCGCGGCAATGGCCGACACGGTCGTCGGCGAAACGCTCCGCGTCCCCGCGGTGCGAACGCCCGACACGGTGTAATTGGATCTGTATTAAAGAAAACTCATACGCCCAGGGGTGGGTCCATGGCGATCTCGTTCAAGGTGAACGGTAAGGCGACGACGGTCGATGTCCCAGCGGACATGCCGCTACTCTGGGTGTTGCGCGACGTCCTCGACCTCAAGGGAACGAAGTTCGGGTGCGGTATCGCCCAATGCGGTGCGTGCACGGTTCACCTGAACGGCACCGCAATCCGCTCGTGTCAGCGCCGCGTGGCGACCGTCGCGGGTGCGGAGATCACCACGATCGAGGGCCTATCCGCCGACGGGACGCACCCGTTGCAGCGCGCGTGGGAAGAGGTCGACGTGCCGCAGTGCGGCTACTGTCAGGCGGGCCAGTTGATGTCGGCGTCCGCGTTGCTGGCAAAGACCCCGAATCCGACCGACGCTGAGATCGACACCGCGATGAACGGCAATCTCTGTCGGTGTACGACGTATTTGCGCATTCGGCAAGCGATCCACACGGCGGCGCAGATGCCGGCGACGGTGGGCTCGCGGTCCGGCGAGTCGAACTCCTAAGGAGGCGCCACCATGGATACCAACGCGCGCGTCGACCGTCGATCATTCCTCCGCGTCACCGCATTGGCTGGCGGAGGCGTGTTACTCGGCAGCTATCTGCGGGTGCTCGATCCGGGCGAGGCATTTGCCGCGACACCGGGCACTCCGGGAGCCGCCGAGTTCGCGCCGAACGCGTTCATTCGGATGACGCCAGATGGAATCGTCACGATCATCGCGAAGAATCCGGAGATCGGTCAGGGCGTAAAGACCATGCTTCCGATGATCATCGCCGACGAATTGGACGTCGAGTGGGCGAATGTTCGAATCGAGCAAGCGCCGCTCGACACGGTAAAGTTCACGGGGCAAGGCGCGGGCGGCAGCACGGCGACTCCAACCAATTGGCTGCCGATGCGTCGCGTCGGGGCAGCGGCGCGTGCGATGCTCGTCACCGCGGCCGCGCAAACGTGGGGCGTCGCCGAATCGGAATGCGAGACCTCGTCGGGTAAGGTGACACACCGAGCGAGCGGACGTTCGCTTCCCTACGGGCAGTTGCTCGACAAGGCAGCGACGGTCAAGGCGCCGGATCTCGAGAAGGTTCAGCTCAAGGATCCCAAACAGTTCAAGATCATCGGCACCAAGGTCCGCGGCGTCGACAACCATGCGATCGTCACGGGCAAGCCGCTGTACGGAATCGATATCACAATGCCGGGCATGCTCTACGCATCGTACGTAAAGTGCCCGGTGTTCGGTGGCAAGGTCGTGAGCGCGAACATCGACGAGATCAAAGCACAGCCGGGCGTGAAGCAAGCGTTCGTGGTCGAGGGGAGCAGCACGCAGCTCAACGCTCTGGTGCCTGGGGTCGCGATCATCGCCGACAATTGGTGGCTCGCGCAGCAAGCGCGAAAGCAACTGAAGGTGACGTGGGACGAGGGTCCGACAGCTCAACAGAGCAGCGTCGCATTCGCGGCGCGCGCCGCCGAGTTGTCGAAGCAGCAGCCGCAACGCTCGATTCGAAAGGACGGAGACGTCGACGCGGCGCTCAAGAGCGCGGCGAAAGTTGTTCACGCCGAGTACTTCTATCCGTTCATCGCGCACGCACCGCTCGAGCCGCAGAACACCACGGCAAGCTTCAAGGACGGCAAGCTCGAGATCTGGTCGCCGACGCAGCAGCCGCAGGGTGGTCGCGCGCTCGTCGCGCGCACGCTGAACATTCCCGAGACGGATATCACAATTCACATCACGCGCAGCGGTGGCGGGTTTGGTCGTCGTCTGAGCAACGACTACATGGTGGAGGCGGCGGCGATCGCGAAGCAGGCCGGTGTTCCAGTCAAGCTGCTGTGGACACGCGAAGACGACATGCAGCACGATTTCTATCGGCCGGCGGGTTTCCACTATTTCACCGGTGGCGTCGATGCATCGGGCAAGCTCGTTGCGTGGCGCGATCATTTCGTGTCGTTCGGCGAAGGAACCGGATTCGCATCGAGTGCTGGCATTGCGGCGACGGAGTTTCCAGCGGCGTACATTCCCAACTTCGCGCTCGACGTCTCAGTGATGCCGCTCGGCGTGCCGACTGGTCCGCTGCGCGCGCCGGGAAGTAACGCGATCGCGTTCGTCATGCAGTCGTTCATTGACGAGTTGGCCAACGCGGCGGGGAAGGATCCCGTGCAATTCCGTTTGGATCTTCTTTCCAATCCGCACGACGGGGCGGCGGTCGATGCCGCGCGCATGCGCGGAGTGCTCGAGATGGTCGCCGAAAAATCCGCGTGGGGAAAGCAATCGCTCCCGAAGGGCACGGGCATGGGCGTCGCCTTCCACTTCAGTCATCGCGGTTACTTCGCCGAGGTCGTGCAGGCGACCGTGAGCAAGGAAGGAGTGGTCAAGGTCGACAAGGTCTGGGTCGTCGGCGACATCGGCTCCCAGATCATCAATGCGAGTATGGCCGAGAGTCAGGCGCAGGGTGCGGTGCTCGACGGAATCGCGGAGGCGCTCGGGCAGGAAATCACGATCGACAAGGGCCGCGCAGTCGAGTCGAACTTCAACACGTTCCCCTTGCTGCGTCTGCGTCAAGCGCCGCCGGTCGAAGTGACTTTCCGAGTAACCGAATTCCCGCCGACGGGCTTGGGCGAACCGGCGCTGCCGCCAGTCGTACCGGCGCTATGCAGCGCGATCTTCATGGCGACGGGAAAGCGAGTGCGATCCTTGCCGCTATCGAAGCAGGATCTGAAGTGGACGTGAGCCGGACCGTCTAGGGCAGCACTGTCGCCGGCGCGGCGATGAGCTCAGCGACGCGCTCGGCGACGGCTGTCGTCGTCGCCGCCGTCGACCCCGGCCGGGCCAGATCGGCCGTGACCAAATCCTCGGCGATCGTTTGCTGTACGGCATCTTCGATCGCTCGAGCTTCGGCGTCCCAGTTCAGCGAATAGCGAAGCAGCAGCGCGGCGCTCAGGATCGTTCCGATCGGGTTGGCCCGCTGAAGGCCGGCGATGTCAGGTGCAGAGCCATGGATTGGCTCATAGAGGCCGGTGCGACGCCCAGAGGCCTTGCGTGCGCCGAGCGACGCTGACGGCAGCAACCCGATCGATCCGCTGAGCACGGCCGCCTCGTCGGTGAGAATGTCGCCGAACAGGTTGTCAGTCACGATCACATCGAAGTCGGCGGGCTGTTGCACGAGTCGCATCGCGCAACTATCGGCGAGCATGTGGTCGAGACGAACGTCGGGGAACTCGTCGGTCATGACGCGAGTCGTTACGCGTCGCCAGAGGCGAGACGTCTCGAGCACGTTCGCCTTGTCCACCGACGTGACGCGCCGACGCCGTCCGCGCGCCAGCTCTCCGGCGACCCGCACGATCCGCTCGATCTCCGTAGTCGAGTAGGAGCAGACATCGCTCGCTCGTTCGCCGCCGTCGACGACGACGGTCTCCTTCGCGCCGAAGTAGATGCCACCGGTCAATTCGCGAACGACGACGAGGTCGACACCGTTGAGCGTGGCCGGCCGGAGCGGCGACGCATATGACAGCTGAGCAAACGGCTTGACCGGTCGAAGGTTGGCGAACACGCCGAGCGCCGCCCGAATGCCGAGCAGACCTTGCTCGGGACGCACGCGCGCCGAAGGGTCATCCCACGCGGGGCCGCCGACGGCGCCGAGCAGTACGGCGTCGGCTCTCATGCAACTCGCGATCGTCTCATCGGGCAACGCGACGCCGGTCGCGTCGATCGCCGCGCCGCCGATGAGCGATTCAGAGAACTCGAACGTCAGGTCGAAGCGACTTGCCGTAGCGTCGAGGACTAACCGCGCGGCCGAGACGACCTCAGGACCAATCCCGTCGCCGGGCAGGAGAACGATCGTGGCGCGACGTGCCGCCGCCGGTGCGGATCGCGTCATGTCCGGACTTGCTGGTCGAGCGTCGACACAAGAGCGTCGTGCGAGGCCTCGTAACGATCG
>DASYSU010000231.1:0-4686 GCA_036002925.1 Gemmatimonadaceae bacterium | reverse complement strand
TTGATCCGGGGGACGCTCGACGTGCTGGTCCTCAAGACGCTCTCATGGACGCCTATGCATGCCTTCGAGATCATTGCGTGGCTCAGCGAGCGGTCCGACGGCCAGCTCGACGTCGATGGACCGGCCCTCATCCAGGCCCTCCATCGCATGGAGGAGAAGAAGCTCGTCGCTGGCGAATGGGGGACAACGAAGAATGGCCGCCGCGCGCGCTACTACCGAATGACCACCGACGGCCGCGCCCATCTGCGCGCCGAGTCCGCCCAGCTCGCCGCCGACACTGGCACGCTGATGTCAATCCTCGGCGCCAAGCGAAGCTGACGATGCGCGACTTCCGGATTCGGCCGGGCGTTCGCCGCCTATTCGGCCTTCCACTCTCGTCACACGCGCGCGCTCGGGCCGACGCCGACGCCGAGCTCCACGCGTTCATCGACGCGCAGATCGAACATCTCATATCTCGCGGCCTGTCCGTCGACGCAGCGCGCGAGCAGGCGCTCCGAAATCTCGGCGCACCGCTCCACGACATCCGACAAGACCTTCAGCACTCCGTGACCCAGCGGGAGGATCGCATGCAGCGGCGCGAACGACTCGACGATTGGATGCAGGACGTACGCTATGCGGCTCGCGCCCTCCGGCGTGCTCCGGCGTTTACCGCTGTGGTCGTGCTCACGCTTGGCGTGGCGATCGGCGCGACGACGGCGATCTTCAGCGCGCTCGACGCACTCATTCTTCGTCCGCTGCCGTATCGAGAGCCCGACCGCTTGATGCACGTGAGCCTCACGACGCCCGACCTGCCGACGCGCAAGGGCACAGACGATGGCGTCTGGTCCTATCCGAAGTACCTGATGTTTCGCCAAGCGCAAACGGTGTTCGACGATGTCGCCCTATATAGCGAAGCGCAGTTCAATATTTCGACGGGCCCGGCCGGAGAGGCTGAGCGGGTGCGCGGCGAGTGGATCACGCGGGGCTATCTGCCGACGCTCGGCATAAGCGTCGAACGCGGCCGAAACTTCTCGGCCAGCGACGATCATCCGGACGCGCCGCGCGAGACGATTATCTCCGAGGCACTTTGGCAACGCCGGTTCGCCGCGGATCCCGCGATCGTGGGCCGTGTCATCGACGTCAACCGCGAACCGTTCACGGTCATCGGTGTCATGCCGGCCGGGTTCGGCGGACTGTGGGGGAGCGGCGATGTTTTTCTTCCCATCACGGCCTTGCCGGCCCCGGCGCTCGACCAGCCCGCGTCGCACTCATACGAGATGGTGGCGCGCCGAAAGGTCGGCATCACAGAAACCCAGGCGCGGAAGGCGGTCACGATCCTCGGCGCGCAGATCGATCGAACGTTTCCTGACAAGCGATTCACCAAGCCGATGGGAGCGGCTGCGCGACCGCTCGACGACGCGCGAGTTGCGCCCGCGGTGAAACGCTCGGTCGTCGTCTTGTTCGGCGCCGTCGCATTCGTTCTCCTGATTGCCTGTGTCAATGTCGCCAACCTTCTGGTGGGCCGGGCCGAGTCGCGGCGGCGCGAAATCGCCATTCGGCTCGCTATCGGCGCGGGGCGCGGCCGCCTCGTTCGACTGCTCCTCATCGAAAGTTTGTTGCTGGCAATCTCGGGAGGCGCACTGGGCGTCGCTGTCGCGTGGCTCGGGGTGCAGGCCTTGGCTGCGGCGAATCCGGCCGCCGTACAGATGCGGGCCGGCGTCATCGGATTGGGAATCATCGGCCTCGATTCGATTCATCTCGACATGCAGGCGCTGCGATTCATTGCGGGAATCACGTTGTCGGTCGGGATCGTGTTTGGCCTCGCGCCAGCGATCAACGCAACGAATCCGTCGCTCATTGGCGCGCTCAAGAGCGCCAGAGGCGAGCGCGAGGGACGGGGCCTGCGAGGACGATGGCTCTTGGTGGTCACCGAGGTCGCGTTGTCCATCGTGCTCCTTGCTGGATCGGGGCTGATGATCCGCAGTCTCACCAAGCTGATCGAGATCGATCCGGGATTCGACGGAACAAACGTGCTCACCGCGCGTCTCGCGCTTCCGGGCGGCTCCATCAAACGGGACTCGCTCCCGTTGTTCTACACGCAGCTCCTCGACCGCGTGTCGGGGCTCCCCGGCGTCACCGCTGCGTCGCTCGGCGATTCGCCGCCATTGGCCGGAACCAACAGCTACACAAAGATCAGTCTCATGGACCGTCCGGCGGTCGACTTTTCCCTCATGCCGAGCGTGAGTGTCGTCTGGGCGACAGCGAGCTGGTTCGACGTACTGCGCGTTCCGCTGAGGAGCGGCCGAATATTCGCGTCGACAGATCGCGTCGGTGCGCCGAGTGTAGTGCTCGTGAGCGAGGCCGCGGCGCGCAGGTTCTGGCCGGGTGAGAATCCGATAGGCAAGCGCGTCGCGATTGGCATGGGAGGCTTCGATGAGGCTCATGGCGGTGCGGAGGTGATCGGCGTCGTCGGCGACGTGCACACCAGACCTGATTCACTCCCGGGGCCGACGCTCTATCTTTCGTACGCTCAGTCTCCGCAAAGCAGAATGATTCTTTTCATACGGACGGCGGTCGAGCCGACGCCGCTCACGGCGCCACTCCGGGCTGCGATTCACGATCTGGCGCCGGCGTATCCGCTGTACGATGTGCAAACGATGGCCACGCGTACGGCGACGGCAACGGCGGCGGCACGATTCTCGAGCGGCTTGCTGGGTCTGTTTTCGATCATCGCGCTCGCGCTGGCAGCGGTTGGCATCTACGGCGTGATGGCCGTGCTCGTTGGGCAGCGAACGAAAGAGATCGGGATCCGCATGGCGGTCGGCGCGGATGCGCGCGCGATCGTCGCCATGGTGGTTGGTCAGGGACTTCGAGTCGCCGCGATTGGGACCACGGTCGGTCTGGTGTTCGCCATTGTCCTCACACGATTCCTTCGCACGCTTCTGTTCGAAGTCTCAATAACGGACCCACCGACCTATGTCTTCGCGACGCTCGTCTTCGCCGCCGCCGCCGCGCTGGCGAGTTGGATTCCCGCGCGCCGTGCCGCGCGCGTCGACCCGCTAGCAACCTTGAAGACAGATTGACGATCTCAACCCACCGCGGTGACCGGGATCCGATGAAGCGCGACGTTTGGCCGCCTGTTGTTCGTTCGCAAGACTCCAGAGCGCCAGCTCGGTAGGCTGGCATTAGAGAGTTCGAATGTCTCGCCGACGTCTCTGCTGCGTGACTTGCAAGTCGCTTATCGCCAGTGAGTTCCCATCCGCCGACTGACCACCGGATCGTGCAGTGGCCCCCACGCCAAAAAGGCTGGGGGCCACTTTTTCGAGCCAAAGGACGCGAAACGGCCCCCACTCCGAAGAGCAGAGGCCGTCTCTAAATCTTATGGTTTAAGAACTGCCAGAGCGGGCGATGGGACTCGAACCCACGACGTCCAGCTTGGGAAGCTGGCATTCTACCAACTGAATTACGCCCGCATTCTTGTAACCTATCCTACGCCGACGCCGCCATCAACATCGGTCCACCTGAATAACCAACACCCACCCGTTGTGACCCGGACGAGACGACCGAACGCTTGACGAAACCGCCGGCGCGATGCACCATGCGAGCATGAATCGTCTCGACATGCTTTGTCACGCACTCGCGAACCAACCGACTTCCTCTGGAGGCGGCGTCCGATCATCCGAGTAGACGATCAGCAGTTCCCCCGAACATCTACCGGCGCGGCCCCTCCAATGAGAGCGGTCGCGCTTCGTCTTTCAGGATTACAAATGCTCGCACCAGCTGGAGTCGGCTCGACATGAGGAAGATCAATACCCGGAGTTTCCGGCTCGCAACGCGAGGCACACCCCGCGAGGTGAACCGGCAGATCGTGCTCAACATGATCCGCGAACATCAGCCCATCTCACGTGCCGAGCTGGCGCGACGGATGAAGGTGCGCCGCGCGGCGCTCACCGGAATCGTTCGCGATCTGCTCGTGTCGGGCGAGATCGAAGAAACGGGCACCGTGGCCGCGGCGCGCGGGCGGTGGCCAATGGCTCTGCGTGTTCGCACGCACGGACGTCTCGCCCTCGCGGTCGACGTTCGTCCGGGCCGGACGTCGGTAGCGCTGGCGGATTTCGGTGGAACCGTGTTGGCGCGCGAAACGTTCGAGACGCCATCGGAGCCGCGCGAGCTTGCCGGACTCCTCGTTCTCAAGCTGGAGGCAATCCTCCGCGGGCGCGCGGCGGACGGCACGGACATCGAGAGTTGTCGCGGCATCGGCATCGTGGTGCCCGGCATGGTTGACCGTCGTTCGGGCAAGGTGCTTTACGCACCGCGCTTGGGATGGCGCGACGTCGCCTTACGCGACGCGATCGCAGAGCACACCGGATTGCCAGTGTATGTCGAGAGCGCGCCGATTGCCTGCGCGCTTGCGCGCCTTTGGTCGTTCGACGGGAAGACTCGCCCGGTCAACAATTTCGCGTACGTGAGTATCTCCGACGGCGTGGGCGTCGGCATCGTCAATCGCGGCGAGGTGCTTCGCGGAGAGAACCACACCGCGGGCGAGCTGGGACACGTGTCGTTCGATCCAAATGGTCCGGTTTGCGCCTGCGGAAAGCGTGGGTGCTGGGAAGCGTTCGCCTCGAACTCGGCGACGGTCGAGCGGTACGCGACAACCGCCGCCGGAGCGCGTAGCGGGGCGGCGACTGTCGAAGCGATCGTGCGACG
>DASYSU010000230.1:0-7287 GCA_036002925.1 Gemmatimonadaceae bacterium | reverse complement strand
CGCGGCGTTCAAGTAATCCGCCGCCTCGCGATTCGCGTACTTTGCCGACGCGTCGCGGCCCGCCGCGCGGAGATACTGAATTGCCTTGGCCGCGAGGCGTCGTGTGTCACCGCGCGCATAGTGGAACGCCAGCTCGCCGGCATGCGCCATCGCGCGCGGTCCATGCAATCGCTCGAGCGCTTCGGCGATTGCGCCGTGCAGCGTCCGCGCGCGCGCCAACCCGAGCTCCGAATACAATGTTTCCTGTAGCAGCGGATGTGAGAAGTCGTATACGATCTCATCTCCGTCCTGTCGCTCGGTCAGGACGTCGACGGCTCGTAATTCGTCCACGACGCCTACGAGCGCGTCTTCGTCGAGCGAGCTCGCCGCCGCGAGCTCGTCGTGCGTGGCGCGCGTGCCGAGGACGGCGGCGATGTCGGCCAATGCCCGCGCTTCGGGCGACAGATCGGCCAGGCGCGTCAGCACCGCATCGCGAATCGTCGACGGCACACGAAGCTCCTCGACGTCCCATCCGATCCATCCGCCGTGCGCTTCACGAAGCTGGCCGCCATCGACCAGCGCCTTGATCGCCTCGTCGATGAAGAACGGATTCCCTCCGGTCCATCGATGCAATCGTTCGGCGAATTCAGCAACCCGCGTCGCGTCAATGTCGAACATCCGCTCGAGCAACTCACTGGTCGCCTCGACCGAGAACGGCCCGAGTCGCAGGCGTTGAGCGTTTCCTAAATTGCGTAGCGACTGTTCGGTAGCCCGTAGCGCACTGTTGACCCGATGATCCGGGTCGTTGTGCGTGCCGACGATGAGTACGCGATCGCCGGCGATCTGGCGGGCCGCGAAGTGCAGCATCTCGAGCGACGCGCTATCGGCCCATTGTAGGTTCTCGAGCACGATCAGCAGGGGACGCTTCGCCGAATAGCGCGAGACGAACTGGGCGAAATTCCAGAGTAACCGTGCTTTGAGCTCCGCGGGGTCGCCGCGTGGCGTCGTCGACGTTCTCGTCGTCGTGTCGAGCGCGGGGAACAGCTGAATGAGATCGGACGTTCCCCCGCGCGTGAGCAGCGTCAGCACCGACGGTTCGATGGTGCGCAGCATCGGAACCATCGCGTCGGAAAAGACCGCGTACGGAATTCCGGTCTCTACGGGGTAGGCGCGGCCGATCGCTACGGTGAACCCTCGTTCGGTTGCACGGTCGACGATGGCGCTCGCCAAGCGCGTCTTGCCTACCCCGCTCTCGCCGACCACGAACATTGTCCCACCTCGGCCGGCGTCGGCGTCGGCGAGGAGACCGCTGAGCGCCTGCAACTCGACAGCGCGTCCAGCGAGCGGCGATGGAAGGCGACGCGCCGAGCCCTGGGCGTTGCGACGCGAAGCCGAGGGGCGCGGTGACATTCGCGAATCTGTGGTGCCCGTGGTCCAGCCGCTAGACGAGTCCGGTTAACTCGCCGCTTGGGCCGGCACGCCGCCAAACCGGCGTTCACGCAGCTCGAACTCGCTCAGCGCGACGAGGAATTCGTGTTCGGTGAACTCCGGCCACATGCAGCGGGTGAAATAGAACTCCGCGTAGGCGCACTCCCAGAGCAGGAAGTCGCTCAATCGCTGCTCGCCACCGGTTCGGATCAACAGATCGACGTCTCGGATTGGAAAGGGATCGTGATTCACCTGAGCGAGGAGCCGACTGAATCTCTCGCGCGACATCGGCTCATTACCGGCGAGCGTCGCCGCCTGCATGATCGACTCGCGCGCCGAGTAGTCGATTGCGACGCGGAGGTGCAGGTTGCGGCCGTGAGCTGTCAGCGCCTCCGCTTCCTGGATCGCGACGACGAGTGAGGCCGGGAGCCTGTCGCGCCGCCCGACGATCGAGAGCCGAACGCCGTTTTCAACGCAGCGCTTGGACTCGGTGAGCAGCGACCGTCGAAGCAAGCGCATGAGGGCGCCCACTTCTGGCGTCGGCCGGCTCCAGTTGTCCGACGAGAATGCGTAGAGTGTCACCGTGGACACGCTGGATCGCGTCGCCGCTTCAACAATCTTTCGTGCGGCTCTGACGCCGGCGCGATGACCCGCCGTCCGAGGGAGGCCGCGCGCGGCGGCCCAGCGCCCGTTCCCGTCCATGATGATACCGACGTGGGTGCCGTTGTACGATGATGGAGCGACGATCGTTCGTTTCATATGTAAGTAGACGAGAACACGGCGCGCGTGTTACCGCTCACGCGTCGCCCGAATGAGCGCTTCCATGTGATCGAGATAGCGCTCGAGGGCGCGCCTTCCACTGGGGGTAATGCCATACTCGGTCTTGGGCACACGTCCCTCGAATGACTTCGTGCAAGCGATGTAATTCGCTTCCTCGAGCTTTCGCGCGTGGACACTGAGATTGCCGTCGGTGGTTTGCATGAGCTTCTTGAGGTCGTTGAAGCTCAACGACTCGTTGACGGCCAGCGCGCTGAGAATTCCCAGCCGTAGGCGCTCATGGATCAGCCGATCAAAGGCCAGCGGTCCTTCAATCGGAGCCTTGCCGCGCACCGTGCGCAGCTCGCCGGGACTCTCCTTCGTCTGTTGGTCAGCGCGACGTCCACGTTGCGGTTTAGCCACCATGCCTCCGCGCGATCCAAAGTCCGAACGTGATGTGCAAGACGCCGAAACCGGCGATGAGCAGGCCGGTAATCCATGTTGCGGGAGCCACGAGCGCGACGGCACCGAGCATCATGAACGCGGCGCCCATCACTGGGACGCTGCGAACCGAGAACGTACCGGCGCTCACGACGGCCGCACCGTACAACAGCATCCAAATGCCCGGCAGCGAGGCGTACACGCCGTGGCGTACGAAGACGATCGTGAGCACGGCGCCGGCAATCATCGGCGGCGAAAAACTCAATACGAGTTTTCTCAATGGTCCCGACAACAGGGGCATGTTCGCCGAGTGCGCCTTGACCGCCATCGACGAAACCGAGATGCCCGCGGCGATGCCGGCTTCGGCCAGCCACGTTGCGACCCACGCCCATGGGAGCGTTTGGCGAGCCGCGACGAGGGCAGCGACAATGGCCGTCACTCCGATGACGACCTCGCCCCAACCCGACACCGCGGTGAAGGTCGCGGCGCGTTCCATCATGCCGCGGATGTAGCGCAGGTTGTCCATCGCCCGCGCTTGCATTTCGGGCGAGTCGGAGCGGGCGGGTCGGAGTGGGGTGACGGGAGCCATGGGGCGTAGCTTAACGCGCCGCACCATTCATAGCAAGTACTTTATGTTGCAAAGGAGCCCTATGGTTGGGCGGGTGGATCGCTCGCCGGAAAGCTCTCCTCCGACGCCTCGTCGACGCGCTCGTCGGCAGTCCGTTCTCCCTCCTCACTTCGCCGGGACGCCTCCTTCCGTTCGCGCAGTTCGCGCGCGGCCGGGTTCGTTCGCTCCTCCGGGATCATCGGCTGATCATGTGGGTTCGATTGCAGGTGCTGCTTGTCTTCGTCCGCCATCTGCTCCTCGGTGCCCCGACCCTCGCGACGCCACTTGTAGTCGCTGGAGCCCGCTTCGCCGGGATCGATGTTATGCTGGTCGGGTCGCTTGCCGCCCATGGTTGCCGCTCCGTTTGTGACTACCGCGGCATGCTCTCATGAAACGTGCCCGAGACGGAGGAATGGTGGAACGGTGGAACGGTGGAACGGTGGAACGGTGGAACGCAGTGCGCGACCGACGCCGACGATCGTTTAGTCGCGCCGCTTGATTGGCGCGTTCTTGCGCGCTTTCGCATGGTGTCGCGCTAACGGTTCCAACAGGCCAGGGACAGGTGGAACCATTTTGAATGTCAAACGCGCGAGAACACGCGAAAACTCCCAAAATCAATCGCTCCCATTTGCGTTTGTCATTCGCGGACATTCGTGCGAATTCGCGGCAATTCGCGTTTCACATTGTTCCCTCTGTCCCGCCGAATCTGGTTGGCAATTGCTGGAACGCGAATGACGCGAAATGTCCGCGAATGTTCGCGAATCAAACATCGGAAAGACTTGAATCTCATCGACCGCCGATAATCGTTCCACCGTTCCCCGTTCCCCGTTCCACCGTCATCGTCCGGCAACGTGGTACTTCTCGAGCACCGCGCGAACCTTGTCGAGCGGAATCGCCTCGATGGTGCGACGATTCGCCGTGGTCGTCGTTGCCTGAAATAGAGAATTGTAGATCGCCTCTTCCGTCGCCTCGACCGCGGCTTCGAACAAACCCGACATCTGTTCGTTCGCGAGTTCCTCGGTCGTCAATCGCGTCGCGTTGAAGGCGCGACGAACTTTTTCACTCGTCGAGAAGGCAATGACGTAATCGCCCGATCCGTTCGCGGCTGACGAACCGGTTCGAGCCAGTCCCATTATGGCGCGAGCGGCCAGCCGCTCCAGGTTGCGGTCCGATAGCGGCGCGTCCGTGGCGATCACCATGACGCACGATCCGTCTCCCCGCTCGCCCGGCGACTCCGACTCGCGCTTGAACGCGTACTGGCCCAGCTCTTTTCCAACGGGCGCGCCGAGGACCTGCAGAATTCCGCCGAAGTTCGTTTGCACCAGCACGCCAAGTGTCCAGCCACCGAGTCCCGCGGGAAGTAATCGCGACGAGGTACCGATTCCCCCCTTCCACCCGAATGCAACGGTTCCCGTCCCCGCGCCAACGCTTCCCTCGGCGACCGGACCTGACGAAGCCGAGGTCAAGGCGGCGCGGACGTGCTCGGGGCGAATTGGGCGCGATCGAATGTCGTTCAGAGTTCCATCATTGGTCTCGGCGACAACCGGATTGATCGATCGGACATTCGCCATACCCGGCTGCTCGAGCAGCCATCCAACCATGGCGTCTGCCGCCTTCCAAACGCAGAGCGTGCAGGTGAGTAGCAGCGGCGTCTCCAATTCGCCGAGCTCGCGAAGTTGCGTCACGCCCGTGATCTTGCCGAATCCGTTCCCGACGTGAAGCGCCGCCGGCACGCGATCGGTGAAGAGATTTCCGCCGTGAGGGAGGATCGCCGTGACGCCGGTCCGCACCGAGTCGCCTTCGACGATCGTCGTTTGGCCCACCCGTACGCCGGCGACATCCGTGATCGCGTTCAGTTTTCCAGGCGCGAACACGCCTGGCTTGACGCCAAGATCTCGCGCCCGCGCGCGTTGGGCGACGAGGGGCAAAGAGACAACGGACATAATTACGATCGAGATGCCGAGTGAGGCGCTGAATTGCATGGGCCTTGGGGCTGAAAGACTTTATGACCGTACGCCGGACGCGGTCAATCGGCAACCGCCAATCCGCCGGCGCCCCGGTGCGGCGTCTTCTGCGACTGGAGGCCGTCTGGTATCTTGAACAGGTGCCCCTTCTGCCGCTGTACGGCCACGCCGCTCTTCGCAAGCGCTTCAAGAGCGCACTCACGCGAAACACACTGCCCGCGAGTCTTCTGCTCCAAGGGCCGCGCGGTGTAGGCAAGCAGCAATTGGCGCTCTGGCTCGCTCGCCTCCTTCTCTGCGAGAGCGCGGACCGCGCCGCTCAGCCATGCGGAGTGTGCAAGCCGTGCCGAATGGCCGCTGAGATGCACTTGCCCGATCTGCATTGGTTCTTCCCTCGACCGCGCCTCAAAGACACCGATCCGGATCCAGAGGACATTGAGGAAGACATCGCCGAGGCGATCGCTGAGCGTCTGCAAAACGGTGGTGTGTATGAGCCGCCCGGGGGCGACGAAGCGATCTTCGTCGCAACGGTCCGAACGATCGTACACATGGCGGCACTCGCACCCGCCATGGGACATCGCAAGGTGTTCGTGATCGGCGACGCGGAGCGAATGGTGGCGCAGGAAGGCTCCGACCAAGCGGCCAACGCATTCCTCAAGCTGCTCGAGGAGCCGCCGGCGAACACGATGATCATTCTGACCTCGAGCGAACCCGGTGCACTGCTGCCGACCGTGCGCTCGCGAGTAGTTGCCGTGCGGGTTGCCCCACTGTCGCTCGAAGATGTGCGCGCGTTCCTCGCCGACCCAACCGTCGCCGGCCGTCTCGACTTTGGCGGTCAGGACACGACAGAATTGCTCGACCTGGCTGCGGGCGCGCCTGGACGGCTCATTGCGCGGGACGCATGGACCGCCGCCCTCGGACAGGCACGCCGCCTACTCGACGCCGCGGCCTCGCCCGATCGCGGGACCCGCATGCGCGTCGCACTCGCGCAGGGCTCGAGTGGAGCCCGGGGCAAGTTCAGCGACACTCTCGATGCGCTGACCGTGCTCGTTCACGAGCGGTCGCGCGCTGCCACGGGTGCGGCGGATGACCCAGCCGCACTCGGCGCCGCCAAAGCGATGGACGCTATCGAACAGGCGAAGGAGCTCGCCGGCGGAAACGTGAGCCCGCAGTTGGTCGCGGCGTCGTTGCTTCAGGAAATCTCGCCGCTCATTCGATGAGCGATGAGCTCACGCACGTCGGCGAATCCGGCGAGGCGCGAATGGTCGACGTATCTGCCAAACCCGAGACCCAGCGCGTCGCGCGGGCATCTGGGCTCATCCGCATGCGGCCGGCGACGCTCAAGGCTGTCGTCAACGCCGAGGTGAAAAAGGGCGACGTGCTGGGCGTAGCGCGGATCGCTGGGGTCATGGCGGCGAAAAAAACGGCCGATTTGATCCCGCTGTGCCATCCACTCAAGCTGGACGACATCCAAATCACGCTGGACCCCGATGACTCGCTTCCGGGGATTCGAGTCGAAGCGACTGTACGGACGACAGGGCGGACCGGAGTGGAAATGGAGGCGCTGACGGCGGTGTCGGTCGCGCTCCTCACGGTCTACGATATGGCGAAGGCACTCGATCGCGAAATGCAAATCTCCGATATATCGTTACTGGCGAAGTCAGGTGGACTTGGCGGGGATTATGCAAGAGTTGATGGAGGGAGCTCAGCAGCTTATCGTGGTTCCAGCAGTACGAGGTAGTACAGCTGGACCATTGTTAACCTGTTGCCAACAAAAAACTTATGCGCAACCTACGTGGGACGTACGTCCACCGGGGTGACGCGGCACGGCGCCGAAGACGCTTTAAGCAGCTGGTCTTCGGGGCTAGCTCGATCGCTATGACGGTCATTGTCATTGCGAGCCGCAGAACCGCCACGGCGAACGCCGAGCCTGCGGTGACCGGGGACCGAGAGTCGATCTTTTCGCTCGGTGACTCCCGGAAGCTGCGCCAGGAGCTCGAGTCAGCAAGAGGCGAACTGACATTGGCACGCGCCCAGTACGAGCGAGCCAACAAGATCATACAGTATTCGACCAAGTACGGCGTTACGGCAGGCATGGCCGGGAAGGTGTTCGAC
>DASYSU010000229.1:0-2095 GCA_036002925.1 Gemmatimonadaceae bacterium | reverse complement strand
CGTTGGAGTCTCCGCCGAAGCGCGTCCGCCACGCGGCATGACTGAGCACCACAACGGGTGTTGCTCGATCTTCGGTGACGAGCGTTCTGCCGAGCGACGAACGGACGCCGAGCATCCCGAAAAAATTCTCACTCACCGCGTCGCCCGTTGCCGCAATCGTGTTGAGCCGCGCCGTGACCGGCCGATAGGCAGCAGCATCGGAGATTGCCGCGTTCGAGCGACGCAGGACATCGTAGTCGGTCAAACGGAATTCGTGAACGTGTCCGGGCCGATCACTCCATTGCAATGAGTAGAGCGAGTATGGATCGCGGACGTCGAACGGGCGAAGTACGTACGCGTTGAACACCGTGAACACGCTGGTGTTGATTCCGACACCAAGCCCGATCGTGAGGCCGACCGCAATGGCGAACGTCGGCGCGCGCCGAAGGGCGCGAATGGCGTACCGGACATCGCGGGCAAACTCCTCGAGGGGACGAATCCCCCGTACGTCGCGCGCGTCCTCCTTCACCAGCTCGACGTTCCCGAACTCGAGCCGCGCCAACCGCGTCGCCTCGGCCGCGTCCAGTCCAGCGTCGCGGTGCTTGCGCGCCTGCATCTCGATGTGAAAATCGAGCTCGTCGGCGAGCTCCTGCTCGGTGCGCTGTCGCGAGACGAGCGCTTTTGCCCGAAGCCACAGCGCGCGCACGTTCATCTCACGCCAACCGCAGCACTCGGCCGATTGCCGCCGAGAACTGTTCCCACTGCTGGGATTCCTCTTGGAGCTGTTTTCGGCCGGCAGCGGTCAGGTGGTAGAATCGCGCGCGCCGGCCGAGCTCCGACACGCCCCACTCCGAGGCGATCCATCCCTGTTGTTCGAGTCTATGGAGCGCCGGATAGAGCGATCCCTGATTCACGCGCAGGACGTCGCGAGAGAGTTGCTGGATTCGCTCGGAGATCGCCCACCCGTGACGCGACTCCGCGGAAAGGGTGCGGAGAATGAGGAGGTCGAGCGTGCCTTGAAGTAGATCGAGTCGAGTGGTCATTGATGTCGAGTGTCTACACCAACAATATATTCTTTGGTGTCGGATGTCAACAACAAGACTCTCGGGGCCGAGAACCGAGCCCGTGGGCGAACCGACTGAGCGGCGTAGCGAACGGCCGGGTAATTCCGTATATCTCAATTGTCGCTTTTGCGACAATAGGCCGTTCCGGCCGATCATCTTTTGTCAAACGGAACGACGCCAGAATCCTGGCCCTTCCCGCTGCCGATCGGTGAGTGCGACGCACTCCATGAGCAGGCGAGCGAATGAGTTCGGGATCCGGGGGACGACGGCGCGGTGCCGCAGGCCGCCCGCATGCGCCGAAGAATTCTGTAGGTCACACAGCCGAGAGCGATGCTGAAGCAGGCCTGCCGCGATTGGGCGACGCGACTCAACATGTCGGTCTTCCGCACTGGCACGATGGCAATCGGATTCTGGCCTCCCTCTCGGCCGAAGAACTCGCCTTCGTGGCGGAAAACCTGACACCCGTCTCCTTCACTCCGGGACAGATACTCTACGAACAGCACGGCGTGATCGACTCCGTCTATTTCCCTGATACGACCGTCGCGTCACTCCTCAGTCGAATGGACTCGGCGGTCGTCGAAGTCGGCACGATCGGCAACGAGGGCGGCATCGGTCTCGCGCTGTTTCTTGGCGTCTCCATATCGATTGCCGAAACGCTCGTGCAAATCCCGGGCGACGCTCGACGCATGCCCGCCGACGCATTCCAGTCCGCGGTGCAACAGCTTCCACGATTTCGGGACATGGTCGCACGATGCACGCACGCGTTCATGACGCAGGTCTCGCAGACGGCGGCGTGTAATCGCCTCCACGGAATCGTCCAGCGATGCGCGCGTTGGTTGCTCCTGACGCACGACCGTGTCGGCGGCGCCGACACGTTTCCGCTCACGCACCAATTTCTCTCGTTCATGCTCGGCGTTCGACGTGCCGGAGTGACGGAAGCCCTCGGCGCGCTCGGACGCTCGGGGCTCATCAAGTCGACCAGCGGCCGTATCACCATCCTCGACCGGCAAGGCCTCGAAGCCGCGAGCTGCGAGTGCTACGCGATCGTTCGC
>DASYSU010000228.1:0-1556 GCA_036002925.1 Gemmatimonadaceae bacterium | reverse complement strand
TCATCCCGGTCGAGGAGCTGTGGCGGATCTGCGCCATCGCGCGGGAGCTGATGCGCGGCGAGCACAACATCGGCCGCATCATCGCGCGGCCGTTCGTCGGTCCTGGCAAGGGGCACTTCAAGCGGACGGCGAACCGGAAGGACTTCAGTGTCCGTCCGACCGGCGAGACGGTCGTGGAGCGGGTGCACAACTCCGGCAAGCGGGTCGTCGGCCTCGGCAAGATCGCCGACATCTTCGATCGCGTCGGTATCGGCGAAGAGATCCGAACGGAGTCGAACTCGGACGGGATGCGCAAGACGATCGACCTTGTCCGCGATGGCGACGCCGACTTCATCTTCACCAACCTCGTCGACTTCGACTCGAAGTACGGCCATCGCAACGACGCCCGAGGGTACGCGAAGGCGCTGGAAACGTTCGACGGCGAGCTCGCTGCGTTGCTGACGTCGATGCGCCCCGACGATCTGGTCTTTATTACTGCCGATCACGGCTGCGACCCGTGCGACGTCTCGACCGACCACACGCGCGAGTACGTCCCGATGCTCATTGCCGGACCGCGCATCATCGGCGCGCGCCCGCTCGGTACGCGCGGCACGTTCTCCGACCTCGGCGTATCGATCTGCGACTACCTCGGCATCTCCAGCAGCGGATTTCCGGGGAAGAGCGCTCTCGGCGAAGCTGGAGTGAAATGATGATCAGTCTCTTTCTTGCCATTGCCGCATCCCTTGCCCCGACGCAGATCGCGCGCGTGAGCGACGACGCGAAGGCGATCGATCGCGTCGTGGAGATCAGCCACGGCCACGACGTGCCGACCGACATCCTCCGGCGGCTCGTCAACACAGATCTCGACCTGCTACGAGGGCGTCATGCGGACGACACGTACGACTACGCGTCGTACGAACGCCTCGAGGCGAGCCGCATCACCGACTCGTTTTCGATCGAGCCGACGGGCGAGGACAAACTGAAACGCGTCGAGTCGAAGGGCGACTTCGTTTACCGCGTCGTCCTCGACATGCCGAGTCGCCGGATGATCGTCACGCACAACCGCCCGGTGTTCGTCGACCACCTGGAGGTCGAGTCGATGCCGATGGCGAGCAGCGCGAAGACGACGAAGACGGTCGACGTCAAGGCGTGGCTGCAGCCCGGCGAGAGCAAGGTCATCGACCTCGACGACATCGGGCGGCACACCACGGTCCGCCTCTTCGCCCGGACCGACTCGAAGAATGGGTACGGCAACATCGACATGGTTCTGATCCAGGCCCGCGTCTTCGACAATCCGGACAGCCCCTACGCCGACGCGGTGTCGAGCGCGAAGGCGATCCAGAAGGCGCTCGACCACGGCGACAACGCGTCGATGCGCGCGATGGCGCAACGGATCGTCGCGGATTTGCAACCGATGCAAGCCGGAAGGCCGTCCATTGCGACGGTGGACGTGACTGCCCCTCCGATCGCTGCCCCGGCTGATGTGCAGGTGGAGCTCCAGGCAATCGAAGATCTTCTCACCGGCTCGGAAGCGGAGCGTCGTCAAGGAGTTGACCGTCTCCACCAACTGATTCGGC
>DASYSU010000227.1:0-17705 GCA_036002925.1 Gemmatimonadaceae bacterium | reverse complement strand
GACGCGATCAAGGTGAACGTCGGCGCATCGTTCACGGCGTTGACGGTGATGACGAATGTTTGCGGCGCACTCGTGTCGACACCGCCGTTCACCGTGCCGCCATTGTCCTGCGTAACGATCGTGATGGTCGCTGTACCGTTTGCGTCGGCGGCAGGCGTGTAGGTCAACGTTCCGTTTGAACCAATCGCTGGTGCCGCGGCGAACAGCGACGCATTGGTGTTGCCAGTGACGTGAAATGCGACAGTTTGCGAGCTCTCGTTGGCGGGCCCGGAGCTGATTCCAGTTGCCCAACTGACAACGGACTGAGCGCCGGCGTCCTCATTCACGGTTTGGTCGGCACCCTTGGTGAAGCTTGGGGCGTCGTTGACTCCCGTGACGGTGATCGTGAAGCTCTGAGGTGCGCTCGTATCGACACCGCCGTTGGCGGTGCCGCCGTTGTCGGAAAGTGTGATCGTGATCGTCGCCGTGCCGAATGCGTCAGCCGCGGGTGTGAAGGTCAGTTTGCCGCTTGCGTCGATCGACGGCTGTACTGAGAACAGCGCGCTGTTCGTGTTCCCCGTGACATTGAAGGTCAGCGTCTGCGCGGATTCGTCCGGTGCGCCGGCATTGATGCCCGTCGCCCATCCTGAAACAGATTGGGCGGCCGCGTCCTCGAGGATGGTCTGATCCGCGCCCTTCGTGAAGATCGGCGCGTCGTTTACCGCAGACACCGTGATCGTGAATGTCTGCGCAGCGCTGGCATCGACACCGCCGCTGGCGACGCCGCCGTTGTCATGCACGTGCAGCGTGACGGTCGCGCTGCCATTCGCGTTGGCAGCGGGCGTATAGGTGAGCGTCCCGTTCGCGGCCACCGCCGGCTGAATGCTGAACAGCGCGTTGTTGCTGTTGGAGACGACGAAGTCGATGGCCTGTCCGCTCTCATTCGCCGGGCCAGCACTGATTGCCGTCGCCCACCCGGCCACCGTCTGGGCACCCGCATCTTCATTGACTGTCTGATCGGCACCCTTCGTGAAGCTCGGCGCGTCGTTCACCGGGTTGATAGTGATCGTGAAGGTCTGCGGCGCGCTTGTGTCGACGCCCCCATTCGCGGTGCCGCCATCATCCTTGAGCGTTACCGTGACCGTCGCGACTCCGAATGCGTTCGCAGCGGGCGTGTACGTGAGCTTTCCGGTCGCATCGACTGAGGGCTGCACTGAGAACAGCGCGTTGTTGTCGTTGGTCGCGGTGAACGTGACGACCTGGGTCTCGTTCGGCCCGGCGCTCACGGCCGTGGCCCAACCGGCGACTGTCTGTGCCGCGGCATCCTCGTTCACCGTCTGATCGGCACCCTTCGTAAAGCTCGGGGCGTCGTTCACGGGGTTCACCGTAATGACGAACGTCTGTTCGGCGCTCGCGTCGACGCCGCCGTTCGCGATGCCGGCGTTGTCGGTGAGCTTGATCTTGATCGTTGCGGTTCCGTTCGCGTTGGCGGCCGGCGTGTACGTGAGATCGCCTGTGGCGCTGATTGCGGGGCCAGCCGAGAAGAGGGCCGCGTTTGTGTTGCTGGTGACTGAGAACGTGAGCGTTTGTCCCGCTTCGTTTGGTGGCCCAGCAAGGATCGCGGTGGCCCAGGTCGCAACAGTCTGAGCGCCGGCATCCTCGTTGACGGTTTGGTCGGCGCCCTTGGTGAAGCTTGGGGCGTCGTTGACTGCGGTGACGGTGATGGAGAAAGTCTGATCGGCACTAAAGTCGACGCCACTGTTCGCGGTGCCACCGTTATCGTGCGCGTGAATCGTCACGGTCGCGACGCCGTTCGCATTTGCGGCGGGCGTGTAGGTCAAAGTGCCGTTGGCCGCGACTGCAGGTTGAACGCTGAAGAGCGCGTTGTTGTTGTTGGAGACGACGAAGTCTACGACCTGCGTGTTCTCGTTCGCCGGACCCGCGCTGATGGCTGTGGCCCACGTTGCCACCGACTGAGCGGCCGCGTCTTCGAGCACGGTCTGGTCGGCGCCTTTCGTAAAGCTCGGGGCATCGTTGACGGCGTTGACGGTAATCGTGACCGTCGCTGTGGTGGTTGAATTCGTCGTGCCGTCGTTCGCGTTGTAGGTGAAGCTATCGGATCCGTTGAAGTTCGCGGGTGGCGTGTAGGTGAACGATCCGTCGGCGTTGAGCGTGACTGTTCCGCCGTTCGCCGAGGGACCGGCGGGGCGAATGGCCGTGAGTGAGTTGTGCTCGGCGTCGGTGTCGTTGCTCAAGACGCCCGTGGCCGCATTCACCGTGAGAGCGACGTCCTCGTTGGTGCCGTATGAGTCAGCATTTGCAGCGGGTGGCGTGTTCGCGGCTGTAACGACCAGCGTGCCGTTTGCGGTGAGGTTCCCGTTGCCCTGACAATCAGCTCCGCGAACCGCCGTAATCGTGAAGGGATAGCTTCCGGCGGTCGTCGCCACCGTCGTTGTAACAGTCAGCGTGCTCGTGTAGCTCGCGGTACCAGTGAAGGGATTACTCGTAAAGCTGCCGGTTGCGCCAGACGGGAGGCCTGTCGTAGAAAGGGTCACCGTGCAATTGCTCGCACTGCCATTGATTGTGACGCTGATCGCGTATGACGCGTTCGTTCCCGCGATGACCGTGACGCTGGTTCCTGACGTGATGGTGACCAGCTGGGGTTGGGCATCCGTGAATGTCATTTGCGCCACGAGTCCCGACGGATTCGCAACCGCGGTCGCCGTAAAAGTGACGCCCAGATCGTGCGGATCCACAACGAACGAGTGATTCGTGAAATTCCCGGTGCCATCGGCAACCGCGACCACAGTCCGATCCTCCTGCGTCCAATGCGGATCCTCGTGAATCGTGATCGTCACGGTGTCGCCAGCAACCCAGCCGGAGCCACTAAACGTCACCGTGTCGCCCGGCATATAGTCAGGCTTATCAGTCGCAATCGTCGGCCCTGATGTTGTCGAGCTCGTCGTCGCAGACATCTTTGACGACGTCCCGGACAAGCTGAACGACGCCCCACTCGATCCAACCCGACCCGTCGACGCACCAGACACAGACTCCGACGCGCCGTCAGCGTTCGAGTACTGCACCAACACACTCTGCCGACTCGTTCCGCCGCCGGATGCACTCACTTCTGTCCGCGCCGCGCCATGCCCGCCGATGTGCAGACCATACGACGCCATGTTCGAGAAGCGCACCGGCTTGCCGCCGGCCGAGAACATGTCGCCGCCGCGACTCGTGACCGGCGTGATGTCGCCAAACGCCTGCAGCTCTTGGTCGGCCGAGACATCGACCAACGAAATTTGGTTGACCCAGGCGTAGCGGTCGCTCGTCTTCTCCGAGAGGTCGAGGAACGCAACAAGACCCACGAGTCCTGACTGGTGGGTGTGTCCGTTCGCCGCCCAACGCGCGAGATTCTGAATGAGCGCATCCTTATCGGAGCGATTCGCCGCGCCCTGGTCGGGCGCGCCCGAATACACCGCGACTCGGCCGTTGATCGCCATGTGCAGGCGCGGCGCGACGGAACGCAGCAGCGCGTACGGCTGCTTGGTCGCATCGTCAGCCAACGACGGCACCACGAAGACCGCGTAATGCTGCAGATCGATCTTCTTGAGATCGAGCGTGCCGCTCGAACCGTCGAAGCCACGATCGACGCTATCAGCAAACTTTGATTTGAGCGCCGAGACGATTCGGTCGCAACCGCCCGCGTCGATCGTGACGGGGCAGTAGACGAGCGCTTTTTGGGCGTGGGCCGCCGGAGCGGACGCAGCTAGCGCTATTGCCGCCGCAAACGCGGCGGTCAAGCCTGTGTAACGCATGAGTTTTTTAGAGAAGGGAGGAGTCTTCGCTTGCTATTGGCTTGCTATTGGCTTGCTATTGGCAGACGTCGTCGATGACGGCGTTCAGAGCATCGAGATTGGCCGCGCCCGCGGTCCCTGGCTTCGCGAGGAGTTGGTCGCGTTGGCGAACACTCGCCACGCAGACCGTCGACGCATCGCTTGGAAGAGTGCTCATCGTCAGCGCCGGCTTGCTTGGCGCCGTGAGGAGGGACGAGGGCTTGTTCGGATGTTCATCCGTGCAAGCGGCAGCGAGACAGAGCAACCCAACAGCAACGGCGAGTTTGCTACGCATACGGACTCCGATAGGGAGGAGATCGAAGTGAAAGGGGGTGGAGGGCAGTACTGCCCAGGCAGGCAAGCCCAATACCGACTTGGGCGGCGGTAAATATATGTTTCAACTCGCGAACGCGCCAGTTAACGTTCAAAGCGACCTCAGGGAACTGTAGCGTCGTCGCATCGTTGCAACCGAGCTGCCGTGTTCGCGCAACAACCAGCGGAGCCGACCCGGTGCGCAATACGCCATCCGTTTGCCCGCGATTGCGTCAGCCGGCCTTGCGTCCTATCGTGGACGCGTCAGAGTGGCGTCGCCAGCCGCACATGCAGCTCTCCCCCTCCCCGGCTCTATGTACATCTCCCTCAGCTGGGCGGCGGCGGACCCCGACAACACCATCGCCGTCGAAACGATTGTCCTCAACGCGGTCCACGCGCGTCAGTTCGAGAACGTCTTCGAGCCGTTTCTGGGCGCCGTCTTGGCGAGCTTCGCCAGCGGAGTGTCGCGCGACGAAGCAACCGCCCTCCAAGGCGATTTGCGCATCCTGTCGACGCAGGTGCCGAATGACTTCTCGTTCACGATGACGTGGACGTCGACGGGCCAATCAATCTGGCGCTCGACCGACATCCCCAAGTCAAAGTGCGACGCCGTCGCAAACGCGTCGTGAGACGCGCGTCTCTGGTCGGCGCGATCGTCGTTACACTCGCCTCAAGCGCTAGCGCGCAGGATGAAGACAACGGCACCGCCAAGCTGGGGAGCATCGCGCTCTTTCTAGAACGATCATACTTCTCGCCGGCCACACCCAGCGGGAAGAATCTGGTGTTCGAAGGGCAAGCAACCGGTCACTACTTCATTCACAATACGCTGACCGACGCGGTGTGGCAGAAGGACGGCGGTTGGAAGTTCGTCACACCGATCACGATGTCCTTCATTGTGCGGATGTCGACGGATCGCTCGAATCCGGTGCGAACACCGGCCTACAAGATTCGGCCGTTCTATCTGCAGTCCATTCACCTCCGCCGCGATACGATCGACCTCGATCGCTTTCGGTTGTTCGAGGTCGGCGTCGGCGTGACGCACTACTCCAACGGCCAAGCCGGTTGCACTTATCAAGGTTTCACGCCGGCCGCCGACGCGAGCAAGGACGAGTGCGACGTAACGAATCCCGCGCTCGCGGCGCGTCGGCTGACGAACACGATCGACGGAGATTTCTCGACAACCTTCGTGCCGATCGCCGTGCACTACCGGCTCGGTCATCTAAGCAAACCACTCTCGCCCGTCGACCACCAGCTCACGCTTGGCGCGGAGCTGCAGATCCATCCGCTGGAGAACTGGGCTCCGGGCGCGATGAATGGCGCGCAAGCGGCGCAATACGGACAACATCAGTATTCGCTCAACGCGGAGCTCGAACGGCGATATTTTACGAAGCACCTGCCGGGCGTTGGCCGCGTCGGCGCCGATTACACGGAACGATTCGGCGGTGGCGCGCCCAGACACCTTCGCGCCGAAACCCTCGAGGCGTCATACGTCCTCGATCGCGTCGAACACCTGGGCGCCTTCGTGCGCGGACACTGGGGATATGACTACTACAACATCCAGTGGCAGAGCACGAAACCGTTCGTGGCATTCGGATTCATGTGGGACCTCGGGCGCTTGGACGTCCTGAACACCGACACGACGCGCTGACGCAACCCTAGCGTGGCGCGCCCAGCACTCCACTGAAAAAGTCGAGCGCCTCTTTCGCCCAATTGTGCATTCCCTTCGCGCCGCCGAAGCAGTGGACCTGCTGGTCGTCGGGCATTGTGGGCGGATACACTTTCGCGGTGAAGGATTTCTTGCCCAGTCGTTTCGCTTCCGTGCCGAGAACGCGCGCGGGCTCGAGGCTGGCGTCTTTGGGCGGTTGGATCAATAAGACCGGCATCTGGATTCGACGCACGGCCTCGATAAGACGATTCTGAAGAACCTGATGCCCGCGCCAACTCAACGCCGCAGGCGAGATTGGCATCGCCGCCTTGAAGCCCGCGCCACGCTCGGCGGCAAGGAGCGTCTCGATGCCGCCGTATGAACAGCCGGCGACGACGAGCTTGTTGGTGTCGACGAAGGCAAGGGTCTTCGCGTACGCGAGGCCCGCGAGTTGGTCGCTGAGCTGCTCGCTGCCCATGAGCTCAACCATGAGACGCTCAGCCGCGGCTTCACCAGATCTCTGATTCGTCGCTCGGATGGTGTCCTGGATGTACTTACCCTGCGAGTCGCTGTGCCCGCGACGCATGGGAGCAACGACGGCGTACCCGGCCGGCACGAAGATCGCCGCGACTGAATCGTACTGCGGGCCGCCGCCGGGATTTGGCTCGCTGCCGTGATTCCAGACGACCGTCGGAAAGGGGCCGGGTCCGTTTGGTTTGTAGATGTATCCGACGAGTGTGAGGGCGCCGTTCGCGTAGGTGACCCGTTGTTTGTTGAATGGCGGCTGTTGCGCGCGGCTGGACGTCGCGACTCCTAGCGTCGCGATTACTAGCAATCCTATGCGGCTAGACCGTGTGGACATTGGACCTAGGTGTAGAAGGGTCTGGCGTCGGGCTCGGACGTATCGGGGTGCTCGACTCCACTTCGGCTTAAATGGAATAAAGTGTCACCTTTGGCGGTCGCTGTTGCGCTACCTCTCTTCGGCCGTCGCTCTTCCACTGCATTTGCCACAAAGTTCCATTTAGCGATTAGCACCGGCTCCGACACCCGACCCTCCTGGTCAGCTCGATCACTCAGGGGCCTGGGATGACCATCCTCAGAGCTAATCGCCCTTCCCCACTCTTGCAGTTCCACCGCCCGATGACCAGTTAGCTGTCCCGCCAGTTGAGCCGTAAGAACACCGGAGGACTCGATGCGACGCATTCGCGTTTTTATAACTTTGCTCATCGCGACGGCGTGCAGCGCCACCATTACGGCCGGTGGTCCCGACGGTTCGACGCACGGTATCTCGATGGTCGCCAGTGTGCGATCCCGCACATCGATCGGAGACAGCGTCGCGATTCAAATCATCAACGTTGGTGCGCGGATCGAATTCTTCAGCCGGTGCGGCTCGGCACCGCTGCTGTTGGTTCAACAGCTGGTCGATAACGTTTGGACGGGCGGCGTTCAGAATTTCGCGTGCGTTGTGCCGACCGCGCCGGGGCCAGTTCGTCTCGCCCCGGGCGAGAGTATCAACCTGGTGCGCGTGCTCAGCCTGCCAGGACGCTTTCGATTCATCACGCCCGTCGGCGAAATGGAAGATCTGAGCGACGCGACGCAAACGGCATCGAACGCGTTCGACATTCCGTAACGCCGCCTCGTCACGTCGCACCTCCTCGGCGCGTCGTCGCCATTGCGAAACGAATGCCGCTGCCCTACCTTCCCCTCTAATTCAGAGGGGATAGGACAAGCCATGCTCGATCGTGACGGCGGACTGCTCCGTGGCACGCTGGACGTGCTCATCCTCAAGTCACTCAGCTGGGGACCGCGACACGGCTACGCCGTGGCCGAGTGGGTGAAGGTCATCACCGACGGCGACGTGCTGGTCGAAGAGGGCCCGCTCTACACCGCCCTCCACCGCCTCGAGCGCAACGGATGGCTAACCGCCGAGTGGGGCTACTCCGACAACAACCGCCGCGCGAAGTACTACCAACTAAGCCGCGCCGGTCGCGCGCAGCTTCGCGCCGAGGTGTCGTCGTGGGAGCGCTACGCGCGAGCCGTCGGCAAAGCGCTGGCCGCCGCGTCGCCGCTTACGGCCTGATCATATGCGTCGCGTCTTCCGAATACCGTTCGGACGCGCGCACATCGGTCGCGAGGTGGACGACGAGCTGTCGTTCCACCTGGAGATGCGCGCGCAGCGACTGATCGCTGCCGGCTGGACGCCCGACGCGGCGCGACAAGAAGCGCTCCGCCAATTCGGCGACATCGCGGCGGTGCGAGAGGATTGCGTCATCATGGACGAACAACGGGAGCGCGCAATGCAACGAGCGGACGTCATCGGCGAGCTGCAACAAGACATCTCATACGCGCTACGCACGTTGCGGCGCAACTTTGGGTTTACCGCAGTGATCGTCGGTGCGTTGGCGCTTGGCATCGGCGCGAACACGGCCATCTTCACGTTGATCGACGCGGTGCTCGTGCGGTCGTTGCCGGTGTCGCATCCGGAGCAGCTCGTCGCCGTTGGTGACCCGACACGCGTCGGCTCGATGTCGAACGGCTCGCCGCGTACCGACCTCCTCTCCTATCCACTGTTCCGCGACCTGCGCGATCAAAATCGCGTCTTCAGCGGAGTGCTGGCGTCGGGACGAACCGATCGACTCGACGTGCGGGTCGAGGGAACATCGGGCGAGTTCGAGCATCCGCGCGGCCGATTCGTGTCCGGCAACTACTTCTCGCTGCTCGGGGTCGGGGCGTTCGCCGGCCGAACCTTCGATGCGAGCTCCGATGCGATCGTCGGCGCATCGCCTGTCGCGACGATCAGCTACGGCTACTGGACGAGACGATTTCACAACGATCCGTCGGCGATCGGCAAAACGATTCTCATCAACGGAATCAAAATCACCATCATCGGCGTGACACCGGCCTGGTTCAGCGGCGAGATCGTGGGCTCGTCGAACGACATCTGGCTTCCGATCAGCATGCACGACGCGCTGCGCCCGAATCAGAAGGCGCTCGACGATCGATTGACGAGCTGGGTGCTCGTGCTCGGCCGACTGAAGCCAGGCGTCACGATGACGCAGGCCAAGCAGCAGGTGTCGGAGTTGATCAAGCGAAACATCGTGAGCAACGGCAGCCCGCAGATCGCCAAAGCGTTTCTCGATCGCGGGCCGAAGTATTACGTGTCGTCCGGCGCGAAAGGATTTTCACGCGTGCGCGATACGTTCCACGCGCCGCTGCTCACGCTCATGATCGGCGTCGGCCTTCTATTGTGCATCATCTGCGCGAACGTCGCGAACCTGCTGTTGGCCCGTGCGATCGCACGAGGCCGCGAGATGGCCGTGCGCCTTGCGCTCGGCGCCGGTCGCTCGCGACTCGTGCGACAGCTCCTCACCGAAAGCGCTGTGCTTGCGATCCTGAGCGCCGGCGTGGGCCTACTCGTCGCGTGGTGGGGAAGCCGAGGGCTGTTGACGCTCGCGTCGGACGGTGCGCCGATGGCGCTCAATTTGGCGACGGATGTGAGCGTCTTGGCGTTCACGCTCGCCGTGTCGGTGCTTGCCGTCGCGTTGTTCGGCGTGGTGCCCGCGCTCCGAGCGTCGCGGGTCGATCTCGCGTCGGCGATGCGCGCCCAATCGCCGTCGGTCGCCAACAGCGCGAGCGGGCTCCGCGGTGATCGAATTCCGGTTGCTAAATTACTCATCGCCGGACAGGTCGCGCTTTCGGTGGTGTTAGTCATCGGTGCGGCGATGCTCGTGCGCAGCTTGCGCAACGTGCAAGGCGTCGACGTCGGCATGGATCGCGATCACCTCGTGCTCGTCGATCTCGACATCGGGTCGCGCGGATATGAGGGCAACCGGCTGGCGAGCCTCGTCCATTCGTTGCGCGAACGCATCGCGTCGGTGCCCGGCGTGGCCGCCGTCACGTTCTCGGAGAATGGAATTTTTTCGGGCACTGAATCTCAGACCACGCTCGAGGTGCCCGGCTTCACCGCGCGCACGCCCGACGACACAACGGTCGCGTACGACGTCGTCGGCCCCAATTACACGGGCGCCATCGGCGCGAAGCTCATCGCCGGACGCGACTTCGCGGAGAGCGACGAACCGTCACTGCCGCGCGTCGCACTGGTCAATCAGACGCTCGCCAAGTTCTACTTCCCCGGCCAGAACGCGGTCGGCAAATACCTGCACTTCAACGATTCCGTCGCCGTGGAAATCGTAGGGGTTCTCGCCGACACGCGCGATCACGAGCTCGAAGGAAAGCCGACGCGCCGCGCCTACTTCTCGTACCTCCACGCCGATGATCCGAAGAACCTGGGCGCGCCCGGGTCGCTTCGCTTCGAGGTGCGGACGACCGGTGATCCGTCGACGGTCGTGCAGCCGATCCGTCGCGCTGTCGTGTCGGTCGACCCGTCGCTCCCGATTGACGGGGTCGATCCCCTTCCCACGCTCATGCGACAATCGATTCGCGAAGAGCGGCTCGTGGCGCGATTGGCGAGCGCGTTCGGCGCGTTCGCGTTGCTGCTCGCCGCGATTGGATTGTACGGTGTGATGACGTACGCGATCACGCGTCGCACCGGCGAGATCGGTCTCCGCGTCGCATTGGGGGCGCAACGGAGCGACGTCATTCGGATGGTGCTGGTCGACGCGCTCCGACTCGTCGCGCTCGGACTCGTGGTTGGAGTCCCCGTCGCGCTTCTGTCGATGCGGTTCTTGCGCACGCAGTTGCACGGTGTCGACGCGGCCGATCCGATCTCAATTGCGGTGGCGGTCGGAGTACTGGTGACGAGCGCGGTCGTTGCGGCGATGCTTCCCGCTTCGCGAGCGGCCAGAGTGTCGCCGATTGTTGCGCTGAGGGCGGAATAGAGCGGGCCTCAGTACACAGTTATCAGTTTTGAGTTCTGAGTTTTCCCGCCCAGTTGTCAGTCTGAGTACTCAGTCGTCACTGACAACTCAGTACTCAGACTGACAACTGGGCGGGGAAAGCTCACGACTCACGACTGATGACTGAGAACCGCTTGCGCCGCGGTTCCGCGCGCAAGCCGGGGCGCGTAGCTGCCGTCAGCCTGGAGCTCCCACGCCGTCGGATCGGCCGCGTAGAGCTCGAGAATACTGTCGAGCAGGCGTCGGTGATCCGGCTTGACGATCGGGACGAGCAACTCGACGCGCCGGCGAAGATTGCGCGGTCGAAGATCCGCCGAGCCGATGAAGTAGCGCGGGTCGCCGCCGTTGGCGAACCGGTAGATGCGAGAATGCTCGAGGAAGCGGCCGACCACCGATTCGACGCTGATGCGGTCCGAGCGTCCCGTCACATGCGGACGAAGCGTACAGATGCCGCGCACGACGAGGTTGATCTCGACGCCGTCGCGCGACGCACGATAAAGCGCGCGCACGATGTCCGGGTCGGACAATCCGTTCAGCTTTGCCGAGATGCGCGCCTCGCGTCCGGCGCGCGCGTGCGCGGCCTCGCGGTCGATGTGCTCGAGCATCACCGGCAACAAATGATGCGGCGCGATGATGAGCGCGCGCGATCGACGTCGCGGCGGCTCCGACATTCCCGTCAGCTCGTTGAACAGATCGGCGACGTCGCTCGCGATTGCGTCGTCCGTCGTGAAGAAACTCAGATCAGTGTACTGTTCACCGGAGCGGGCGTTGTAGTTGCCGGTGCCAATGTGCACGTAGCGGCGCAGCCCCGCGCTCTCGCGCCGAATGACGAGCGCCACTTTCGCGTGGTTCTTGAAGCCGACGAGCCCGCGCACGACGTGGCCGCCGGCGGCCTCGAGCGCCCGCGCCCATCCGACGTTGATCTCCTCGTCGAAGCGCGCCTTGAGCTCGATGAATACGGTGACCGCTTTCCCCTGACGCGCCGCTTCGAGCAACGCGTCGGCGACCGGCGACGGATTCCCGACGCGGTATAGGGTGATCTTGATCGCCACCACCGCCGGATCGCGTGCCGCCTCATGCAGGAAACGGACAACCGTATCGGAGAACGAATCGAACGGGTGGTGCACAAGCACGTCACCCGAAGCGATCGCATCGAACGCCGACCCCGTGGAACTGGCGTTGGCGAACGGACGTCGCGACTCCAAGCGCGGATAGCTCGCGCTCGGATCAACCGGCAGCTCGAGCTCCATCAATCCACGCAAATCGACGAGGCCTTCGACCTCGTCGACGTCATTCACGAGGCACGGCGCTTCCACTCCGATGTGCTCGCGACGCACGTCCTCGAGCAGCAACGCTCGGAGAACCGGCGGCATGCCCCGTTCGACCTCGAGTCGCACGACCATACCTTGGCCGCGCGCCGCCGTGGCTCGCTCCACTTCCTCGAGCAGGTCGTCGGCGGTCGCCTCGTCGAGCGCAAGCTCGGCGGTGCGCGTGACGCGGAAGACATAACTCTGCTCGACGCCGACGTCCGACGGATAGATCGCGTCGAGGTTGCCGCGCACGACATCCTCGAGCGCGACGAACACGTGCTCCTGTCCTTCCGTCACGTCGAAGAAGCGCGGCACACTCGCCGGTAACTCCAACTCGGCGAATCGCGGCGGACCGCCGGCGCGATTGCGGAGCACGATCGCTAGCGACAGCGAAAGATGACTGAGGCGCGGCAGCGGATGGCCCGGACTCAGCGTCATCGCGAACGGCGTGAGCAACGGCTGGATCTCGGTTCGGAATCGTCCGCGCAGCAGCTCGCGCTGCGTGTCGCTCAAATCGCCCCATGAACGAATGTGGATGCCGCGCGCCGCAAGCGCGTCGTAGCATTCTCGAAGGCACCGAGATTCACGCAGGGCGATGGCCGCCACGCTCCAGCCGATCTCCGCCAATTGCTCCGCCGGCGTCAGTCCGTCGTCGCTCGGCTCTTCGGGCGCGCCGCCGAACGCCGAAAGTCGAGCGAGACGCACCATAAAGAATTCATCGACGTTGGCGCTGACGATCGAGAGAAAACGCAGACGCTCGCGCACCGGTGTCGCGTGATCCTCGGCCAGGCTGAGCACGCGATGCTGGAACGCGAGGAGACTGAGCTCGGGATTGATGAACTCGGGCGCCGGATCGCCGTCGCGGTCGATCGACGCCCGGAGGACTGAATCGGAGTAGCCGGCTCCGCGCGGAACGTCTTCCAAGCGCGCCCACTTTACCGCCAGCTCCGCACGTTCGTGTGTGGCCACGGTCGACGGACGCAGGCCGTGTTCCTGCTCGAGCGCGCGCTCGAGCGCATCGAGCTCGGATCCGTCGCCGCGCAAGCGATGGGCGCACATCTGGAAGAAACTGGCCGCGTTCGCGACGCTGTCTTTGCCGCCGCGACGAACGCTCACGCGGTCGAGATGCACGGCGAGGCGCGGCCGACGCAGCCAGTCGCGCGCGACCGGTCGCGTGAGTCGATCGACCTGCAAGTCGAGCTGCACCTGCAGCAACTCGGGGTCGACGATGCCGCGCAATCGATGCACCACCGCGTTGCCCGATGCGATCGCATCGGCAACTTCGCTCGACCGCGTCGCGGCGGAGACTCGTGTCGGGGGCGCGCCGTTCGAACCGGCAATGCGAAGCAGCATGCTGCTTCGCCCGTCGGCGCCAACGCGCATGCGGCACACGATGCCGCGTCGTCGCAGCGAGCCTTCGGGCGTATCGAGATAGAGATCGCGATGGAGCGAGCGTCGCGATTCGTCGGCCGGCACGCCCGACGGCAACGGCCCGGACGCGAGCGCCGCGAGTTGGTCGGCGGACAACAACTCGCAGCGGAATTCCGTTTTGGTCAACGGCAACGCGTCAACGCGTCTCGGCGACCCGTCACCGGCGTGCGCCTCCCAAACACGCTTCGATCACGTCTCGCTTAAACTGGCGTTGATCGTTGATGATCTTGTAAAAATCATCATAGTACTCGAGCGTTTCTTTCACGATATCTGGTTGGATCAGCTTGCCGATCTGATCGCGGTACAGGCCGTAGATCGCGTCCTTCTTGGCATTGAAGAGCGCCGCGGCTTTGGTGAACTCGTCGGCGGGATGGCAGAAGCCGCGGTAAATGCGATCGCGCACCGTGCGCGTGCCGAGGCGTGAGTCGGGGAACGCGTACCGCGCGTTCACGGTGCCGGACCAGTCGAAGTCGTACGCGACCGGAAGGAAATTCCCCGTTTCCTGGCCGACGATCTCGATGTTGTGCAACGCACTCTCCGCGAAGTCGGTGTTGCCGATCAAGTACTGGAACATGCCGAGTACGACGTCGGCTTGAGGGTCCAGGTCGTCGGGGGTTGCGCCTTTGGACTTGAGAATTCTGCCGTTGAGGCGCGCGGCCATCGGGCCACCCTCTTCGCCGATGAATGCGTAGCGCGTCGTGAGCGGCTTGCCGGTCGCGCTATCGACGTAGGTGAGGTGGAGCAGTCGCGCCGCATGGCTCGCCGGTGTGAGCAGGCGATAGATCCGATACGCCTCCAACTCGCGAAGCACGTACTGCTCGTACTCGGGGTTGTCGCGGCAGTAGCTCGTGAGCTTCGGCTGATCGAGGCCGTGGAAGACCGTGTGCTTCGTCGAGTCGTTGTTGAAGTTCAGCCGCGTCGGCGGAAAGTCGCAGTTCTTCAACCGCCAGATGCCGTGCGTCTTGATGCGGATCGGAATGGTGACCGGCTTGCCGCTCGTGTCGTTGACAGTCAGCGTCGCGGGACGCCATGGCGCATTCTCGCCCTTGTCGCCACGAAGGCGCTTGATGTTCGTCGTGAGCGTCGCGTCGATCGGGTCTTCGCTCAAGAAGAACTTCGAGATCTTCCCACTCGTGTCGGGCTTGAACTTGGGCTCTGTTCGCTTCTTCGCGTCCTTCTTTGCTTGCGCGCTCGCGGCAGAGAACGCGACCAGTCCGAGAAGAGCGACGCGAGTCACGGTCCACACAAGACGGCTTTGCATCGCAGCCTCCAATAGACGAACGAGGGTTAGTCCGCTTCCGCCGAGAGGAGCTCGGCGGCACCGGCGGCGCGGACTGCGGAGAGAACATCATCGAGATTCTTGCTTTTCTTCAGCGTCACCGTGTACTCGACCACGGTGACACCGTCGTCACCAGGAAACACACTCTTCAGTCGCCACTTCTTGGCCGACTCCTCGAGTCGTTGTTCGACGAGCGGGCGTACGCCGTTTGGGTTGCGCGTCTTGAGGCGGATCAAGGCTTCGGGTTTCGCTCCTCCGCCTTCCTCGCCTTCGGGATTATGCTCGCGCGCGCGACGCATCGCACGTTGCGCCACGCCCTCGAGCTGCTCGGCCGTCATGTCGCGAAGGACCTCGTCGTCGATGCGGGCGACGAAGGTGCCGGTACGGGCCAGCTGCCGTGCGCGTTGCAGCCGTTTCTCGGCGAGCTTGCCCTCGAGCGCGACGGGCGTGCGACCAAAGTCGGCCATCCACAGCGCGACGACGATGAGGTTGATCATGATCGACATCACCAACGCGACCGGGAGATCGACCGCGGCCGCGATCCCGATGCCGGTCACGAGAAAGACGTAGACCGCGTCCTTGCTATCTTCCAACGAATTGCGGAATCGAACCGCGGCCGCGATACCCCCCAACCCAAAGGCCAAGGTGATGCTGTACTTGACGAGCACGACGATACCCGCGACCCCGACGGGCAGCACGAGTAACAGCTGCACGACGGACTGTTGATAGCCGCGTCGCGCGCGCGTGAGCGTGTAGATCCATGCGACCGGCAACGCCAGCAGCGCCGCCGACAGCATGGCGAGCATCTCTGTTACGGCGAGTGTTCCTTGATCGACCGGCGCGAGAACGGTCGTCTTGCCGGCGCGCACCGTCTCGGTGGCCGTTCCAAACAGAGCGTCGAGCGACGTCGAAGTGATCATCCGCGTGCGCGGCAAATACCGCAACACCACGATGCCGGCAAGTACCAGCACCGCGTAGTAGAGGACACATCTGATGAGAACTTTTGTCGCCGGCGCGGCGGTCGAACCGTTGCTGCCAGTCGCCATTCGCGATGGTTCCGGGATGAGAGGCTACGCAATAATCGCGTTGTGACCGCCCATTCGCCAGGCTAGCGCATCAGTCCGACCTCGGAATCCTGCCGGTCAGCCCCGACCCCGTCGCCCGTCGCCCGTGTGGCGCTTGTTTTCTTCCTCGATGGCCTTTTCGGCCGCCGCCTCCAGCTCTTGCGCCTTGGTCAACTGCCTGGGTGACAGCAGCGCGAATGCCCGCTCTCGAGCCGCCGAAATGTTCTCTCGGATCGTGCCGGTCGCCTCGAGGACAATCGCGTGCGCCTCGGCCAATGAGTCGCGGCGGGAGGCGCTCGGTTCACTGAATATCGGTCCACCCTTGAACACCCGCTGGAGGGAGTCGAGCCTGCGGGTCAACGGCGCGTTCGCCGAGTCGAGCGAGCGCTTGATGACCACCACGCCAGCGAACTCCGGGTCGCCGAGCTCCAAGTCCTGACGGTGCTCGATCAGGAGGTTGACGACGTTCACCATTTTGGGCACAGCCAGGCCCGGCTCGCGCTCGATGTTGCCTGGACGTCTGCGACCGATACCGCCGGCGCCGCCTCCCATCCCTCCCATGCCCCCGCGCTGCGCGGCGACAAGGGACGGCACGAGCGCGATCAACCAGGCCGTCCGCAACCAACCAGCGACTGACATCGTGACCTCGAGTTTGGAGCGAAGACAGGCGCGAAACCAAAACGCGTCACCGCTCCATTTAACGTCCCGATCGGGCAAATGTTCCCGACGCCACGCTCGTGTCGGGCGCGGCGTAGAGGTCGGCCCGGGTGAGCGGAAGCATGGCGTCGCCGTTGCGCGGCTTGGAGAACAGGGTCTGCAGCACGTTCAGCCGTCCGTGAGCGAAGCCGTAACACGCCGCGGTCATATACAGCCGCCACACGCGATAGGCATGCTGCCCGACGAGCGCAGTTGCCTCCGCCTCGCACGATTCCAGTCTCTTGACCCATTCGCGGAGCGTGAGCACGTAGTGCTCGCGCAGGCTTTCGACATCGCGCGTCTCGAAGCCTGACCCCTCCGCCGATCCAACGACGGAGTGAAACGGCCCGAGCTTTCCATCCGGGAAAACGTACTGATCGATGAAGGCGTCGCGGCGCCACAGCTTGCGCTCGATGTGCTGGCTCAACGACAGCGGGTGCGAGGCCTCGACGCTCACAATGCCGTGGTTGAGGAACAAACCGCCCGGCTGAAGCACGCCATGCACCGAGGTGAAGTACCCGGGCAAATGCTCGACACCCACGTGCTCGACCATCCCAATGCTCGCGGCTTTGTCGAACGCGCCGAGTCGGGCGGCGTCGCGATAGTCGCACAGCTCGATGTGGCAGCGCGATGCGAGGCCGGCGGCGTCGATACGATCGCGCGCCAGAGCCAGTTGCTGTTGACTGAGCGTGATGCCCACCGCCTGGACGTCGTAGTGCCGCGCGGCGTGCATGACGAGCGCGCCCCAACCGCAGCCGACGTCGAGGAATCGCTCGCCGGGATGGAGACGCAGTTTGCGGCAGACGAGATCAAGCTTCGCTTCCTGCGCCTCATCGAGCGTCATCGTCGGCGACGCGAAATACGCGCACGAGTACACCATGCGCTCGTCGAGCCACAGTTGATAGAACTCGTTGCCGACGTCGTAATGATATTGGATGGCGGCCCGATCGCGCCGCGGCTCGTGCGGTCGTCCGGTCGGCGCAACTTTTTTCTCGGCGCGAGTTCGTCGCACATCGTCGCCGCGCGCGTCGTCTTTGGGCAACGCGAGTAACTCCCGCAGAATCGACGCGAGGACGAGCGGCGAGCGGAGTTGTCCGTTGATCGCATCGCCGATCGTGACGGCCGCCGAGAGATCGCCTTCGACGTCCACGTCGCCCGACAAGTACGCCTCGACGATCGACAGCTCGCTTGGCGGCAGCAGCATGCGTCGCAACGCGGCAGGGCGCGTGAGCACGATCGTGAAGGCGTGATCGTCGGGATTCCCCTGTTCGATGGTGCCGTCCCAATAGCGCACGTCGAACCG
>DASYSU010000226.1:0-6373 GCA_036002925.1 Gemmatimonadaceae bacterium | reverse complement strand
CGCTGCGGTACGGCTGGTCCCGCTCGCCGACGGCCGGCTTGAAGTACGGATACTTGCCGCGGACGTTGCAGGTCGTGGCGTCCCAGCACGCCCCGCCGCCCTGGAAGTACACCATGAGCTTTTGTGGATCGCCGACCTCGACGAAGAAGGCGTACGGCGTGCCGAGCGCGCAGGTCGTGTGCGCACCGCCGGCGACGCGATTCCAGCCCGGCTGCACCGTCCCGAGCGCGGAAATCGATTGACCCACCGGTCGCGCGTGTCCGCACGATGCCACGACGATGACACCGGCGACCGCGAGGGCGCGGCGAGACATCTCGCGGGTCATCAGGATTTTACAAATCGGAGCGCGACCGAATCGATGCAGTATCGCAGACCAGTCGGTCGCGGACCGTCGTCGAACAAGTCGCCGAGGTGCGCGTCACATCGAATGCAGGTGACCTCGCTGTCGGTGTAGCCGCCGCTGGGCTTCCCGTGATGCACGTTCTCTTCGGCGATCGGCTGCCAGAAGCTCGGCCATCCTGTTCCCGAATCGAACTTGGCCGCCGAGCTGAAGAGCGCGGTGTCGCAACACACGCAGCGGAACAGGCCCTTGTCGTGAAGATTCCAGTAGGCGCCGGTGAACGCACGCTCTGTCCCAGCCTCGCGCGTGATGTGGAACGCAAGCGGCGACAACTGCTTCCGCCAATCGGCCTCGGCCTTGATGACCTTTGGGACGCGGACGGTGCCTTGCCGTTCTCCGGAATCGGAGAACTGGACGACGACGACGTCGGTGTGACCGAGTGCGAACAATCGTCGCGGTCGTATTGCGGCGGCGGTGGCCGCGGCGACGACGAACTGTCGACGCGTGAGATTCATGGCGTGCTCCGGTAGTCCGTCACCGATTGACGGATACTGGATAATGTGTTGAGCGCTCCTTCGTCGCCAGACGCTGCGTGCCCTTGCCATGACGGCCGACACGCATCAATGTCTCGGACCCCCGACGCCGGGAGCGTTTTTGATGTCTTCGAGGGAGAATCACATGCGCATCGCCGACCTTCGCGCCACGATCGCCGCGGCCGTTCTGCTGACCGCCTGCTCCGTCACCGATCAGTCGACCGCCGTTCGAGCGCCAAGCGGGCCGCTCAAGTCGAGCGGCGTCCCGTACACGGGCGAACTGCCCGATCTCATCGTCGATGCGAAGTCGACGCAGAACAATTGGATCGTCCGGGTCGAGGATCTGCCCGCCGACTTCTGTAGTGTGATCGAAGGTGGCGTAACGCCCGGCGTTCACACGATTCTCCGATTCACCGTCACCACCCCGAACATCGGCAAGGGCGACGTGTTCATCGGCAGCCCGCTCGACCACATGGACCCCAACCATGATGGAAACTTTTCCGACAGCGATGGGTTATTCGAGTTCGCGCAGTGCCATCAGCATTTCCACTTTCAACATTACGCGACATACAAGCTGATCGGTGCCGACGGTCACGTGTGGAAAGCGGCGAAGCGCGGCTTCTGCATGCTCGATACCGACCCGTTCAACGTCCATAACGGCGACGGCACGTGGACGTACCGGAACTGTGGCACGCTGACGCGCGATGGGTTTCAAGGCATCAGCTCGGGGTGGGCCGACACATACGTGTTCAAGCTTGGCGGGCAATACTTCGTCCTCGACGGCGGCGACAACCAACCCGTCGTTCCGCCCGGCGTCTACACGATCGAAGTCGAGGTCAATCCCGCGTTCCCGCCGGGGGCCGGCGGTTGTCCGCGTGTAACCGACCCCGCGACGGGACTCTGCCACAATTTCGCCGAGACGGATTACACGAACAACGTCGGCCGGGCGACGGTGATTGTCACTGATCACCCGGGCCGCAGCGGCTACGGTACGATCAAGGACAACGGCAAGATTACGGCGGCAGACGAGATCGAGAAGTAATCAGCGCGACGCTTCACGCGTTGTGGTGGACGCCCACGGCGTCCATCACAACGCAGGATGCTTCAAATGCCACGCGGTGTGGATTTGATACTGGTGCGCCACAGAGAGAATCTTGTCGTCGTTGTAGAGATTCCCCGCGAGTACGGCGCAAATCGGTTGTTGGTTGTACACCACCTGCTCTGCCGCCGCTCGACCTGCCGTCGTGTCGGCACCGCCACGCCCGCCACCGCCGCCGCCGCGACCCGCCGGCGGTGAATCGAACTTGTACGGGACAACCGCGCAGGGATGTCCCGTCTGCGCGTGCAAGCCGACGTCGAACTGTCCAGCGCCAGCGCCGCCGGGTACGTACATGTCAAAATTTTTGAGCAGCTCTGCCATCTGCGTGATGAGGACGTATCGCCTCCGCTGCTGCTGAACGAAGTCGATCGCGCGCGGAAAACGGCCACCGGTCCAGCGCGTTAGTGCAGCCATGCCGGTCGGGTTGCCCGGATCGCCGCGGGCTCCGCCGGGGGCTGCGTCGGCGGGGGCGCCGGCACCCCTAACGCCGGCGGTGCTGTCGGCAACACCGCGTCCCCCACCGCCGGCTCCGCGGCCCGCGCCGCGTTGCGGCTCCGGGATCGTCGCCAAATCGATGCCGAGCTCCTTGGCTTTCGCTTGGACGTAGGAATCGAATGCCGTCGCATACTCGACACCGCCCGCGCTTCCCGCCTGCCACACCGGGCGCGGACCGATCTCCTTCGGCACCGCGCCAAGTTCGCGCAACTTGTCGATGAATTCCTTTGGCGCGTTGGCGTCGACGCCAATTCGCATCGACGCGAGCTTGATCTTCGGATCGAAATGAAACGGCGTCGTGACCGTTCCCGGATCTTTTGGATCGACGCCGTGAATGGTGTTGAACACCATCGCGCAATCCTCGATCGTTCGGCAGATGGGTCCGACGCGATCCTGCGACCAGGCAAGCACCATTCCGCCGTATCGACTCACGCGCCCGAATGTGGGACGAAGCGCGCTCAATCCGCATTCGCGCGCCGGCGACACGATCGAGCCCGACGTCTCAGTGCCGATGCCGAACGCGACGCACCCGGCCGCTGTCGCCGATGACGGTCCGGCCGACGAGCCGCTCGATCCGCGACGAATGTCCCATGGATTGTTCGTCCGGCCGCGATACCACTGATCGCCCGACGCGAAGAGCCCGGTCGCAAGCTTCGCCAGCAAGACGGCACCCGCGTCTCGCAGGCGCACGACGACCTCCGCGTCGTCATCGATGACGCGATTCTCGAAATCCTTCGAGCCCCACGTCGTGCGAACGCCCTTCGTCGAGAAGAGATCTTTGACGCCGTACGGAATGCCGTGCAGCGGCCCGCGGTATTTCCCCGCCTTGATCTCGGCGTCGGCGCGCGCGGCCTCTGCGAGTGCCTGTTCTTCCATGATGGTCACGGCGCACAGTAGCGTCGGATCGAGGCGCTTGATGCGGTCCAAGTAAATCGTTGTCAGTTGCGTCGACGTCATCTTGCGCGCGTGAATCAGTGCCGAGAGGCGATGCGCGGGGAGGAAGGCGATCTCCTCGGGCGCGGTGGGCACGGGCCCGGTCCACGGTTCCACCGTGAACGATGCTCGTTGAAACGCCGCGGCACCGCGTTCGTGAATCAGCTTCTCCATGAGCGCGCCCGTTCCGCCGGGATACGGTTGGAACGTCCATGACACCGGCTCGCCATTGCCGAGTGGCGGGAGCGGCGGCGCCTGTGGAGCTTGGGCGGCGCTGGTCGGCGCTTGGGCGAGCGCGCGCGAGCCAAACCCGAACGTGCTCGCGGCGGCGGTCACGAGCGACCAAAAGACGAAGTCGCGGCGATCAATGCCGCTCGATTCTTCGACGGCGTCAGCGATGTGATCGAGCTCGGTCTCAGTCTGATCGAGCCACTCGAGATCTTGAGATACACTCATGGTCGGTGCGGATCGGAGTTGGGGAATCCGACAAGCATACGTCGCGTCACCCAAGCGTCAAGCGACCGGCGATTGATCTTTCATTGGCCCGGCGGTAAAACAGGAGAATGCATCGACGCACGTTCATCACGACCGGCGGTCGCATCGCCGCCGGCATTGCCATCACCGGCTGTCTTCCGAGAAGTAGATCGGGACCGGCGCCTTTATCGCGGCAGCGAGTCGATCTCGTTCCGGTCGAGGTGTCCTGGGATCGGATCATTCGCACGACGGTCGGGCTGCGGCCTCACCGAGACAGCGGGTTCGTCGTTCGGGCCGACAGGCTCGATGAGAAGACTGTAATTCATAACTATGGCCACGGCGGGGCAGGGTACTCGCTGTCGTGGGGAACTGGCGCGCTCGTAGCCGACCTTGCCTTGGCGCAGACTGAACGCCGCGCCGCGGTGATCGGATGCGGAATTGTCGGCCTCACGGCCGCACGCCAGCTTCAGCGCCGCGGCTTCGAGGTCACGATCTACGCCGCGGCGCTCCCGCCGGAGACAACGTCCAACATGGCGTGGGCCGCGTTCACGCCCGTTTCCGGGCTCATTTCGGCCGAGCGGCGGACGCCGGAGTGGGACGACCAGTTCCGGCGTGCTGTGGAGATCGCATATCGACAACACCAGCTGTTGGCCGGGACGCGGTATGGTGTGTCGTGGATTTACGACTACTCGCCGATCGCCGATCCGAACGCGCCGCGTCGGCGCAGCGCCGTGAGCGGCGACGAGTCCGGCCCTGGTTTGCTTGGCCCGAGTACGAGCCTGGGACGTGTGCTGCTCGGTCCCGGCGAACATCCATTTGCGACACCGTTTGCCGCGCGCGTGCCAAGTCTCCGGTTCGAGCCGTCGATCTACCTCGATGCGTTGATGCGCGACGTGATCGAATTCGGTGGCCGCATCGTCGTGCGCGCATTCGACACGCCGCGGGATCTCATGTCGCTGCCGGAGTCGTTGTTGGTGAACTGCACCGGACTCGGCTCCAAGGGATTGTTCGGCGATGAGGAGCTGGTTCCAGTGAAGGGGCAGCTCACTGTGCTCGTACCTCAGGCTGACGTCACGTATTCAGCCGGCGGAATGATGCCGCGCAGCGATGGAATCGTGCTCGGACATGTTTCTCAACGCGGCGTTTGGTCGCTCGACGTCGACGAGGCCGAGCGAAAGCGCGTGGTCGACGGGGCGATCGCCTTTTTCGCGCGGATGCAGCCGCCGTCGAACGTCGTGACGAGACCATCCGATTCGTCCGCGGCGAGTCCAGCGAGCTCTCCGCCGCCGGTCGAAAGTTTCTTCGACCGGCAGTCGTGATACGCGTGCGCGCTGTCAGACGTGGCTGGATGGCGATCGCGTTGTCACCGGTGATCGCGCTGGCGCAACGGCCGATCGCCTTCACGCACGTCACCGTCATCGACGGCACCGACTCGACGCCGCGACTCGATCAAACCGTGATCATTCGTGGCAATCGGATCGCTGTCGTCGGGCCGTCGCACTCGACGTCGATGCCGAGTGGCGCACGCATCATAGATGCCCGTGAGAGATTCCTCATCCCCGGCTTGTGGGACATGCACGTCCACACGGCGGTCCTCGGCGGCCGCAACCTGCTCGGGTTATACATCGCGAACGGTGTAACCGGCGTACGCGACATGGCGGGCAGCTGGGACACGCTCACTGCGTGGCGCCGCGAGATCGGCGAGGGTCGATTGGTTGGTCCGCGCATCGTTGCGTCCGGACCGTATCTCGAGGGCGGCGACGTTCCCATTCCGCACATTCTCACGCGCACACCGGAGGAAGGTCGTGCGGGGGTCGATTCCCTGGTCAAGCTCGGCGTCGATTTCGTGAAGGTGCACACGCAGCTCACGCCCGCGACATACTACGCGATCGCACGTCGCGCGCGCGAGCTGAGGGTTCCGTTCGCTGGACATGTATCGCAAGCCGTCGGCGCGGGGAATGCGTCCGACTCGGGTCAACGTAGCATCGAGCACATGCTAGGCATTCCGGCGCCGTGCACGGTCGCCGAATCGATCGCGCTGCGTCCGCGTTTCACGGTGCAGAGCGCGATTGGTCGGTGCTCCTCGCAAGACCTGTCGCCGCTGTACGCTCGATTCGTCCGCAACGGAACGTGGGTGACGCCGACGTTCACCGCCGCGGTCGAAGTCGCGTCATGGCCGAACCGAAGTGTGCCCGGCGATTCGCTCGCACATTACCTGCCCGCGTCGCTGCGACGGTTTGTCGAACAGATCTTTCCGATGCCGGACAGCATTCCGGTCGGTGCGGACTCGGTTGGTCGCGCGATGTTTGCCAAGCGGCTCGCGCAAGTTGCCACGATGCATCAGGCGGGCGTGCGCATTCTCACCGGGACCGATGCACCGTTGCGAAACAGTCCGCCAGGTTTCGGCCTTCACGAGGAGCTCGCGTTGCTCGTGCAAGGAGGGATGTCGCCGTTCGACGCCATCAGCGCGGCGACGATCGAGCCGGCGCGCTATTTCGG
>DASYSU010000225.1:0-3277 GCA_036002925.1 Gemmatimonadaceae bacterium | reverse complement strand
GCGACGATGCCGATCATAGCCAGCAGCACGATGCCCGTGACGACGAGGAGCGGCCTTCCGACCGGCAAATTGTAGAATAGCGCCAACGCCGGAATAGTGATGAGCTGAATCGCGCAGAGAAAGATCAAGTTCCCGATCGCTTTACCGAGATAGATCGCTTCGCGGCTGATCGGCGAGACGAGCAACGCGTCGATGCCGCGGTCGTGCTCCTCGATGCTGAACGACCGCTGCAATCCGAGCAGCGCCGAGAACGCGAGTACGACCCACAGCACGCCGGGCGCACGTTGCGCGGGAGCGATGAGCGATTCGTCCCACGCGAAATAGAAGATGCAGAGCGCGAGCACCGCGAAGACCAACGCCGAGAAGAAGGCCGTTCGGGTTCGGAACTCGATCGCGAGATCCTTTCGCGCCACGAGCCAGGCAGCTTCGACGGTGGTCGGCGCGCGCAGTTCGGTCACGCGGTCACGCCAGTATCGAGAGGCTCGTGCTCGAGGTCGCGAAGTACCAGATCTCGATACTCACCCACATACACTCGCGGATCGAGCGTCGCGCAGACGTCGTGACGGACGATTCGGCCGTCGAGCATGACCGCGGCGTGCGACCCGATCGCGAGACCTTCGTCGACGTTGTGCGTGACGAGAATCAGCGACGCGCCTGACGATCGCAGCAGCCGCAGCATGTCGGTGAGCGCGGCACCTCCGGCGGCGTCGAGTCCTGTGTACGGCTCGTCGAGGAGGACGACACTCGGCTCGTGTACGATCGCGCGCGCGATGGAGACTCGTTGTTGCAAGCCGCGGCTGAGCGCGCGGACGGGAGTATCGGCGCGATCGGCGATCCGCATTCGCTCGAGGGCGCGCACGGCGGCAGCGCGCGGGTCGGCGACGCCGTACAGTCGCGCCGCGAACTCGACGTTTTCTCGCGCCGAGAGCGCGCGGTAGAGCATGCTCTGATGCGAGATCAATCCGACATGGGCCCTGGCCGCCGCGTCCTCACGCAGGCTACGCCCGCACACGCGGATCGAGCCCGACGTCGGCTTGAGCAAACCCGAAATGAGCCGGAGGAGGGTCGTCTTCCCCGCCCCGTTCGGTCCGAACAACGCCAGACAGGTACCCGCCTCGAGCGACAGATCCACATTGTCGACGGCGCGGCGACGACCGAAGTTCCGGCTGACGAGCGACAACTCGACGGGGAGCGAGCTCGGGAGCGGCGTGTCGATCATGAACTGAAGATATACCGGCAGCGGCGACCGGTACGCTATTCGGTCGGGATAGCGAGAAATTGCAGGGGTCCATCGTCCGCGATCGCCCGAAACATGCGATCGTTCGCGATCATTTTCGCGCCGTTCTTACCACTCCCATCCATTGCCCCTATAATGCTGCGCTATGTCAGAAATCGACGCGCTTCTCACTGAGAACCGAAAGTTCCCGCCGTCCGACGCGTTCCGACGCAGTGCACGCGTCTCGGACAACTCGCTCTACAAGGTGGCCGAGAAGAACTCGGAGGCGTTTTGGGAATCGCAGGCGAACGAGCTGGAGTGGTTCGAGAAATGGAAGACCGTCTGCGAGTGGAAGCCTCCGCACTCGAAGTGGTTCACCGGGGGGAAGATCAACGTCTCGGTGAATTGCGTCGACCGGCACATAAAGACGGAGCGGCGCAACAAAGCCGCGCTCATCTGGGAGGGTGAGCCGGGCGACCGGCGCACGCTCACGTACTGGGACCTCTATGTCGAGGTCCAGAAGTGCGCGAACATGCTCAAGACCCTCGGCGTCAAGCGCGGTGATCGCGTGGCGATCTACATGCCGCTGATCCCGGAAGTCGCGATCGCAATGCTGGCTTGCACGCGAATCGGCGCGGCGCATTCGGTGGTGTTCGGCGGATTCTCGCCGGAATCCTTACGCGATCGCATCAACGATGCGCAGTGCAAGGTCTTGATCACGGCCGATGGAGGTTATCGTCGCGGCGCGATCGTACCGCTCAAACGGAACTCGGATAAGGCGATCGAAGAGTGTCCGTCGATCGAGAACGTGATCGTGGTGCAGCGGCGTCCCGGAGCCGGCGGAGATGAAGCGTTCGCTGAAATGAAGGAAGGGCGGGATCACTGGTGGCATCGGCTCATGCATGCCGCCTCCGCGAATTGCGAGCCCGAGAAGATGGACGCCGAGGATGTGCTCTACATCCTGTACACGTCCGGCACGACGGGGAAACCGAAAGGGATCGTGCACACCACGGCGGGTTATCTCGTCGGTGTGACGTCGACGACGAAGTTGGTGTTCGACCTCAAGGACAGCGACGTCTTCTGGTGCACGGCAGACGTCGGCTGGGTGACTGGTCATTCGTATCTCGTCTATGGACCGCTCGCGAACGGCGCGACATGTGTGATGTATGAGGGCGCGCCCGATTGGCCGGAGAAGGATCGGTTCTGGAGCATCTGCGAGCGCCATGGCGTGACGATTCTCTACACGGCCCCCACGGCAATCCGCGCTTTCATGAAGTGGGGCGACCAGTGGCCGGCGAAGCACGATCTGTCGCGTCTTCGATTGCTCGGCTCCGTTGGTGAGCCGATCAATCCTGAGGCGTGGATGTGGTATCAGGAGAAGATCGGCGGGAATCGCTGTCCGATCGTCGACACCTGGTGGCAGACGGAGACGGGCGCGATCGTGATCTCTCCACTCCCCGGCGTTACGGAAACGAAACCAGGCAGCGCGACCACACCGCTCCCCGGCTTCAGCGCCGCGCTTCTCGATGCGAACGCGAACGAGATCAAGGTCGGGGGCGGGCTGCTCGCGCTCACCAAGCCATGGCCCTCGATGCTGCGGACGATTTGGGGCGACGACGACCGATACGTGCAGACGTACTTCACCAAGTGGCCGGGTCGCCCCGATCTCTATTTCCCGGGCGACGGCGCCAAGCGCGACGACGACGGCTACTATTGGATTCTCGGTCGGGTCGACGACGTGCTCAACGTCGCCGGGCATCGAATCGGAACGATGGAGGTGGAGTCGGCGCTCGTCGAGCATCCCGCTGTCGCGGAGGCCGCCGTGGTAGGCAAGTCGCACGAGCTCAAGGGACAGGCGCTGGCGGCGTTTGTCACGTTGCGCGAAGGATTCCATCACAACAGCGAGTTGCGCGAGGAGCTTCGAAACTTCGTGGCCGAGAAGATCGGCGCGATCGCCAAGCCCGACGACATTCTCTTTTCGGCTGATCTGCCAAAGACGCGTTCGGGGAAGATCATGCGGCGGTTGCTGCGCGACATTGCCGAAGGCCGCGCGCTCGGCGA
>DASYSU010000224.1:0-8958 GCA_036002925.1 Gemmatimonadaceae bacterium | reverse complement strand
ACGATCTCTTCCCCATCTCGCCCGATCTTTCGACCATCGACACGATGAAGATCCGAGTGTCGACGCGAACGACGGGCGGAATCACCAACGATGCGACCGGCGCCGAGACGTATTGCACGATTGTGTCGCTCAACGAGTCGCCGATTCGAGCCGGCATTCTGTTCGCCGGCACCGACGATGGGCGCGTCTGGCTGACGAAAAACGACGGTGGCACGTGGGAGGACCTGACGTCGCGCTTCGCCGGCGTACCCGCGGGGACGTACGTGACGCGCATCGAGCCGTCGCCGCACGACTCCTTGACCTTCTTCGTCACGTTCGACAACCACCGGAACGGCGACTACAAACCATACGTCTTCATGACCGCCGACTTTGGGAAGACGTTCAAGTCGATCTCAGCGAATCTGCCCACGGGCGGGCCCGATTACGTCCACGTGATCCGCCAAGATCCGGTCAATAAGAGTTTACTCTTCCTTGGAACAGACGTCGGCGCGTACGTCTCCGCGAACAAGGGCGAGAGTTGGCAGCGGTTCATGACTGGGCTGCCGACAGTTCCGGTCCACGACCTTCGCATTCACCCGCGCGACCACGAGTTGATTGCGGCAACGCATGGCCGAGGCATCTGGATCGCCGACATCGCCGCACTGCAGCAGATCAACGACAAGGTGTTGGCGGAAGACATCCATCTTTTCGCGCCGCCGACAGCGTATCAGTTCGGCGACTCGCCGGTTGAAGGTCAATCGCAGGGACATCAGGTCTTCGCCGCGCCGAGTCCGCCGTACGGAGCGGTGATCACGTATCGTCTGGCGACGCGGCAACCGCAGGTGCGCATCGCGATCCTCGACGCGGCGGGCGACACGATGCAGACGCTGAACGGTCCGGGCGCTCCGGGAATCAATCGTGTGGCCTGGCCGTTCGCCGGCAAGCCCGCGCCGCGACCTCCACTCGGCGCGGTACAGAAGCGTGACTCCGCGTTGCAGATGAATCGCATCACGTTCGTGCTGGATTCGCTCGACAAGGCAGGCGCGAACCCGATGATGACCGGCATGGCTCGGCAACTCGTTCGCACCGGTGACCTGACTCCGATCATGGCGATATTTCAGGGTCGCGGCGGCTCTCCCGGTTTCGGACCACCGCCGCCCTGGAATCCACGACCAGGCGAACAGGCAACTGGTGGAGGTGGACGCGGAGGCGCAGCGCCGGGTGCGGCCGCACCACCCGCGGCCGGTCAGCCCGGCGCGCCTCCGACAGCTCCCGCCGCATCCGCCGCGGCGATGGACCCGAGCGCGTTCCAGCAACTCGCGCCACTCTTTCAGATCCCCGGCCGGCCGAGCAGCGGCGGTTTTGGGTTCGAATTCATGCAGACACTCGGATTCGGCAATGCGGGCTTCGCCGCATTCGGCGGCGGCGGACCCGGCGTCGCGACAGGCGACTACGTCGCAGTGTTAAGCGCTGGTGGCAAAACGCTCCGACAGAAAGTGCGCGTCGAACGTGCAGGTGGCGGGCTGCCGGGGATGCTGCCGTAGCCAGGAATTGGGGGATGCGGAAGACGTTCAAGGACCTGCTCACCGAATACGGTGCGGTGGCCGTGATCGTGTACTTCACGATTTTTTTCGCCGTGTGGATCGGCGCGTGGGCAGCGATTCAGCGCGGCGTCGACCTGCGCGCGCTGGCGGCGCGAGTGGGGCTGTCGGCGAACGGTTTCGTGGCGAGCGTCGGAGCATGGGGTGCGGCGTATCTCTTCACGAAGCTGCTGCAGCCAGTGCGGATCGGCGTGACGTTGTTGCTCACACCCTTCGTCGCGCGACTGTACGAGCGCATTCGCGGCGGCGCGCGCTAGGCGTCGTCTCCGAAGACCTCGGCGAAATACGCCACGAGATCGAGCGTGAATGGCGCGCTTGCGCCCACAGGCAGCCAATCGATACGCGTGGCGAGCACCTCGGGACGATCGTCGTCGGGTCGCCATCGCTCGATGACGCGCGCGTCCGGGTCGACGATCCAATACTCTGAGACTCGATTGCGCTGATAGAGGGCGCGCTTCCTCACTCGATCGCCACGGGCGCTGCTTGGCGACAAGACTTCGGCGGCGAGCACGAGTCGTTCGACCGGATCGCCGCTGCGAAACCGCGCGACTTCCTCTGGAGGCACAACGAAGACGTCGGGCTGCACCGATCGCTCAGCCTCCAAATCGACATCGCGAGGCGCCATCGCTGCCAGTCCAATCTTCTCACCGCGAACGTAGTGATAGAGCGCGCCACAGAGCACCAGGACGGCAATTTGATGCACACCGGTCGGCGCCGGAGTCACGAGCAACTCTCCATCGACCAGCTCGTACCGCGTTCCACCAGTCGAGCGGTCGCGGAGTTTGCGCACTTCGTCGAGCGTCCACTGCTTCCGCGGTTCAGATCGGGCAGGCATACCCATAGAATGCTCGGCGTGTCGACATGGAGGCAAGAGATCACGCCAAAGCATAGGCCTGCTCTTCGCGTGGACGTCATCATTGGATGTCGGGCGCAAGCATCGCGTTTCGCGAAATGAGGCCGGACAAACGCCGGCCGGTGACGCGCCGCACCAACCCGCGGTTTGGCTCTTGGACATTCCTCTTTCGAGGTCCCAGATGCCACTTCGGTCCCTCCGCGCCGCCCGCCTGGGCCTCGCATTCGCCGCGGTTTGCTCCCTCTCCGCCGCTGCCGGCGCCCAGCTCATTCAAATCAAGACCCTACCCATCGCCGACGGCGACCAATGGCGCATCTTCCCATCTGCCAACGCCGGAATGGCCGACGTGTCGATCGCGCTCGCCGATTCGTTACTCGATCCGTTCGTGAATCCGGCGAAGGCATCACGCGTCACGCCCGGTAGGAACGGGGCGTTTTTTGGCTCGCCAACGTTCTATTCGGTCTCCCAGAACGCCGGTGGCGGACGGACCATTCCGCTGGGCGGCATCGCGCGCTCGGGTTCGATGTTCGCAGCCTTCGACGTCGCCCTTCAAGAGATCGACGCCATCACTCCCGCGACGCGTCAGTTCTTCCCGCCGGGAATCTTCACGACCGACGGACTGGCCTCGACGCAGCTCAACACACAGCCGACGACACCGTCGCGACAAAACAGGTACGCTTTCGCCAGCGTGGGCCGAGTCTTCTCATCGGCCGGCATCTCCGTAGCCGGAAGCGCGCAGTGGTCCGGACTGCATGATATCGACGGTGTCGATCTGCTTTACGCCGGGAGCGCCGGCATCGTCCAGCACGGCGACGCGCTTGACGCGCGGCTCGGGCTGACGAAGGAGTGGTCAGATGGAACGATCGCGGGCAGACGCACGCTCGAAGCCATCCTGCTCCACGATCGTTTCGCGATGACGCACGACGTCACCTGGGCCGATCAAGTCTGGGACCCGAATACGCGGAACTTCACTTCGCGGCCGCGGGTCGATCACAACCTCGATCGCACGGACACGTGGGGTCTCCACCTCGGCTACTCGCGTCCCCTCGCCGACTCGGGTTGGCGCATCGGCGGTATCGTGACCGGCAACTTGGCCACACATCCCAAGCTTCCTGACTACCAGATCTCACAAGTCATGGTCATTCCTTGGGATCCGGGTCATTCGGCAGCGTACGACTTTGGCCTTGGCGTATCGAAGGCCAATGGACCAACGACGTTTGGCCTCGACGCGATCTACGAGCCGATTCGTACTCATACGTGGGGTGAGGCGAACGGTCCGACGCAAACGCAATCCGGCGCTACGATTCCGAGCGGCGGCAAGACAACGGAGAATCACTTCCACTTCTCCAACGCCATCCTTCGCACAGGCGCCGCTCACGACATTGCGCTCGGACCGGATCAAAAGCTGAAGATCCAGCTGGGTGTGGCACTTCGTTCGATCGACTACACGCTCGACCAGCTCGATCACGTCTCGGGCGTCAGTCGGACACAAGATGAGAGTTGGGTCGAATGGACGCGGACGTGGGGTTTGAGCATCCACTTCAGCGATCTCGAAATGCGGTACACTGGCCGGATGGTCACCGGGACCGGTCGCCCGGGAATTCTTCCCGCGAACGACGGCGTCGTCTTTGCCGCGGCGGACGCGAAGGGACCAAACATCATCTCGGCGCCGAACGGAGCGCTCACGATGACCGGTGTGGCCGTCACGACGCATCAGATCTCCATCTCCCTGCCGATTCGTTGAGGATGGCTGAATGACTCTCCATCGTCGATTCATCGCGCGGTCCGTGCTCGTTGGGCCGCAGTGGTTCGCGTCGATCGCGCTCGCGCTCTCCGTGTCGGCCTGCTCCGACGGATCGGTTTCCAACGTCGCTGAGACGCCGTCCCTCGACGCGCAGGTGCGCCAGGCACTCAACGGCTGGGGCGTCGTGCCGATTCTCCCCGTAAATGCACAGGATCCGGCATTGGTCGATCTCGGTCGCTCGCTGTTCTTCGACAAGATCTTGAGCGGCAATCGCGACGTGGCGTGCGCGACGTGCCACAGTCCGCTGACCCACACGGGCGATGGATTGTCGCTTGCCATCGGTACGGGAGCGGCCGGTTCAGGCTCGACACGCACGCTTGGCCCGGGGCGTCAGCGCACTCCGCGCAACGTGCCGTCGCTCTTCGGCGCCGGACTGCGGCCGTTCTACATCTTCTGGGATGGCCGCGTTGCCGACGACGGCGGCGGCTCACGCTTCACCACGCCGGCCGGCTCCGCACTGCCGTTCGGCCTCACGAGTGCGCTGGCTGCGCAAGCGATGATCCCCGTCACCAACCGCGTCGAGATGCGCGGCAACGTCGGCGATCACGACGTATTTGGAAACTTGAACGAGCTCGCCCAACCGGCGGATTCTCAGTTCGGCGCGATCTGGAGCGCGACAATGCAGCGCGTGCTGGCAATTTCGACCTACCTGCAGAAATTCTCTGCGGCGTTTCCGTCGGTGCCGCAGAGTCAACTCGGCTTCCAGCATGCCGCGAACGCGATCGCTGCCTTCGAGACCGAAACCTTCACCAAGACGAATTCCGCGTTCGACCGATACCTGGCGCGCGACGACAACGCGCTGTCGGTCGACGCGAAACGCGGCGCGCTGCTCTTCTTCGGCAAGGCGCGCTGCTCACAGTGTCACAACGGGCCGCGGCTCGGTGGCGAGTCGTTCGCCAGCATTGCCGCGCCACAGCTTGGTCCGGGAACCGGCAACGCGGCGCCACTCGACGCCGGGCGCGGTGATCCGAGTATCGGCGGGCAGCCGCCGCAGCTGCCACGGTTCTTCTTTCGCATACCCGGTCTGCGCAACGTCGAGCTCACCGCGCCATACATGCACGACGGCGCGTATGCCACGCTGGAAGCCGTCGTCCACCACTACAACAACGTCGATTCGGCGCTGAAAGCGTACGACGTCTCACAGCTCGACCCGTCGTTGCGGGCCAGCTATCACGGCGACGCCGCGACGATCAAGTCGCTGCTGTCGTCGCTCGACGGCCGGCTGCAACAGCCGCTCGGCCTGAGTGAGGACGAGCTCAAGACGCTCGTCGCGTTTCTCAAGTCGCTCACCGATCCGTCGGCTCGCGACATGCGCAGCGTGATTCCGTCGTCCGTTCCGAGCGGTCTACCTCTTCCCGAGTGAGGTCAGTCTCGGTTCACGCCGTGACCACTCGGACCTGCGTCCCCCACGGATCGCGCGCGACGACGTCGTTCCCCTCGCGACGAACGTCGCCGCCGTGGCTCTCGAGACTCTCGGCCGCGTGAGAGGCGCTTTCCGCGTCGGGCACCACGATCTCCCACTCGAGCAATCTCGCGTCGTCGTCGGTGGCCAGCGGTGCGCCGGCGGCCCACGTGTTCGTGCCGAGGTGATGGTGATACCCGCCGGCCGACATGAACAAGGCACCTGGGTAGCCCCAGACGATTCTGTCGAGGCCGAGCGCCTCATGATAGAACGCTGATGCCTCGTCGAGATCGCGAACGTAGAGGTGGACGTGACCAATCACGGTGCCGGCCGGCGCACCGGACCACGGAACACCCCCAGCCGCGCGTGCGAGGTCTTGTAGGTCGAGCGGATTGGCCGCCATCGCCAGCTGCCCGTCGGTGACCTTCCAGTCTATGCGCGGCCGGTCGGCGTATACTTCGATCCCCAAACCATCCGGGTCGTGCAGATAGATCGCCTCACTCACGAGATGATCGGACATTCCCGCGTACTCGCCGAGTGCCGCGAGATGCGCGATGAGTCTGCCGAGCGAGGCCCGATCGGGAAGGAGAATCGCGAAATGATAGAGGCCGATCTGTCCGCGCCGGGCCACGGCGCGCACGCCGGGCTTGGCGCGTAGCTCGATCAGTGTGTTGCCACCGGATTGAGGACCCAGCGTCGCAACATTCCCGCTGCGCTCTAACACACGCAGCCCGATCACGGTTTCATAATAGGCGATCGAACGATCGAGATCGGCGACTTGCAGCCGCACGCGGCCGAGATGTGTCGCGTCGGGCAACCGAAAGCCCGATGGCGCGACGCCGTACGGCCGTGATTCGTGTTGGGTATGTGTCATCACTGTGCTCCAGTCAGCGTCGTTCTCGTCAGTTCGGCTGTCGCGCGAGGAATCCGAGGATCAGCGAGTCAGTGAATGCCGCGCGCTCGAGAATCGGCAAATGGGCCGCGTCGTCGATCGGATGAAATTCCGCCGCCGGGAGTGCCTTTCGAACATTCTCGTTGCGCGCGAACGGCACTGTTTGATCCGACGTCCCCCACAGCAACAATACTGGCGTCCGCGCCTGCGCGACGACGCGGTACACCGAGTCCATGTCGACATCACTCAGCGCGCGGCGCGTCGACAGCAACGCGTGCCCGAAACCGCGAAGACGCATCTGCGGACGGTAGCGGTTGGCCCATCCGGGAAAGCGATCGGGATGACGGAAGTCGCTCGTTTGGTTGTCGGCCATCGTCGGAACCGCGACGGTCTGCCACAAGTATGACCCGACGACCGGCCAACCGAAAAAGCCGGGCACGCCCGATCTGGGTCCGGCCACCGGATCGACGAGAATGAGCGAGTGCACGCGCTGCGGATGGCGACCGGTAAACGTCCCTGTCACCCAGCCGCCCATCGATACACCCGCCAGGTCGACGGGGTCAGCGATGTGCAACGAGTCGAGCAACTCACCCAACTGTCGATCATAGACGTCGGCGGTGTACTCGATCGACGGACGATCGGACAACCCACGACCGAATTGGTCGTACCGAAGCACTCGGCGTCCCGCGGCCGACAGCGCGGCGGCCGTGGAGTCCCAGATGTAATACGGCACGGAGAATCCGTGGACGAGCACGATGGCGCGTCCCGACTGCGGACCGGAGAGCTCGTAATGTGTGACGCCGTCGCTGAGCCGAACAAATTTGCCCGGCGCGGCCCTTCGTGCCGCGTCGTCCAACGTGTCGCGTTCTGGATTACGAGCAAAGTAGAAGCCGCCAGTCACGACCACTAGGAGGGCCACGAGTCCGACGATTCGCCACCGCCGGCTCATTGGAGAATCCTCATTTGCCGCCCGGTTCAGGTTTGAGTCCGCGCTGCACCAACAAGGGTTCGACGCTCGGATCGCGTCCGCGGAACGCACGATACAGTGTCGCGACGTCCTCGCTTCCGCCGCGCGACAGAATCATATCGCGGAACCGTTGGCCGTTTGCTCGACTGAGACCGCCGTGGTCGGTGAACCACGCATACGCGTCGTGGTCGAGTACCTCCGCCCAAAGATACGCGTAGTAGCCAGCCTGGTAGCCGCCGTTCCAGATGTGCGCGAAATACGTGGTTCGGTAGCGTGGCGGCACCTCGTGCATGTCGACCTGGTAGCGCTTGAGCGCACCGAGCTCGAACGAGTCGACGTCTTCCTTCGGCGCGCCGGCCGGCAGCGTGTGCCATGCCATATCGAGCAGCGCGGCCGAAATGTACTCGGTGAGCGCAAACCCTTGATTGAACGTCCGCGACTTCTTGATCTTGTCGACGAGCGTCTGCGGCATCGCCGCGCCGGTCTTGTAATGTTTCGCGTAGTGGGCGAACACGGTGGGGTCGAGCGCCCAGTGTTCGTTGAACTGCGACGGGAACTCGACGAAGTCGCGCGGAACGTTGGTTCCAGTCAGCATCGGATACTCGACGTGCGACAGCATGCCGTGCAGCGCGTGTCCGAACTCGTGGAACATCGTCGTCACCTCGTCGAAGCTGAGCAAAGCCGCTTGTCCGGCCGCCGGCTTCGTGAAGTTCGCGACGTTGTAGACAACCGGCTTCGTATGCAGCAGTCCCGATTGATCGACGAAACTGTCCATCCACGCGCCGCCGTTCTTGTTGTCGCGCTTGAAATAATCGGCGTAGAAGAGCGCGAGCGACGTCCCGTCGGCGTCGAAGACCTCGAACACGCGGACGTCCGGGTGATAGACGGGAATGTCCTTGCGCTCTTTGAACGTCAGCCCGTACAGCTGATTCGCGGCGAAGAAGATACCCTCGTTGAGCACGCGATCGAGCTCGAAGTATGGCTTGATCTGCGTTTCATCGAGATCGTACTCGGCGGCGCGCACTTGCCCCGAGTAGTATTGCCAATCCCAAGGTTCGACGCTCGCACCGGGGATTTCGCGATCGAGCAGCGCCTTGATCTTCGCGCTCTCGCCCCGCGCCTTCGCAATGGCGGGTGCTCCAATGTCGGTCAAGAGCTTGATGGCCGCGGCGGGCGTCTTGGCCATTTGGTCGTCTAACACATATGCCGCCGCCGTCGAATAGCCGAGGAGCTTGGCGCGCTCCGCGCGGAGCTGGACGATTCGCTGTATGGCGCTCCTCGTGTCGACGGTGTCTCCGCGATCCGCACGGTGGATCGATGCGTCGAACAAGCGCTGTCGTACGGCACGACGGCGAAGCGATTCTTGGGCAGGCTGCTGCGTCGTGTTCTGCAACCGAAGGACCCATTTTCCCGGGAGTTTGCGTTCCGTGGCAGCTTCCGCCGCGGACGCGATATCGGCC
>DASYSU010000223.1:0-24452 GCA_036002925.1 Gemmatimonadaceae bacterium | reverse complement strand
TATCAGGAGTTGAAGAAGGAGGCGCACCAGGAATCGGACGGCGACGACAAGTCGGGTTCACCAACGTCGCCCAACGCGCCCGTCACGACGGCGGTCCGCGGCGAGCGTCTCGTCGCGCTCAACGAGCAGCTTCTCAGTTGGCCGTCGACGCTCAAGCTGCATCCGACGATCCAGCGCACACTGCCTCGTCGCCGCGACGCAATCAACGGTGGGGCGATCGACTGGGGTCACGCCGAAGCGTTGGCGTTCGCGTCGCTACTTGCCGATGGCGTCAGCATTCGACTCTCGGGGCAGGATGCTGAGCGCGGGACGTTCTCGCACCGGCACGCGGTGCTCCACGACGTGAACACGGGTGAGACGTACACGCCGCTGGCCAATCTGCCGCAGGCAATGGGGGCATTCGAGATCTATAACAGTCCCCTTGCCGAGACGGCGGTGCTCGGATTCGAGTATGGCTTCAGTGTTGCCGCGCCCGACGAGCTGGTATTGTGGGAAGCGCAGTACGGCGACTTCGCGAATGTCGCCCAACCCATGTTCGACCAATTCATTTCGGCGGCGCGGGCAAAGTGGCGACAGGAGTCCGGGTTGGTGCTGCTGCTCCCGCATGGATATGAGGGGCAGGGGCCAGAGCACTCGAGCGCGCGTCTCGAGCGATTCCTCCAGCTGTCGGCCGAAGAGAACATGATCGTCGCGTATCCGTCGACGCCCGGGCAGTACTTCCATATCCTGCGCCGTCAGGCGGCGCGCCGGCCGAAACGTCCACTTGTGCTGATGCAGCCCAAGTCGCTGCTCCGATTGCCGGCTGCGACGTCGAAGCTCGAGGATTTGGCGAGCGACACGTTCAAACCGGTGATCGACGACCCAATTGCGTCGCGAAACCGCGAAGCAGTGCAGCGCTTGGTGTTCTGCACCGGCAAGATCTATTACGATCTCATTGCGGCGGGCGAACATCCCGCGAACGTCTCGGTGATTCGCGTCGAGGAGCTGTCGCCGTGGCCGCGCGAAGTCGGTGATCTGGTCGACCAATACCCGAACGTCGACGAAGTGGTGTGGGCCCAAGAGGAGCCGAAGAACATGGGCGGGTGGACGTACATCCAGCCGCGTCTTCGCGCCTCGATCGGCACGCTCACCACGCTTCGGTACATCGGCCGACCGGAACGTTCGAGCCCGGCCGAGGGTTACAAGTCAGCGCACGACGAGGAACAAGCGCGCATCCTTCGAGATGTGTTGACGTACGCGCCGATATCGAGAAAGAAGGCAGGAGCGGCACGATAGCGCGATAGTTGTCTCCCGCCGGTCGGTTGCAGCGAGGGTTCAGAGTGTCGAAGCGAGCATTGCGTCTGCTGTTTACCGTTTTATTGATCGCCGCGCCGCGTCTCTCTGCCCAAGGACGCGGCGCCGCTGCGTTGGGTGAGACCATCGAGGGACTCGGCACGACGGCGCGCGTGTTGATGATCGGCGCGCACCCCGACGATGAAGACACGCAACTCATCTCGTGGCTGGCCACGGGACGCCACGTCGAGACGGCGTATCTATCGCTGACGCGCGGCGACGGTGGTCAGAATCTGATCGGCAATGAGCTTGGCGAAGGGCTCGGCATGATTCGCACCGAGGAGCTTCTGGCGGCGCGTCGTCTCGACGGCGGCCGCCAGTACTTCACGCGCGCGTTCGATTTCGGTTTCTCGAAGACGCTCGACGAAACGTTGCAGCACTGGCCGAAAGATTCGATCCTCGAGGACGCGGTGGCGATCGTGCGCGCGTTCCGGCCGCAGGTGATCATCGCCGTGTTCACGGGGACGCCTGCCGACGGTCACGGCCATCATCAATTCTCGGGCGTGATCGCGCGCGAAGTGTTCGATGCGGCGGCCGACACTCTCCGATTCCCGCCCTCGCGACTCGGCGGCCTCAAGCCGTGGACGCCGCTCAAGTTCTATCGACTCACGCGTGGCGGTGGCGGGACGCTCAATTTCAACGTCGGCGAATACGATCCGCTCCTTGGCGAGACCTACTCGCAGATCGCGACGGTGAGCCGGTCGCAACACCGATCGCAGGGGCAGGGAGCGCTGCCGCAGGGCGGCCCACGTTACAGCGGCGTGCGACTCGAGCTATCGCGCGTATCCGAGGTGAAGGCGCCGGAGCGCGGATTGTTCGATGGGATCGACACCAGCTGGGCGCGATTCAAATCGGTGGCAGTGGCGGATTCCGTGCGCGCGGCGATCGACTCGCTGGTCCCGGCGCAGATGGCCATCGCGCGCGCTACGAATCCGATGGATCCGTCAAAGGTCGTTGCGCCACTCGCCGCGTACGTGAGGTTGGCTACGCGCGCAGCGGGTGGCGTGACTTGCAACCCGTTGGAGTCGGTGCCGATCGAACAGCTGAACCTTCTCTCCGCTCAGGATGACATAGCGCGGGCGGAAACGTGCCCAAGCGCGATGGGAGATCTGGCACTCGCCCTCCGCTTGACGCGCGAGCGCGCGACGTCGGCCCTGCTCGACGCAGCGGGCGTCAGTGTCGAAGCCACCGCGCCGCGCGAGCTCATCGCCGAGCGTGACACCCTGCCCGTGACGATTGCGGTGTACGACCAAGGCAAGGCTCCCATCGTGCTCGAGCGTGCGTCGATCTCGACGCAGCGCGGCGCCGAAGCGCGACCAACGCGAACGATCCAGCCGGACAGCGTGGTGCGCCAAACGCTGTCCTACCATGCAGCCTCGCGGCCGATGCTGCCGTGGTGGCTCAGCCATCCGCGACGGGGCGACACGTTCGTGCTACCGTCCGGGGCATCGTACGTCGCGCCGCAAATGGTAACCGGCGAAGATCGTTTAGAGAATTCTGGTGTCGACGTCGTGCTCAGGATCGCCGACGTCGACGTCCCAGTTCACACCGGACCGATCGTCTACCGATTCGCCGATCCGGCGCGCGGCGAAGTGCGTCGGCCGATCGCGGTGGTTCCCGAGATCACCGTGTTGCTGCAACACGAGGTCGAATATGCGCGCGCCAACGCACTGCTCGATCGCACGATGATTGTCACCGTGCAGTCGGCCGCGACCGGCCCGCGCGACGTCGACGTTTCGCTCGCGTTGCCCCCCGGCCTAAAGGCCGATTCCGCCGTCCGCCGCGTCTCGCTCAAGCCGTTCGGCGCGGCGACGCTCTATTTCCGAGTGCAGGGTCGGCTGGCGGCGGGGCGGCATCAGATCAAGGCGACGGCGACGACCGGCGACGAGACATTCGATCTCGGATTCGTGCCGATCGAGTACGAGCACATTCGTCCGCAGCGACTCTATCGACAGTCGGTGGTGCACCTCGAGGCCGTGAACGCGACGTTCGCCAATCTGCGCGTCGGGTACATCCGCGGCGTCGGCGACAACGTGATGCCCATGCTCGAGGAGCTGGGTTTGCCGGTGACGGAGCTCGATCCCGTCGCGCTGCCGCACATCGACTTGTCGAGCTACACGACGATCGTCCTCGGCACGCGCGCGTACGAGGCGAGTCCGGCGCTCGTCGCGAACAACCCGGTGTTGATGCGATTTGTGAGGAACGGTGGAACGTTGGTCGCGCAATACGGCCAGTCCGAGTACGCGCAGCCTGGGATTCTTCCGTATCCGATCACATTGAGCCGACCGGCCGATCGTGTGACCGACGAACATGCTGCGGTGCGGGTGATCGATCCGTCGTCGCCATTGTTGTCGGCGCCGAACAAGATTGGCGAGAGCGATTTCGCCAATTGGGTGCAGGAGCGCGCGCTCTACATGCCGCACACGTTCGACGCACAGTACCATGCGTTGTTCTCGATGAACGATCCCAACGAGCCGCCGAACGATGCGGCACTCCTCGTCGCGTCGATGGGGAAGGGCACGTATATCTATACGACCTTCTCGTTCTTCCGGCAGTTGCCGGCCGGCAATCCGGGTGCGGCGCGTCTGTTCATCAATCTCTTATCGGCCGATCGGCGCGCAACGATCCGGCCGGCCACGACCTCCAACCCGATTCGACCGTGAGTCTGGATCCGCGGCTGTATGCGTTCATCGGCGTCGGCTGCATCATCCACGCGACGGCCTCCGCGCTCGGGCTCTCGGCAATTCTCGCGACGTCGGCGACGGCGTTCGACGTGGTGAAGACAATCGGCGCCGCGTACCTGGTCTTTCTCGGAGTCCAGTCGATCCGCGAAGCGGGTCGCGCGACGTCGCCGGCGAACGCGGGGAGCGCTCGCGCCGCGGCGTTCGGTCCGTTTCTTCAAGGATTCCTCACGAACGTGTTGAATCCCAAGGTCGCGATCTTCTATCTGACGTTCCTGCCGCAGTTCATCGGTCCGGGCGAGCCCGTCTTTCGTCGGAGCCTGTTTCTCGCGAGCCTTCACATCACGATGGGGTTTGCTTGGCTCACGGCGTACGCCTGGTTCGTCGACCAACTTGGCGCCGTGTTGACGCGGCCAAAGGTCAAGGCGTGGCTCGAGCGCGTGACCGGCGGATTGTTGATCGCCCTCGGCGCGCGTCTGGCGTGGGCGCGGCGATGAGCGACGAAACGAACGGAGCGCGGCGCTTTCGTCGCACGCTCGCGAGCGTGATGCTCGTCCAGATCGCGACGTTGTGTGCGCTGTGGCTCCTCCAGTGGCGCTACTCCGCGTAACGTGAATCCACTGAACTGGGTCGTGGTGATCGGATGGCTGACGTACGTGGTCATCCATGGCATTCGCCGCTCGACCGGTACGAACGAGATCGAGGGATACTTCCGAGCCAATCGCAGCCTGCCATGGTGGGCTGTTGGCCTGTCGGTAATGGCGACGCAGCTCTCGGCGGTGACGATGATCGGCACGACCGGTCAGGGCGCGACCGACGGCATGCGATTCGTGCAGTTCTATTTCGGGCTCCCGCTGGCGATGGTGATCCTCGGCGTGACGCTCGTGCCGTTCTTACACGGCTCGGGCGTGTACACGGCATACGAGTTTCTCGAGCGACGCTTCGACGCGAAGACACGATCGCTCACGGCTTTCCTGTTTCTCGTCTCACGCGCGATGTCGTGCGGGACAATCATCTCGGCGCCGGCTGTCGTGTTCTCGGCGATCTTCGGCTGGAGCATCGGGTGGTCGGTGGCGATCATCGGCGTACCCGCGGTGTTGTACACGATGATCGGTGGCGTTCAGGCGGTGACGTGGGTCGACGTCAAGCAGATGATGCTGATCGTGACGGCGATCGTCGCGGTGACGGTAACGCTCCTGGTCCAAATTCCAGTGTCGCCGAGTGACGCGTTGCATATCGCGGGTGCCACGGGCCGGCTGCGCGTGTTCGACTTCTCGTTCAGCCTGACGAACACGTACACGTTTTGGTCCGGTGTGATCGGCGGAACGTTCTTGATGTTGTCGTATTTCGGCACGGACCAGAGTCAGGTACAGCGATACCTGGCCGCGAAGTCGGTCGACGAGGCGCGCAGCTCGCTCTTGATCAGCGCGTACTGGAAGATCCCACTGCAGGCGATGGTGTTGCTGATCGGCGTCCTTGTCTTCGTGTTCTATCAATTCGAGCGGCCGCCGCTGTTGTTCAACCCGGCGCATGAGCGTCGTGTACGAGCGGAACAGCCGGCGCTCTATGGCGCGTTGGAGTCACGCTATGCCGCCGACGTTGCCACGCGCGATGCCGCGGCGCGATCGGTTGCTCAGGCGCGCGATCATGGGACGGACGCCGATGCCGCGTCCGCAATGCAGGCATATCGCGTGCAGGCGGCCGGTGTCGATTCGGTACGAACGGAGGCGCTCGCGCTCGCGGCGCGGGTGACGGGGCAGCCGTCCAAGGACGTCAACTACATCATTCCGCGGTACGTCCTCGACCATCTGCCGATCGGTTTGGCGGGGCTGTTCATTGCCGCGGTGATCGCGGCCGCGATGAACGCGATTTCCGGCGAGTTGAACTCGCTGTCCACGGCAACGGTGATCGACTTCTACCGACGCTGGTTTCGTCCGGTCGCCTCTGATAAGCATTTTCTCATCGTGTCGCGCGCGGCGACCGGGTTGTGGGGCGTCTTCGCCTGCGTGGTCGCGACGTACGCGGTGAACTTGGGGTCGCTGATCGAGGTGGTGAATCGTTTCGGGTCGTTCTTCTACGGATCGATCCTTGGCGTGTTTCTTTTGTCGATGATTCCCTCGGCGCGCGCGGCTGGAGCGTTCGTCGGCTTGATTGCCGGAATGGCCGCGGTCGGCGCCGTCAACTTCGGCGCGCCGGCCGTCTCGTTCTTATGGCACAACGTGATTGGCGCCGTGACGGTCGTGATCGTCGGGATGATCATCAGCGCCGCGACGGGAGCCGGTCGCGAGTCTGTCGCTTCGGCGAAGAGCTAACGACACACACGAGGCTGGCGCTCGACCGCCCGTGTCGATTTCGCCGCCGGTCATTCGACGTGTAAGTAGAGCGGCGCGAGACTGGCAGATCCGCGGGCGCACGCCGAACCATTCAACGATCAAGGAGACACGGCCATGCGGTCCATAACGTTCATCAACCACCCCGGTGACTTCGTCGGCAACAATCTCCAGCCGTCACTCCTTGGCGGGATGGGGACGTTCGTCCAGGAGCCGATCAGGATGATCCACACGCGAACATCTACACTCGCATGCGGCTTGATCATCAGTGCGATGCTCATGTCACCGGCCCGAACCAACGCTCAAGCGGCGGCGGCACCGCGCACCGGGCACGTCCCCGCGAGCGGTGGCGTCAACTACTACTACGAGATCCACGGGAAGGGCGAACCGCTGCTGTTGCTGCACGGCGGGTTATTCTCGATCGACATGCTCGGCCCGATCCTGCCCGCGCTCGCCAAGCAGCGGCAGGTCATCGCCGTCGACCTCCAGGGACACGGCCGCACGACGCTCGGTGACCGCCCGATCGATCTCGTCAGCATCGGCGACGATCTCGCGATGCTCCTGAAAAAGCTGGGGTACGACAACGTCGACGTCCTTGGTTATTCGTTTGGAGGTGGGGCGGGCTTCCGCCTGGCGGTGCAGCACCCCGAACTCGTTCGCCGGCTCGTCATCGTCTCAGCACCGTTCGCGCAGGAGGGATTCTATCCCGAGATGCTTCCGCAGCAGGCCGCGGTGGGCGCGGCGATGCTCGAGTCGATGAAGCCGACGCCGATGTACCAATCATATGTGAAGGTGGCGCCGCACCCGGAGGACTTCCCCAAACTGCTCGACCGCATGGGCGAATACATGCGAAAGCCCTACGATTGGACCGAAGACGTGAAGAAGCTGAAAGGCCCGGTCATGCTGGTCTATGGCGACGCCGACATGACGCGCCCCGAACACATCGTGCGGTTCTATCAGCTGCTCGGCGGCGGCTTGAAGGACGCGGGGTGGCAGCGCGAGCATATGTCGAAAAATCGGCTGGCGATTCTTCCCAACCTCACGCATTACGAGATGTTCATGTCGCCCGCCCTCGTGACAACAGTCATGCCGTTCCTCAATGGCGAGCAGGGTCCACCGGTCTGGACGACTTCACGTGACGAGTTATGAGAACGCTTATTCTGTTCGCCGGTGCGTTGGCGTCAATCGCGGCCTGCGCACCGGGCGGGCCGTCGACGCGGACGAACGCCGAGGTGGCGAACACCGGCATCGACAGCTTGAACGCGCGTCTCGTCGATGCATACCGCCGCCGTGATCCCGCCGCGTACGCGGCGCTCTTCACCGACACGGCAGTGTTCGAGTGGCCGGCGTTCAACACCGTGCGCGGGCCTGCCGCCCTTGCGGCAATGGCCCGAGACAATTGGGCCGCCGAACGCGACGTCGAGCTTCGGTTGAGAGTCGCGGCGCGCCGTCTCGCGGCCGACCACGCCACGGAGTTCGGCGCGTTCGAGCAATCCTGGCGGGACACGGCGGGCGTGCGACGGACCGAGTTCGGGCGGTACGTCAGCCTTGTGGCTCGGCAGGCCGACGGTACCTGGCGGTTGGATCGGTTCCTCGGCTTCGAGGACTCCACGCGCGCGGCTGCATCGCGGCCCTGATTCGCGCCGCTCGAACAGCGGAGTCCCTGTCCGCCTTTCGAAGGCGATTGCGTTCCGAAGGTACGCTCAGACTCTGAGCGTGGGCGACGCCAACCGTGAAGGTCGCACTTCACTCGCATGGTGATCGAACCCGTAACGCGACCTCCATGGAAACGAACAATGGGACAGAGAACAGGAACAACAAGCCTTCGGGCTGTGCTGCTTGGCGCAGTCATGACTCTTGGTGCGTGCGCCGACCCCAGCGTCAACACGACCGAGCCTAGCCAACCGGGTGCGGGGCCAGTCGCCGCGCCCGTCCAGGCCTATGACAGAACGCTCAACACGCGAGACGACGTCAAGATCGTCCGGGCGACGGGTGACATCACGGCCGCACTCAAGGAATACCGTGATCTGCTCGGCGGCGGGCCGAATCCGAACCCGAACACCGTCGGAGAAAAGACCGACGGCCGTCGCGAGATCAATTGGGACGGCGTCCCCGCGGGCTTCACGAACAACGATGCGCTTCCGGGCAACTTCTTCAACGCGACGTCGCCGCGCGGCGTGCTGTTCACGACGAACGGGTCGGGCTTCCACGTCAGCAATCAGGGCTTCATCGAAGTGAATACGGCCTACGCCGGCGAGTTCAATTTCTTCAGCCCGTTCAAACTCTTTGTCGCGACCGGGAGCACGATTACCGACATCAACTTCGTCGTTGCCGGATCGACCGTGCCGGCGGTGGTGACGGGCTTCGGCTCGGTGTTCGAAGATGTCGGGCGAGCGCATTCGACCACAATCGAGTACTTCGATGCGGCCGGGAACTCGCTGCTGAAAGTGGCGGCACCACGCCGGAGTGATGACAATGGCCAGTCGTTCGCCGGCGCGGTCTTCGCGTCAGCCATCGTAGCGCGAGTTCGGATCACCGCGGGCGATACGCCGCTCGGCGCCGACGCGCTCGACAACGTCAAGGGCGCCGGGCAGAAGCGCGATTTGGTCACGATGGACGACTTCATTTACGGCGAACCGCACAAGATCGCGCCCTAACAGGCTCGCCTTGCCTCAATCTCCGAGCGCATCTTCTCGCCGCGGAGTGCATCAACCAACGGCCCGCGAGCTATATCGCGGGCCGTTGGTCCTTAACGGGCGTCTCCGCCGTCCGTAGATCGTAGACTAATTTGTGTTGCATGCTCATCGCGCTTCCAACGCGGATCGACTTCGACGACTTCACGCTTCGAGCCTGGTCGCCCGCGGACGCGCCGCGATTACGTGCTGCGCTCGAGGCAAGCGACGCGCATCTGCGACCATTCACGCCGTGGGTGATCGATGGGCGCGTGCCCGGCCTGTCGCTCGAGGATCGACTGGCACGTCACGCCGCGGATTTTGCGGCGGGAGTCGGATGGGTCTACGGCTTGTTCAGTCCCGATGGGCGCGAGGTGTTGGGCGGCTCTGGCCTCTATCCGCGCGTCGGACCGGACGCGCTCGAAGTGGGCTATTGGCTCGCGGTCGGCCACACCGGCCGCGGACTCGCCACGCGCGCCGCCGCGGCGCTCACGCGACTGGCGTTCGACGCTCCCACGATCGATCGCGTCGAGATCCATTGCGACCGGCTCAACACGGCGAGCGCGCGCGTCCCGGAGCGACTTGGGTTTCGAATCGCCGACACGACCGCGCCGCCCGGAAAAGCCCATCTTCAGTTCTGGCACATGACCCGCGCGGAGTTCGGCGAGCAGGTGTGGGCCGGATCGAGCGCGCGGGATACTGTAGCTTTGACGCACGATGAGAATCCTGATCACGGGTAGCAGCGGACACCTCGGCGAAGGTCTCGTTCGGACACTACGGAAGACACCGCACGAAGTCATCGGCCTCGATCGGACTCCGTCGCCATTCACGGCAAATGTCGGGACGATAGCCGACCGTGCGTTCGTGCATCGATGCATGCGCGATGTGGACGCGGTCATTCACACCGCGACGCTCCACAAGCCGCATGTCGCGACGCACACCCGGCAGGATTTCGTCGAGACCAACATCACCGGCACGCTCAATCTTCTCGAGGAAGCGGTATCGGCCGGCGTCTCGTCATTCATCTTCACGAGTACGACGAGCACGTTCGGCCGCGCGCTGACGCCGCCGGCGAATGCGCCGGCCGTCTGGGTGACCGAGGAGTTGCGACCGATTCCGAAGAACATCTACGGCGTCACCAAGACGGCGGCTGAGGATCTGTGCGAGCTGCATCACCGGTCGCACGGACTGCCGTGCCTCGTGCTGCGGACGTCGCGGTTCTTTCCCGAGGTCGACGACAACGCGGGACTCCGCGGGACCTACGCCGACGCCAACGTGAAGGCAAATGAATACCTGAACCGCCGCGTCGAGCTACAAGACGTGGTCGACGCGCACCTCCTCGCGCTAGACAAGGCGGCGTCGATCGGCTTTGCGCGATACATCATCAGCGCGACGACGCCGTTTCATCCCGACGATCTCGCGGAGCTTCGAGTGAACGCGCCGCACGTGGTCGAGCGACGAGTGCCCGAGTACGTCGAGGAATATGCTCGTCGCGGTTGGAGAATGTTTCCCGCGATCGAGCGCGTCTACGTGAACGATCGCGCGCGTCGCGAGCTTGGTTGGCAGCCGCGGTATGACTTTCGGCACATCATCGATTGTCTGAAGGAGGGCGATGCGCCCTGGAGCGCGTTGGCGCGCGCCGTGGGAGCGAAGGGGTATCACGATCGCGAGTTCACCGAAGGTCCGTACCCGGTCTCCTGATCGCCGCGTGGATTACGAAGGACGTGATTCGGATCATGAGCGGCACATGTGTGCCGTCGTCGCTCAGAAAAAGTGAGCGGTTAGAACTCACGCGCCGGCGAGCTCCTCGATCTTGCGATGCAGTTTTCGCTCGATAGCGCCCGTCGACGCGCAGGGGCGCGGCGCTCGGTAGGGACCCGCGGGCTCGCGCCCTTGTGCAACAACCGCCAATCCGAGACGCGTGCCGCTATCGCCCAACGGCGAGGGTGCGACATAAGCGACGACCGCGATTTCGATTCGGTGCGAATCTGCGTTGGGACCCGTCGGGTCTTCGCCACAGAAGAACGATTTCGACAACAGATCGCCCGCGAACGAACGCATGCGATGAAAGCGCTCACTGCCGATGACCCCGGCGGTGTTCACGGTGTTTCCCACCGGAATGTCGAGCGCGGCAAATGCCTTCAACGTTGCTTCGTAGACTTTCGCGGGTGTCGCTCGGACGTCGAAGTTCAGCCGCAGCGTATCCATGAGCACTGGCTCACGATACGCTTCGATATTGATTCGGACGCCCTGTGCACCAAGCGCCGGCGCGCCGCACAGCACGAGCGAGAGAACCGTCCGCACGCGCATACAGACCCCGTCGAGTAGTTGACCCCTGATCCTGTCTCGAGTCGAGGCAAAGCGCAACATCGCACACCGCAGCGCATCGGCGAGGTCACGCTATTGCGGTTTCGTCGCCGTCACAGCGGCGTGCGTCACGCTAAATTGAGGCGTCGCGCACTCAAGCCTGTGCTTTCATTTGCCGAGCACCAGAACCGATCAGCGCACATACGGAGCTTCCATGGCAACGATGACGATCCCCGACCGAACAGAGGCGGCGGACTACTACTTCACCTACATCGATCAAGTCGGACCAGGCGACATCTGCGCGATCCTCGAGCGTCAAGCCGATGAAACCGTCGCGTTCCTGCGCGGCATTGCAGACGATCGCTCGCTGTACCGGTACGCCCCGGACAAATGGAGCATTCGTCAGGCGGTCGGCCACATGAACGACGCCGAGCGACTCTTCCTGTTTCGCGCGTTTTGGTTCGCGCGCGGCTTCGAGGACCCACTTCCAAGCTTCGATCAAAACGTCGCCGTGGCCACGGCCGAATCCGATGCGCGATCGTGGGCGAGTCATATCGACGAATTCACGGCGATCCGCGCCGCGTCGGTGTCGTTCTTCAAGAACCTTCCCGATCACGCATGGATGCGCCGCGGCGTCGCGAGCGGGAACTCGTTTACCGTCCACGCGCTCGCCTATGTCGTAGCGGGTCACGTTGCTCACCATATGAAGGTGCTGCGCGAGAGGTATTCGTAGGCTGCGAGCCGCTCTCGGCCTCGGAATTGCCTTTTGGCGACGCACCGTAACGTCGAGGTCAATGTGAGCTCGAGCTCGTTTCTCGCGGTGACGCTCCTGTTTGTGATGGGCGGCACACAAACGCCATTTGTTCGCGCACAGAATCAGTCCGCACCTTGCGCGGTCACGCCGACGCTGGTCGACAGCGCGCGCGATGAAGCAATCTCCGTATTGACGAGCGGCAGCTCGGTAATTCGCGAGATGCGACAAGACCTCGGCATCGTCCGAATGGAAGAGTTCAAGCCGGTGAGCGTGATTCGCGACGGGACCGTCTGCTCGCGCGTCGCCGCCAACTTCGACCACCAGCTCGACGCGGATGCCAGCTTCGTCCTGCTTCGTCTCGGAAAAGTGTTCTACGCGCGCGATCCAGATCAACGACGAGGCACCGGGATTATCATGGACACCACGTTCAAGGTGCTTGTGAGGCTGGGGGCCGCGGTTCCATAAGTCTCTCGCCAGGCGATCGCGGTTCACGCCCGGCACGGGTTGCCAGCACGGTACGACTCGACGATCATTTCGCGTCCCGATTTTCGACACCTTCAAACTGGGGGTACGCGACGATGGCGCTGATGATCGTGCTGCGATTGATCCACATCTTCGCCGGCGTGTTTTGGGCCGGCTCTGTTTTCTTCGTCGTCCGCTTCCTTCTCCCCGGACTTCGCGCAAGCGGTCCGGCGGGCGGACAGGTCATGCAGCAAATCATCGGCAAACTCCGATTTCCCGTCGCGGCGGGTGTGGCGGGAACGCTCACCGTCTTGTCGGGCGCCGGCATGTATTGGCGAAACATCAAGGTGAGCTCCGGCACTTGGGCGGGCTCCGGGCCGGGAATCACGTACGGCATCGGCGCGCTCGCCGCGCTTACTGCGTTGATCGTCTTTGCCACGCTCATCGGACCCACCGGGAACCGGCTCCTCCAGCTCGGAGCCACGATTCAATCGAGTGGAGGTCCGCCGACGAGCGAACAAGCCGGCACGCTCGCACAACTACAGGGCAAGATGGCCGCGTTCTCACGGGTCGGAGCCAGCTTCTTAGCGATCGCCGTCCTTGCCATGGCGATCGCGCGCTACATGTAGTGTCGCTCGTCGGAAATCGAACCCGCTGGGGCGTTTGTCGCTATGTTTGGATGGTTTGCACGAACATCGATGGCAACCGAACCCGAGCGGAGCTCCCCAATTGGCGAAAAAACCAAATTACGATTTCGAGAAACGGAAAAAGGAACTCGATCGGAAAGCCAAGCGGGACGAGAAGATCCGTAACAAGCGAACCGAAGCCGCTCGGCTGCGCGAAGAGTCGGAGTCGCCTCTGACCACGGACCAGGCGCCCACGCCGGGGCCGGAGTAACGCCTCGGCTCGTCCCGTAGCGATCGCAACGCCGACCCGTCGTGACGCGCGAGTTTCTGAGCGCCGAATGGCGCTACTTGGCGATGTTGAACTATCGGGTGCCGGCCGAGTGGCTCGCGCCATTCGTCCCCAAAGGGACTGAGCTCGACCTACGGGACGGCGTCGCGTACATGAGCCTCGTTGGATTTCATTTCCGCGACACACGACTCCTCGGCGTTCCGATTCCGTTTCATCGGACGTTCGAGGAAGTGAATCTACGATTCTACGTGAAACGCGTCGCCAACGGCGAAGTGCGGCGCGGCGTTACGTTCCTGCGCGAGCTGGTGCCGCTCCCCGCGATCGCGGTCGTCGCGCAGCTGACATACAACGAACCGTATCGCGCCCTGCCGATGCGACATCGCATCGATGCGGTGACGCCTGATGCGGCGCCGGCAATAGTCGAATATTCCTGGAAAGGTTCGTCGGCGTGGAATCGAATCCGCGTTCAGCCCACGGGAGCGACTTCTCCGATAGATCCTGGTTCGGAGGAGGAATTCATCGCGCATCACGCGTGGGGCTACACGCGCCAGCGCGACGGATCGACCATCGAGTATGAGGTGCTGCATCCGCCGTGGCGCGTGTGGCAACTTCGAACCGCCGATTTCGACGATGACTCGACAGTGTTCGACGCCCCATTCGCCGGTGCGCTTCGCCGTGCGCCCCACTCGGCGTTCCTCGCCGATGGGTCCGCCGTGAGTCTCCACACGCCGACTCGATTGGAGGCGGCGCCCGCCTGACGTATTCCGGCACCGTGTAATTTGCCGTTCATGCAGCGGCCCAAGGTTCTCATCATCGGCGGCGGATTCGGCGGCCTGTACGCCGCGCGTGCGCTGCGCGACGCCGCGGTCGACGTTACGGTCATTGACCGCACGAACCATCACGTCTTTCAGCCGTTGCTGTATCAGGTTGCGACGGCCACACTCGCGCCGACCGACATCGCGGCGCCGATCCGTTGGCTCCTGCGCGCGCAGAAGAATACCGAAGTCCTGCTCTGTGAGGCACGCGAGATCATGCCCACCGCGCGCATCGTCCGCTGCGACGATGGACGCGAGCTCAATTATGATTTCCTCATCGTCGCCGCCGGTGCACGTCATTCGTACTTCGGTCATTCGGAGTGGGAGTCGCGCGCGCCTGGCCTCAAAAGCGTCGAGGACGCGATCGAGTTGCGCCGGCGCTGGCTGCTCGCCTTCGAACGTGCCGAGCGCGCGACCGATGACACCGAACGGCAAGACAATCTGACATTCATCATCGTCGGCGGCGGGCCGACCGGCGTCGAGCTCGCGGGAATGCTGCCGACGATCGCGCGCTTCGCGCTTCCAAAGGACTTCCGCCACATCGACACGGCGTCGGCGCGGATTATCCTCATCGAAGGCGGGCCTCGATTGTTGCCGACGTTCCCCGAGGACCTCTCGGCGCGCGCCGAGCGAGATTTGATCGAGCTGGGCGTCGAGGTGCGAACAAACGCGCGCGTGACGAACGTCGGCGACGATTATGTGGAGATGGGCACCGAACGAATCAATGCCCGAACGATTCTGTGGGCCGCCGGGAACGCGGCGTCGTCGCTCGGTGCATCGCTCGGTGCAACGCAGGATCGAATGGGACGCGTGCAAGTGAATGACGATCTCAGCATCGACGGTCATCCCGAAGTGTTCGTGGTCGGCGACATGGCGGTGCTGGAGAGCGACGGGAAACCGGTGCCGGCTGTCGCGCCGGCCGCGATGCAGAGTGGCTGGACGGCGGCGCGAAACATTCTGCATACGGTACGCGGAGAAGGCCGAGAGCGCTTTCGCTACTTCAATAAAGGCGATCTCGCGACGATCGGTCGTTACAAGGCAGTCGGAGTACTCGCGGGCAGACATTTGAGTGGTGCGCTAGCATGGTGGACTTGGTTGCTCGTGCATATCATGTATCTCGCCGGATTTCGAAATCGCGTCAGCGTCCTGATCGAGTGGGGATATTCGTTCTTCACGTATCAGCGCGGCGCACGTCTCATTACGGCGGCCACGCCGCCGCCGGAAAACCGCCCGCCGCTGCCCCCACGATGGTGAGCACGCGAGTGGAACTGTGCAGTGGTGTGTTGCCTTTTTAGCTGCTCGATCGTCCTCCAAAGGGCTCCCATCTCCGTCGCCGCTGGCGGTTCGTCGGTCCGCCTTTCATTAGTTCATTTGTGACGCAGCCCTCGGCCAGCCTCGACTTCGCCCGTGTCGGCATCACGGGTCTGCGACTCGAGGCCCTATTCGAAGCAGTCCCCCTCGCCATCGCTGTTTTCGATGGGGATCTGCGACTTGTCAACGGCAACGCGCGCTATCGCGAGCTGACCGATGTCGCGACATCGCTGCCGATTCGAGTCTCCATCTACGATGCGTTTCCCAACGCGCTCGCTGATCTGACCGATCAGATCGATTCGGCGCTCCGCGGATCGCCGATCGCGATCGCAGTTCGCATTCCGTTCCAGCATCGCGGTGGTCGTCGATTGATCGAGACCACGTTCACGACGCTGATCGACGAACACGGCGGCCGCGGCATTCTGTTCGCGGGCAACGACGTCAGCGAACGCGAAGAGTTGCGTGAGACGTTGAGTCGGAACGTCGCTCAGCTCGAGTCCATCTTCGACGTTATTCCGGACTCGGTTCGCGTGTTCGACACCGAGGGACGCACCGTGCGGTCGAACACGCAGGCGCTGCAGGATCACGCGTCGGGCAAGCCGTCGACGCTTCGCGAGCTATGGCAGCTCGACCGTCCGCGCACAATCGACGGAACGAGTCTGTTCATGCACGAGCATCCGACCGCGCGCGCGTTGCGAGGCGAGCGAGTGCGCGGGGAAACGTTGGCGGTGCGCCGCGGGGCCGATGGGTCGCCCGTGATCATCGAGGTCAACTCGAATCCGCTCTACGACGAGCACGGCAAGATCCGCGGCGCGGTGACCGTAGAGCGAGACGTCACGGTGAAGACACAGCTCGCCAAAGCGCTCGAAGAGGAAGCCCGGCGCACCGCTGAGCTGTACGAGCGCGTGTCGACGGAAGCGGAACGTCTCGAGCGCATGGTGCAGGAACGAACAGCCGAGCTGTTGGCGTTGCAGGAGGCGCGTGCGCGAGAGCGACGCCTAGCCGCGGTTGGTCAGCTCGCCGCCGGCGTCATGCATGACGTCAACAACGCGCTCAACCCGATCATGGCGGCGGCGTATCTGCTCGACGCGCACGCCGACAATCCGGCCGCCGTTCGGGATTACGCGGTGCGAATCGCGAAGGCGGCGGAGACCGGTGCAGCGACAGCGGCTCGTGTCGGGCGTTTCATTCGGCAGGAACCGCTGCAAGCGGACCGCGAGGAGCCGGTCGATCTTTCGCTCGTCTGCGACGAAGTGGTGGCGATGACTCGTCCGCTGTGGGCCGAGCGTGCGCGAGGTGGCGTGATCCATCTGGATCGGGATCTGGTCGACGGTGGACGCGCGATGGTGCGCGGTATCGCGGGCGAATTGCGAGAGGCGCTGCTCAACCTCGTTCAGAATGCGCTCGATGCCATGGCCGGCGGCGGAACGCTCGGCGTATGCACGAGCGTCACCGAGTCGGAAGTCCGACTGGAGGTTCGCGATTCGGGGATCGGCATGTCGGCCGAAGTGCGCGAGCGCGCGTTCGAGCCGTTTTTCACGACGAAGGGTCGGGCGGGCACGGGCCTCGGTCTCGCCGAGGTGTACGGAATCGTGAAGCGCCACCGTGGTCGCGCCGAGATCGAGTCGATTCCCGGTGGTGGGACGACGATCCGTTTGGTTTTCCCTAAATCCTCGTTGCCACAAGTGACGGAGATCACAATTGAACCGCGACGCCGGGTCGCGCGGCGCGTGTTGCTCGTCGAAGATCATCCGGACAGCCGCGAGTTCATGCAAGCGCTGCTCGAGTCCGATGGGCATGCGGTCCACACCGCGCCGGGGTTCGATGACGCGACGCGGCTGCTGGAGAAAGCGATCCCCGCGTACGATGTACTCATCACCGATATCGGCCTGGCCGACGGGACGGGGTGGGACCTCGTCACATTCGCCCGCGAGCGATGGCCGTCGATGCGGATCGGGATCGTGACAGGTTGGGAACCGCGCGTCGCCGCCGGCGCGGACGGAGATTTCATTCTCCGAAAGCCAGTGCGAACGTCTGAATTACTGTCGCAGGTTGCCGGCGAAGGCTAACCGCGATAATCACCGCTAGCATCTGCGGGCCTGCGCGTCCAAATTGACCACAATGACAGAACAAGTCTCACGCATCCGTGTGCTCGTCGCGGAAGATGATGACAACGCGCGATCGTTGCTCGTCGACCTTCTGAGCGAGCTGGGTCATACGATTGTCGCCGAAGTGTCCACCGGTCGCGAAGCGATCGACCGCGCAAAGGACGTTGTTCCCGACGTCGTGCTCCTCGACGTTCACATGCCTGACGGCTCGGGCATCGAGGCGGCGGAAAGAATCACGCAGACGATTCCGGGTGTGGCGGTCGTGTTGTTCAGCGGCGATCACACACTCACGCTGAGCGATCGCGACGTCACGGCGACGGCGGCGATTGCGTTCCTGCCGAAACCAGCGCCGCCGCGCGTTCTCGATTCGACGATTCGTCTTGCTGCCACGCGCGCGAAAGAATTGCTGTCGGCGCGTCAGGATGCGGAGTCGGCGCGCACCGCGCTCGAGAACCGCAAGACGATCGAGCGCGCGAAGGGAATTCTCATGCGGCGCACGGGATCATCGGAGCAGGAAGCGTATCGGATCCTGCAGCGCACGAGTCAGGACCGCTCAGTGCCGATGGTCGAGATCGCGCGCGCTGTCTTGGCGAGCGAACCCGGCGCGCAGGAAGCCGCTCGCGAGAAAGAAAAAGAGAAGGAGAGAGCCGGAGGCGCATAAGTGCAGTCTTCCTCTTCAGTTTTCAGTTTTCAGTTCTGAGTCCTGAGCTCTAACGGCGTAGTGATCAGTACGAGTCGTCAACTGAGCGCTGACGACTCGTACTGATAACTTCGACTGACAACTGGGTTTGAACACTCACGACTCAGTACTGAGTACTGAAAACCGCCGTCTATCGCGAGCGCACCACCGTGAACTGCATCAGCGGCGACACCGGCAGCCCGCCGGCCGACCAGTCGATCGACGCTTGCGAACCCGCCGGAACCGTGAAGCGCAAGTAGGCCGCGCCTCCGGCGAACACTGAGAGATTTGCCGGCGCAGCGTCGGACAACGGAACGATCGCCAGCGGGAACCGATTGAGTGGTACGCCACTCCCTGAAACGAGTCGCGGGAAGATGCTACGCATGTTCCAGCTCGGTTCCAGGAAGCGAGTGTCGGTGTTGCCGGTGATGTCGTCGCTGAATACCGACGTCGCCCAGTCGCGAATCTGCGTCATGTAATTGCTGCCGAACACACTCGCGATATTCGCCTGGCCCGTGAGTTTCGAGTTGTCGAGCAGCGTCCACGTATCCGCGTCGGACGAGCCGCGGTGATCCGCCAGATACCGAAGGAGATTCCACGTCGCGCCGCGCGTCTCCAGAGAGTCGTTGCCGGCGTAGACCGACGTCTGGGACGGTTTGCCCAGGAAGAGCTCATAGCGGCCGAAGTTGTCACCCTGATAATTGTTGAAGTTATTTACAGATGTCTGATCGGCCTGAATCACGCTTGCCGAGATGTTCTGCCGGGGCGCCAGGTGGGCGACGCGATAGTAGAGCAGCTCTTCGGCAATGTGGCTCAATCCTTCGTTGAGCCACACATCCTCGAACGCGTCGGCATTGTTGACGTATAACCGGCGGCCGGCGTTGATCAGATGCTGAAATTCGTGAACCAGCGTCGACGGCGTCAGATTCTGTACGTCGGTCTTTTTCCTCGCATCGCTGAACTGCGCGTTGGGATCGGGCACCATCGAGTAATACATCTCGGCGACGTTGCTGGCGGCGCACCCCTGCAGGTCGAGGCTGTCATTCTTTGGGAAGAGATCGCGCTCGAAAAAGAAGCCGCCGATCACGCCGTTGGCGCCACGCGGCGTGAGCTTGTTCACTTCCTTTGTGAAGAAGATGACTGTCTTCCCGTTCTTGTCGACGTCCGACGGCTGGCCGAAATTCTGCACGTCGAGTGGCGAGACGAGCGTGTCGAACAACGTCGCGAAGCTGGCGTACTCCGCATCTGTGAAGCCGCCCGTGGGATTCGCCGTATCGGCCACGATGATGGCCAGGTTCGAGACCGCCGCGACGCGTGCGGCGACGTTGATCGGATTCGAGCACGCACTCTCGCCGTTGGCGTTGAGCGTCACGATCGTTCCAATCGCGGGATTCGCCGGGATCGCCGAGAGCGACGGCCGCTGCCGATTCCACTGTTGCGCCGCCGGAATCTTCGGTGTGAGCTCACGTCGCGCGATCTGGCGCAGCCGGGCGTCGAACGACGTCTGTACGTTGCTCGTGCGAAGTTCGCCGATCGGCGAGAGAGACGTTGCGTCGAACGATGGAGCTATCGAGGCGGTGGCGAGTGCTGTCGCGCCATGCGACGTCACGGTGAACGATGCCACGGCGGAGCTGTCGGGGTTCGCGTAGAACGCGACGACCGCATAGTCCGCCCCCGAACTGCCCCCGCTCAAGCAGACGCCGGTTCCGCCGACGCCGGGTAGAACACCGCCGGCAGCCGGCGTCTGAGGCGAGCCCGCCGAGCAGGCCAGCGAAACCGACGACGTCCCGGCGGTGACGACGAACGTCGTCACGAGACTGGTCCCAGCGACCGTTGCGGTGATCGTTACGTCGCCGGCGGCCGAGCCCAATGTCACCTGAGTCTTGGCTTGTCCCGATGAGTCGGTGGTTGCCGTCGTCGGCGACAACGTTGCGGCGCCCGCGGTAACGGCGAATGTCACCGTCGCGCCTTTGATCGGTGCGCCGCTCGTGCCGGTCACCTTCACGATGAGTGGCAGCGATAGCGACGTACCAACGAGCCCGACCTGTCCGTTGCCGGAAACCCGCACAATGGCGGACGGCGAGGACGCATTTGGACCCGATGGTTCAGAGCTTCCGCAGGCTGCGGCGACGGCCAAAGCGACGAGCGACAACGCTCCGCGAATTCGAGCTGCGTGCATGCAATCTCCTATCAACGACGTGTGAGCGGAGCGACCACGAGTACTAAGTCGCTGGAGCCACCTCTGGTTCTCGCTTAGGACGGGTGTACTCTTCCATACCCAAGCCCAAAAAAATCGTGCCTGCGACAAGTCCCGCTGACACCAGGAACGGCAACTCTTGAAATCGATCAAAGGCCCATCCGGCCCCTATCGGGAATAAAACGCGAGCGATTCCACCGTACGTCTGCTGAACGCCCATGTAGAGGCCGCGCTCGCTACTCGAAATGACGCGTGAGAGCAGCGCCGTGACACATGGGAACGTGAATGCAGTGCCCAACGGCAGCAGCGCAACCGCCGCGGCCAGCGGGAGGAATGGCAAGAACGCCACTGCCGACACGGGCAAAAGCCCGCCGAGCTTTGCCGCGAACGCGGCGGGATCGCTCATGCGATGCATGAACGGCAGCGCCGCCAGGCCAATCGCCAAGAGCGTCTGTCCGATTCGCGACAGTCGCGCCTCGCCGAACTTGTCCACGGCCCAGCCAAGGAACACGGCGCGCGTCAGCACTGAAATGACGCCGATGTATGTGTAGAAGTAGCCGATGGTGTCCGATGTCACGCCAAATCGAGCCGCAAGAAAGAGTGCCAGGATCGCATTCAAGCCCTGAAATGCTCCGATGCCGATCGCGTAGATCCAGATGAGACGCGGCGCCGGCTCCTTCGAGTGAGTCAGCACGCGCAACACCGCCGTCCGCGACCGGCCTGGTACATGGACACTCGAGCGCGCCTCCACCATGTCGCGCGACTCCACGAGGAAGCGGAGCGCGAACATGCTGTTGATGACACACAGGATCGCGGCGGCGAGACCCGGCCCGTGCGGACCGAAGTGGAGCATCTTCGAGCCAATTACCGGACCCAGCGCCACGCCGGCATTCGTCGCCGCCGACAGCCAACCCAATCCTCGTGCCCGCTGCTCGGGCTTCACCGCATCGGCCACATACGCTTGAATCACGCTTACCGTGCCGCCGCCCGATCCTTGGATGAGCCGCGACAGGAAGAGCAGGAACAGCGAGTTGGCGTACGCGAACACGATATACGCTATGGCCGACGCCATCATCCCGACGACGAGCGCGGGACGACGCCCATATCGATCGGAAAACCGGCCCCAGATCGGCGCGCTGAGTAGCTGCGCGATCGAGAACGACGACACGAGCAATCCGACCACCAACCCGTTCGCGCCAAACGACTTCGCGTAGAACGGCATGAGCGGAATGATCATCAGCGTCCCGACCATGTCGATGAACGCGGTGATCATCAGAACAACTAGCTTGCCGATATCGGCGTTTTTTCCGTTCACAGAGGCTGGTTACTGGTTGCTGGTGCTAGTTGCTGGTTGCTAGTCGAAAAGCCGTGCCGTGGGTGAAAGTTGGTCGCCGCCTTTTGCAGTTGCCAGCAACCAGTACCAGCAACCAGTACCAGCAACCAGTACCAGCAACTAGCAACCAGCAACCAGCCCAGGCAACGGACCTAACGAAATCCATACTCGACCCAGGACAATTTCCCGGGCAATCGGTGGGGTGCGTCAAGCTAATCGCGTTCGGTCGAGTTGGGATCAGAGCCGGGACCAGAGGACCAACACGCCGCACGGCGCGCCCACGCGAAACTCGACGGGAATGTTCGAACCCTGGTAGAACTCGATCCCCGCGAGCGACTCGGACCGGATGCTGGTGAGATCGGCATCGTGACGCAGCCCGTCGAGAAACACACGACAAACGCATCCAGCCGCGTCTCCCGTCGAACGCAGTGCCATCAAATATCGACCTCCCATCCGGCCGACTTGTATTCGTGTTTCCGGGAATCGAACCGCGAGCTGCGTGGCGAGCTCCCGTCCCGCGAACTTATCGATATCTTCGCGGGTCAGAAACCGGCCCTCGCCCAATGCGCGCCGCTCCTCGAAATCACGAAGTCCGGGTGACGCTCCTTTGGCGACGACCCGCTGCGTATCCAACACGGGACCGGATCGCCGCATCAGCAGTCTGACGCGCAACGTCTCGCCTTCGGTGCATTCCACATACGCCGACACCGGCTGAAAGCCAAGACGACGCGCCTGCACGTGCCGACGGCCTGACTCCAACCCACTGATCTGGGCTTGACCCAACGTATCAGTGGTCGCGGTTCGGCCATCGATACTGATCTCCACTCCGCCGAGGACCTTCTTTGAATCGGCGTCGATGGTCGTCACGGCAATGGCCGTCGCGCCCTGCGCCGACGAAGTCGACCCGGCGGCGATTCCGATGAGACACGCGAACGTTATCCTCCGATAGCCACGACTCATTGCACCGATGTCCCGCGTCGACGCCAGTACGCTACGCCGCCGTCTTCCCGAGCGCGGCCGGAGGAATCGCCCGTCCCACCACGCCCGCGAGTGCGATGATCGTGAGCGCATACGGAATCATCTCGACGAATTGCGACGGGATGAGCTGAGTTCCCTGCAATTGAATCTGCAACGTTTCCGCCGCGGCAAACAGCAAGCACGCTAGCGCGGCGCGGAACGGATCCCACCGGCCGAAGATCGTCGCGGCCAGCGCGATGAATCCGCGCCCCGCCGTCATCTCGGCGCTGAACTGATGTTGGTCGAGCGCCAGATACGCGCCACCGAGTGACGCCAGCAGTCCCGACAAGGCCGCGGCGAGGTATCGAATTCGGTCGACGCGAATTCCAACTGAGACGGCGGCGGCGGGATGCTCGCCTGTCGCTCGCACGCGCAGGCCGAATGCGGTGCGATACAGCAGCCATGCCATCAGCGCCACCGTTCCAATGCCCAGCCAGATGAGCGGATTAGTCGCGAGAGCAACGAATCCCGTCCCCGACTGCTCGGCACCGAATCCGGGAACCCGCGGCGAGTTCGACGAGCTGTGAAACGCGAGGCGCAGGAAGAATCGCGTCAGCCCGATGACCAACAGATTGATCGCGATGCCGACCACTACCTGATCGGCACGGAACCGAATTGCCGTCACGGCATAGAGCAACGCCATTGCCACGCCACCGGCCATCGCGCCGAGTAATCCAACCCACGGGTTGCCGCTGTAGTAGCTCGCGACGGCGCCACAGAACGCGCCGCTCAACATGTAGCCCTCGAGCCCGAGACCGATCAAACCCGAACGCTCGGAGATCACGCCGCCGCTCGCCGCGAACAAGTATGGAATCGCGATGCGCAACGTTTGCGCGAGGAACGCGATCAAGATCATCGCGCCTTCCTGAGCATTCGCCGCACTTCCGGCACCGATGCCGCGACCGCGATGATGACCACCGCTTGAAGCACATCGACCATCTGCTTGGGAACGACCGCGTTGACCGCGAGTCCGCCCTGCGAGATCGTCGCGAAGACCAGCGCCGCCAGCACCACGCCGAGCGGATGGTTGCGTCCCACGATCGCCACGGCGATGCCGAGGAAGCCGGCGCCGGACGCGAACGCCTCCTCATAGTAGTGTTTATAGCCGAGCACGAAGTTGAGTCCACCGATGCCGGCGAGCCCGCCCGATAACACCATCGCGCGCCACCAGACGTTGCCGACGTTCACGCCGCCGTACTCCGCGGCCTCGGGTTGCAGCCCCGTCGCGCGAAGTTCGAAGCCGCGACGCGTTCGAAACAAGAACCACCACGTGACGATCGCCGTGATCACGGCGATGAACAGCACGACGTTCGCCGCCGAGCCGTGGAACGGCGCGATGTACGATGAGAATCGCGGCAGCGCGCCGGCATGGATCTCCGCGGTGTGTAGCGAGCCCTCGACTTTGAGATGCGCCGCGGTGAGATAGTTCAACAACGCGAGCACGATGAAGTTCAGCATGATCGTGGTGATCACCTCGTGCGCGCCGAACTTTGCTTTCAGCACGCCCGGGACCCCCGCGACCAATCCGCCGCCCGCGGC
>DASYSU010000222.1:0-4888 GCA_036002925.1 Gemmatimonadaceae bacterium | reverse complement strand
GCGATCCTCAGTGCGTTTGGAGCATTGCTGTCGCGCCGGTTCGCTGCGGCGCAGCCTTGATTTGGAGATTCGTGAAGTAGCCTTCGGTGCCAGGACCTGTTCGCGCGTTCACCCGTTCACAACCGTTTCTGCAGCTCGATGAACCGCTGATCTCCGCGCAGCAGGGTCAGATCGCTGTCGTGCTCGAGCCACTCGCGATGCCCGAAGCCGCACTCAACGGCCTTTTCCAGGCACGCGATCGCTTCGTCCTTCATGTCACCGAGTGCGTACACGCATGCCACGTTGTACAGGACCATCGAGTCCGTCGGGCCGGAGTCGTGCGCCTTGCGCACCCACTCCAGCGCGCGATCGCGTTGGCCCAATTGCATGAGCGCGCCGGCGCCCAGGTAGAGCGCTCGCGGATCGTCGGGGTGGAGCTCGAGGTGCCGGTCGAGGCGCTGCATGGCGCGGTGGATGTTGTCGGTCGCATCCTGGTCTCGCCCCAGTCCCTTGAGCGGCCCGGTGGCGAGAAGCATCGCCTGATAATCCTCCGGCCTCACTTCAGCCGCCTTCGCGAAGTTGGCCGCGGCCTCGGCCAGCTTCCCCTCTTGGAGGCATGCCCGGGCGAACAAGTAGTACGCCTCGAACAATTTCGGATCGAGCTGCAACGCACGTTCGAACGCGGGGCGTGCCTCGGAGTATCGCCGGCTCAGCGACAGCGCGAAGCCGCGCGACGCGTGCGCAGCCGCGAGATTCGGGTCGAGCTCCAACGCGCGCCGGCTCGCGACGTCGGCACCGTCGAGGTTGGACTTGCTCCCGTCCCAGTACATGTAGAGAAACGCGCAACAGTCGGCGATGCCGGTGTAGGCGAGCGCGTACTCCGGCTCGATCTCGATCGCCCGCTCGAACATCCGCCGCGCGTACTGGATGCTCGTGCGACTCCACTGATGGAAGTACTGGCGGCCGCGGAGGTAGTACTCGTACGCCTGCACGTTCACCGTCGGCGACTTCTCGAGCGCGCGCTTTTCGTCCTCGCTGAGCACGAGCCGCAGCGCCTTGACGATGCTCGCGGCGATCTCGTCCTGAATCGCGAACACGTCCTCGAGCTGGCGGTCGAAGCGATCCGACCAGAGGTGATATCCGTCGGCCACGTTGACCAGCTGCGCCGTGACGCGGAGGCGTTCGCCCGCTTTCCGCACGCTCCCCTCGAGCACCGTCGCGACCCTGAGCTTGCGCCCGATCTCGCCGATGTCTTCGCTCTTTCCCTTGAACGCGAACGACGACGTCCGCGACGCGACGCGCAATGCCTGCACCTTGCTCAGCGCGTTGATAATCTCCTCGGCGATGCCTTCGCAGAAGAAATCCTGGTCGTGCTGCGGGCTCATGTCCGAGAACGCGAGCACGGCCACCGACTTGGCCGCCGCCGTCTTCAGCTCGGGTGGTGTCGACGTGCCGCTGGGCCAGGTGAGCGCCTGGGCGAACTGGCTCGCCGTGGCGAACCGCGCGGCCGGTGTCTTGGCGAGCGATTTGGTGATGGCCTGCTCGAGAAACTCGGGCGCATCTGGCCGCGCGTCGCGCACCGGCGGCGCCTGTTCCATGAACAGCTTGGCCATGATGGCCTGCATGTTCGGGCCGGTGAACGGCGCCGAGCCGGTCGTCATCTCGTAGAGCATCGCGCCAAGCGAGTACACGTCGGCGCGCCCGTCGATCTCGATCTCGCCGGACGCTTGCTCGGGGCTCATATACGACGGCGTGCCCACGGCCATTCCCGTTTGCGTGAGGCTGTTCGACGCCGCGGCGGAGATGGCTTTCGCGATCCCGAAATCGGTGACGACGGCCTCACCGTCGTGCATCATCACGTTCTCGGGTTTGATGTCGCGGTGGATGACCTGTTGGCGGTGCGCGTAGTCGAGCGCCGCCGCGACGGCCCGCGCGATCTGCACGGCGTCTTCGAGAGGAAGGCGATGTTGTCGCTGGAGGCGTTGCCGCAGCGACTCGCCTTCGACGAACGGCATCACGTAGTACAACAGATCGTCGGAGCGGCCCGAGTCGTACATCGGCACGATGTGCGGGTGCTGCAGCCGGCCCGCGATCTGAATCTCGCGCAGGAATCGCTCGGGCCCAAGGCTCTCGGACAGATGCGAATGCAGGACCTTGATGGCAACCGGTCGGTTGTGCCGCACGTCGTGCGCGCGGTAGACGGTCGCCATGCCGCCACGTCCGACCTCGCGCTCGACCTCGTAGTGGCCGCCGAGCGCAGCGTTCAGCTTGGAGATCGGGTCCATTGTCGCTGCACTCGTCATCGTCGACGGGGTTTGCGCCGGGTCGCGCGGAACTGGCGCTAACCTACCCCGCGGGACCAACTCACGCCAGCCTTCCGTTGGTGCAGAGCGACCATTCGACGTTGGGGCAGTGTCTCTCTCCTATTGACTATCTAGAGAACCGGCCCTATCCTCGTGCCCTATTGACTATCTAGAGGAAGCGTGGCCGAGCAAAAACTCGAACTGTTCGCGGGAACTCTCGATCTGATCGTCCTCAAGCTGCTCCGCGCCGGGCCGGCCAATGGTTGGGATTTGACACAATCGATCCAGGCGATTTCGCGCGGAATCCTCGACGTGAACTACGGTTCGCTGTACCCGGCGCTCCGTCGGCTCGAGGCGAAGAGCTGGATCAAAGCGCGCTGGGGCATGTCCGAGAACAATCGCCGAGCGCGGTTCTACGACCTAACCGTGGCCGGTGCGAAGCAGCTCGATACCGAGCGACGCTCTTGGGAGCGCTTCCAAACCGCTTTGACGCTGATCCTCGGGTCCAACTAATGATGGCGCAAATTCGTACGCGCCTCCGCGCGCTCGTGCAGCGTCGCGCTACCGAGAACGACCTGGACGAAGAAATCCGATATCACGTCGGGCGCGAAGTGGAACGCAACATCGCGAAGGGATTGTCCGCGGATGACGCTCGCGATGCGGCACGCCGAGCCTTCGGCAACGTGACGATTGCCACCGAGCAGTCGCGCGAGGCGTGGCGCTGGCAAACGCTCGAGGAGCTTCGGCAGGACGTGCGGCACGCGCTGCGATTGATGCGGCGCGATCCGGCATTCACCGTCGCGGCGCTCGCCACGCTCGCGCTGGGCATCGGCCTCAACACGGCAATTTTCTCTGTCGCGTACGGCGTGCTTTGGCGTCCGCTCCCGTATCCCAATGCCGATCGCCTCGTCATCATTCCGTCAGCGCAGCACACGGTAACGGGCGTCAAGACGTTCGAGACGTGGCCACCCTTTTCGTACGAGGGGTTACGCCGGCGCGTCAGGACCCTGGATCATCTCGCGGCCTACACCTCGGCTGACGTGCCACTCACCGGACGCGGCGAGCCGTTGCAGTTGCCGGCGCTCGAGGTGAGTCCGAATTTCTTCGCCACCCTGGGCGTCAATCCCGCGCGCGGCCGAGCGTTCGTCGACGGTCCCGCGGCGTCGGACGACGATCGCAGTGTGATCGTCAGCGATCGCTTGTGGCGCGCGTCCCTCGGCGCCGACTCGGCGATCATCGGACAATCCATCACTATCGCTGGCCTGCCTCGTACGGTGGTTGGCGTGCTTCCGCCGGGCTTCAGTTTCAGGCCGGTGGTTCGGACCGGCGCGCTGGAAGACCCGGATGTCTTCTTGCCCAGTCGCTGGCTCGCCGATAGTGGCGAGGGCGCGTTTCTCTTTCTGCTGGGCCGCTTGAAGTCGGGGGAAACGCCGGAACGCGCGAGCGCGGAATTGACGGCGTTGGTCAACGATCCGTCGATCGCGCCCGTCGGTGCGCGCGCGATGGCCGGGTCGTTCACGCCGACCGCGCGCGTGATCGCGCGCGCGGTCGAGCTGCGGGAGTACGGCACGCAGTCCGTGCGCACGCTGCCGCTGATCCTTCTCGGAGCAGTGTCGTTCGTCCTATTGATTGCGTGCGGCAACGTCGCGAACCTGCAGATGGCACGGCTCACCGCGCGCCGCGGCGAACTGTCTGTACGAATGGCGCTTGGCGCGGGCCGCCGGCGGATCGTGTGTCAGTTGTTGACCGAAGCGGTCGTCCTGTCGTTGCTCGGCGCCGTGCTTGGCGTCATGCTCGCGCGGATCGTGATCCACGCTACGCTGCCGCTCGTGCCGCAACTCTTGCTTCCACGCCTTGGCGCGGTCGTGATCGACGCGCGGGTGATGGCGTTCTGCCTCGGCTTGTCGTGCGTATCGACCCTCCTCATCGGACTCGTTCCGGCGTTGCGCGTCAGTGGGGTGACGTTTGGCGAAGGCCTCGCGTTGCACGCCGGCGAAGGGCGCGCGTCGAGCGACCGTCAGGGCGAGCAAATTCGGACGCTCTTAGTCGCCGCCCAGATCGCAATGACGCTCGTCCTGCTGATTGGCGCGGGACTGCTGATTCACAGCTTCGTGCGTCTCACGTCGGTGGCGACGGGGTTCGAATCGAGTGGTCGTGATGGCGTCGTGCAGACCGTCCGGGTGACGTTGCCGGAGCGCCTCGAGCCCGAGCGCGTCCATGAGTTCGCGCGCGGCGTGCTCGATCGCGTCCAGCACTTGCCGGGCGTGAAATCCGCAAGCCTGATAAACTCCGTGCCTTTCGGCAGGATGTTCATCCGCGACGAGTTCGGCATCGAGGGTCAGCCAAAGCCCGAGCTCGACGCCGGCAGGCCGGCGGTCGATGCGGGCTATTTCAAGACCATGGGAATTCCGCTCCTGGCAGGACGCGAGTTCACTGCATTAGATAGGGCGGGGGCGCCGAAAGTAGCGATCGTCAGCGAGCGCATCGTACGCGAATACGTCCCGGATGGTCCGAGTCAGGCACTCGGACACCGCGTGCGTTTGGGCGATCGCGCCGATTGGCTGACGGTGGTCGGCGTTGTCGCCGACGTTCGCCAAATGGGACTC
>DASYSU010000221.1:0-10666 GCA_036002925.1 Gemmatimonadaceae bacterium | reverse complement strand
CGATGAGATCGCGCATCGCAGTTCTCGCGTCTGGCGGCGGCTCGAATCTTCAAGCCATCCTCGAGCACTTCGGCTGGCTTGGTGATCGTCGCGGTGGCGACGTCGTCGTCGTGGTGAGCGATCGACCGAACGCCGGCGCTCTGGAGCGTGCGACGCGCGCGGAGATCGCCACCGCGGTTCTTGCGACGGACAAGCGTCCGGACGGAGCGTCGCTCGACGAGTTGGTCGTGGCACGCGAGATCGACCTCATCGTACTGGCCGGGTACCTCCGTCTCGTTCCAGCCGAAATCGTCGGCAAATACGAGGGACGAATCATCAACGTCCATCCGGCCCTGTTGCCCGCGTTCGGCGGCCCGGGAATGTACGGCGCGCGCGTGCATCACGCGGTGCTCGATGCCGGCGTGAGGGTCACCGGGGTGACGGCGCATTTTGTCGACGACGTGTACGATCGCGGCCGCATCATCGCTCAGTGGCCCGTTCCCGTATTCGCGAGTGATGACGCCGGCACCCTCGCGGCGCGCGTGCTGCGCGTCGAGCATCTCGTGTATCCTCGCGTGGTCGACGCCGTGGCGGCCGGACGGACGACGCTCGCGAACTGCGCAATGCCCGGCAGAAATACGCTCGTCGATGCACGTCCATCGTTCACGTTGCTCCCGCACGAGGACTCCCGACTTGCCGAGAACATCGAGCTCACGCTTGGGTGCTGACCCTTCGATCTTTCACATCTTCTCATGCCTCGCGCCCTTCTCTCCGTCTCCGACAAAACTGGTCTGATCGACTTCGCCCGCGGTCTCACCGAATTGGACTGGGAGCTCGTGTCGACCGGCGGCACAGCGCGCGCCCTTCGCGAGGCCGGTCTCACATCGTTGGACGTGAGCGAGGTCACTGGATTTCCCGAGATGATGGACGGCCGCGTTAAAACGCTGCATCCGGCGGTGCATGGCGCGCTGCTCGCGCGGCGCGACGTTCCCGAACACATGGCCGCACTTGCCGAGCACCACATCGAGCCCATCGATCTGGTGGCGGTGAATCTTTATCCGTTTCGGGAAACGGTCGCGCGCCCGAACGTGACGGCGGAACAGGCGATCGAGAATGTCGACATCGGCGGACCGAGCATGCTGCGCTCGGCAGCGAAGAACTTCGCGTCAGTGTGGGTCGTCGTGGACCCGAACGACTACCAACGCGTGCTCGCCGCGCTGCATGATCATGACGACGACGCCGACTTGCGTCGCTTGCTCGCCGGAAAAGTGTACGCGCACACCGCATCGTACGATGCGGCAATCGCCGCGTGGTTCGCGCAACAGCGCCAAGACAAATTCCCGCACACGATCGTCGTCGCGCTCGAGCGCGCGCAGTCGCTGCGCTACGGTGAGAATCCGGGACAGGCGGCGGCATTTTACACCGAGCGTCCCGGCGCGGGGCTGGCCGCGCTGACGCAGCGGGGTGGAAAGGAGCTGTCGTTCAACAACCTTCTCGATCTCGAGGGTGCTCTCCTCGCGATCGATCCGTTCGAGAAGACGGCGGCGTGCGCGATCGTCAAACACACGACGCCATGCGGTTTGGCGACCGGCGACACCGCGCTCGATGCGTATAAGAAAGCGCTCGCCTGTGATCCAGTCTCGGCGTTCGGTTCCGTCATTGCATTCACGGTTCCGGTCGACGACGTGACGGCGGATGTCATCTCCGGCCTGTTCGTCGAGTGCATCGTCGCGCCGGAGTTCACGGCGGGCGCGGTCGAGATCCTCGGACGGAAGAAGAATCTGCGCGTCCTCGAAGGACGCGCGACGTGGGGAGCCGGCGGCCCCGGCGGCTCGAACAACCTCGACTTGAAGCGCGTGCGAGGCGGTGTGCTTGTGCAAGAGCGCGCGCCATCGATCATCGACGATAGTGGCTGGTCGGTGGTGACGAAGCGGCAACCGACACCGGACGAGCACGCAGACATGCTTTTCGCGTGGCGCGCCGTTGCCGCGGTCAAGTCGAACGCGATCGTCCTCGTCCGCTCGGGTGCGACCATCGGCATCGGCGCCGGGCAGATGTCGCGGGTCGACGCGGCATTTCTCGCGGTGCACAAGGCGACCACCGTCGGGCACGACACGGCGGAGTCCGTGCTCGGCTCGGACGCGTTCTTCCCTTTCCGCGACGGAGTCGATCAGGCAGCCACCGCCGGCGTACGGGCGATCGTCCAGCCGGGCGGTTCGGTGCGCGATGCTGAGGTGATCGCCGCTGCCGACGAATGCGGTATGACGATGGTCTTCACCGGCAAAAGGCAGTTCCGCCACTAGGATTCTGCCAGCAACCCGCTACCAGCAACTGGCAACCAATGAATGGCTGTTCGCCGGGCTGCTAGGTACCTTTATGTGCTTCCCCGCCCCGCCCTCCGGACGGGGCTAATGCTGTCGTACCTCTCGTGGCATCTCAACACCTTGTAATGGCGACCTCAACGACCACTGAGCTGGACTACCGGCCGTCATACCGCGCGGGGCTCGTCGTGTCGATCGTGACGCTGGTGCTCTATCTCGTCACGCTCGCGCCGTCGACGGCGATGTGGGACACGAGCGAATACATCGCCGCCGCGTATACGCTCGGCCTGCCGCACCCGCCGGGCAATCCGCTCTTCGTCATTCTCGGTCGCGTGTTCTCGATCCTGCCGATCGCGTCGTCGGTCGCGGTTCGGATCAACATCCTCGCCGCAATTTGTAGCGCCGCGTCGGCTGGAATGTGGTTCCTCATTACCGAGCGCATCCTCGTCGGGTGGTTTCCGCAGCGATGGCAGCGCGTCCTCGGCGGCGCGATCGCCGCGGCGATCGGCGCGACGGCCTTCACCGTGTGGAATCAGTCGGTGGTCAACGAGAAGGTCTACACGGTGTCGTTGGTCGGACTCGCGATTGTCTCGTGGCTGATGATCCGCTGGTCCGACGACCCGGATGGACGCAGGGCCGATCGCATTCTGGTGCTCGTGGCGTACCTGCTGGCGCTCGGATACTCGAATCACATGGCGGGAATGCTCGCCGCGCCGGCTGTGGGGTTGGCCGTCATCATTCGCCGGCCGAGGACGATTTTCCGTTGGAAGTTGTTGCTCGCGTGCGCCGCGATGCTCGTACTCGGCCTGACTCCCTTCGCGACACAGCCGATTCGCGCCGCGTACTTCCCGGCGATCAACGAGGGCGAGCCGACCGCGTGTCGCACCAAGCTCGAGCTGTCATGCACGTTCTCGAAAGGCACGCTCGACGCGTTCCAGTACAATTTCAACCGCGGCCAGTACGGCAAGCCGGATTTGACCGACCGCCAAGCATCGTTCGTCGACCAGGTCGGGCTCTGGTGGCTGTATTTCAAATGGCAGTGGGTGCGTGACGCGCACGGCGATCATCCCTTTGCGCAGGCGCTGCTCGCGGCCGCCTTCCTCGTGCTTGGGTTGTTCGGCGGTTGGGTACACTACCAACGAGACCGGCGAAGTTTCTGGTATTTCGGCTCGCTCATGTTCACCATGACGCTGCTGCTGATCTACTATTTGAATTTCAAGCTGGGTGCGTCGCAGGATCCAAACTCCCAGGCGCCGCACGAAGTCCGTGATCGCGACTACTTCTTCATCTGGAGCTTCTCGGCGTGGGGCGTATGGGCGGCGCTGGGACTGTTGTTCGTGTGGGAGTCGATCGCGTCGATGCTCGGCACCGAGAGCGTCAAAGTCGCGCGCGAGACAGTCACGATGCCCAAGCGCGAGAGCTTGATGTACTCGTCGCCGGTGTTGCTGCTTGCGGCGATTCCGTTGTTCACGAATTGGCACTGGGCGTCGCGCGCGGGGCATCGCGACACACGTGATTTCGCGTCCGACATTCTCAATTCGGTCGAGCCCTACGGCGTGCTGGTCACCGTCGGTGACAACGACACCTTCCCGCTCTGGTACGCGCAGGAAGTCGAGGGCATCCGGCGCGACGTGATCGTGGCGAATACGTCGCTCCTGAACACCGATTGGTACGTGCGACAGGTGATTCGTCGTCCGATCTACGAGTACGACGCCGCGAAGGGTCCGTCGATCTATCGCAATAAGCCCTGGCCGAAACCGACGACGTCGCCGATTCACATGTCGATGTCCGATGCCGATTCGGTTCCCGCGTACTACCCGCTCAATGCGCCGATGAGCTTCGTCGCCGGCGATCTGCACGCCACGATCGACCCCAAGAACCTCGATCACGGAGTGTTGCAGCGCGCCGACCTGTTCGTGCTGCGCATGATTCAGGACTCGTGGCCACAGCGTCCGATCTACTTCGCACGCACGTCGGGGAGTTACGCGCGGTCGCTCGGTCTCGGCGACAACGTCATCACGCAGGGACTCGCGTCGAAGGTGTTCATTCCCGACAAAGCCGGAGGAAAGGACACGCTGTTCGTGCAGGGCGACGGTTGGTTCGATGTGCCACGCAGCGATTCGCTCTGGAACCACGTCTTCCTTGGGCCGCAGTCGGTGTTGAATACCGGCGATTGGATCGATCGGCCGTCAGTCGGCATTCCTTACCTTTACGTTGCAACCGGCATGGAGCTCGCCGAGGCGCTGAAGCAGCAAGGGAAGCTCACCGAGGCCCAATCCGTGTTCAACACCTCGAAGCGCGTTGCGACCGCGGTGCGACTCGACGAATTGGTGCGCGGCGCCGAGACGGAATTCCAACAGCCTGTAGGCGACACCGCTCGGGGAGCGGCGCTCCCGTCAGCGGTAGCGCCGCCTCCCGCCGCGCCCACGGACTCGGCGAACAGGCCGAAGGCAAAGAGCGCGACAAAAGCCAAGAAGGGCTAGGCGGCCACGGCCTGCTGAGCGCCGATGAGCACGGAGCACACGGCGGAGCGAAGCAGGCCGCTACGCACGCTACCGAGGAGGATGCGATCGATTAGACCCAAATGATGCCCGCCGACGGCGATCAAGTCGCAGCGTTCGCGGCCCGCATACTCGACGAGTTGCCCGACGACCTCGCCGGTGAGCACGACGGTCTCGATACAACGCCCTGTCTCGAGGTGAATCTCGCGGCGACAATCGTCGAGCTTGTCCGCGACGCCGGTGTCGTAGAGATCCGCCAGGCTTCCCTCCGCTGCCGTGCGATCATCGAACGCCGAGACGTGCGCGAGGGTCAGCGTGCCGGTGGTCGACATGAGCCGCGCCGCGAGTTTGGCGGCGTTCACGCTCGACTTCGTGAAATCGATCGCCGCCAGCACACGACTGGGAATCGTTCGCACGCTCGGCGGCACCGCGAGCACGGGTGCCAGTGAGCGACGCGCGACCGCGATCGCCGTCTCGGGCCCGAACAGACGGTCCCAGGCGTGATGCTCGCCCCGGCCCAATACAACGAGCGAGGCCGGCCAACGTTCGGCCGCGTCGACGATCGCCTCGGCCGGCCAGCCGACCAGCGCGTGCACGTTCCATTCGTTCGTATCGGGAAGCGTCTCGAGTTTCGCTTTGATCGCGCTGAGCGCCGCTCGTCGATTCTCCTCGTCCATCATCGGAGGCGTGGTGACATCGGCCACGCCAACAGCGTGCGGGAACGGCGTGCTCACGGTGAGAACCCGAACGCTGGCACCCGATCGCCGCGCGATCGCCGCCGCGACGTGCAACGCGCCGGTCGACGACTCGTCGCCGGTTGCACCCACGAGGAGGTGTAGCGGGATCGTGAACGCCGTCGCCGTTTGCGGCTCCTCAGCGTCAACCGTGTGGGCCCGCGACATTTTGCCTCCGCCGTCTCGATGATTCGGTTTCTGTCGTGCCTGCATCTGCACCCAGTAAGGTGTCGTCGTCGCTCGCGGCCGACAGTCAGGCGTTCTGGGGCCGGCTGTCGCGGTTCACCCTACGCCGCTAGCGCCAAGCATCTCGCGGCGACGATGATTATCGATCGCATTCGTTGAAATCGACATGCCTCCACATCCGTTCGACCGCATTCCCGAGCTTGCGGGTCTCGCGACCTTCGCTGAAGCAGCGCGCGTCGGCTACTCCGTCGACGACAATGTCCGCCGTCTCTTGCGATTCCATTGGGTGGAGCGTCGTCTCATGGCGACGCTCATCTCACACCTCCCGGGCGAGCCTGTGTGGGAAGTGAAATGCGCGCTCGCGCTCCATCAGTGGCAGTCGGCCGAGCACGTCGACGCCCTCCGCGCTCGAATCGCCGAGATGCGGAGTCCAGTCCCCCGCCTCGACGTGTCGCCAGACGACGACCTCGATGACTTACTCGAGGAGGTCGGTCGCTCGTCGAACACGGCGGAACTGCTGGCGGGGATTTACCAAGTCACGTACGCCGCGTTGGCCGACGCCTACCGCGAGCACCTGACGCACACCAACCCGTTGGTCGATCAGCCGACGCGTCGCGTTCTCCGCCAGGCGCTCGCGGACATCGACGACGCGATCAGTTGGGGACGTCGCGCGCTCGACGCAGTCCTTTCGGCTGATGCGGATTTGCGGCGAGTCGCCGACGCCTGGGCGGAGCATCTCACGAGGTACGTCGCCGCGATTGGCGGCATCACGGGTGACCAGCCGAAGAGCGAGCCACCGCCGGCACGCTCGACCGGGCCATGTGTGCCCGATTTCCATCCGCGACGCGACGAGCGGTTTCACGGATCTTATAATTTCGAATTTCCGCCTCACGCCGTCTATGCGATGCCGGATGTTCCCGCCGACGAGCGGAACCTGGCGCTCCTCTGCAAGCGAGCGCTCGAGATGGACGTCCCGGAAATGATGGCGTCCTTCATGAGCGAACGCGAAAACGCGCCGTGGGACTTTTATCGCGATTACTCACGACAGCTCTGGGACGAGGCGCGCCACGCGATGATGGGAACCGTGGCCTTCGAGGCCCGCGGTGTCGATTGGAAGCGGGAAATTCCGCTGAATGTCGGCTTCGCACTGCGCCTGAACCTCCACGCAACTCCCATCGAGCGGCAAACGATCCTTTATGCCATTGAGCAATCGCTCATGCCCGCCGAGACGGGCAAGCGTCTCGAGCACGCGACGGCGCTCGCGGCAGGAGACGCATTGTCCGCGCACTTCCACGACTACGATTGGGCCGACGAAGTATTGCACGCGCAGATCGGACGGCGGATGTTGAAGCGCGACGGGATCACGAGCGACGAAGCGCGGAGGAGCGCTCAGGCGATCCACGAGCGGACGTGGGCGGCGCTCGAACAGTATCGGGCGATGGGCGAGCAGCGGAATTGGTGGCCGGATTTCGTCCGACGAGTCTTGGGGCACGAGAGTGCCGTTGCTGGTAGCGAGGACTTGGGCCCGGTAAAGATTCTGAGCGAATGAGAACATAACCTTCCGCCTCTTGCATACTGAATCTCGAAACTTCATCCTATAACGTTCCATTCCCGCCGCGCTCGCGGGAGCGCCTCACTCCCCGTCGCCCAGCCGATCACTTTGCGCTCACTCCGCTCAATCGTTCGCGTGTTCGTGCTGTCACTCGCGGCGGCGAGTTGCGGCGGCGATTCGGGATCCGCCACGGCGCCGGACACCACTCCGGTGGCGATCTCGATTGCTCCGGCGACCGCGTTCACGGCGACCTCGGGAACGACGACCAGCTTCACCGGTTCGGTCACTGGGCGCGATGGACACGTGATCCCGACCGCACCGATCATTTGGACGAGCTCCAATCCTTCCGTCGCCGTGATGAGCGGACCGCAGCTCACCGCGGTCAAGGTCGGCACTGCGACGATTACCGCCACGAGCGGCACCGTCAGCGCGAGCGTCGCCGTGACGGTCACACCGGGGTCGCTGCGTCAGCTCGCGCTGAGGACGCAACCCGTCGGCGCCGTCGTCGGCTCACCGCTCACCACACAACCGGTCGTCGAGTTGCAGGACGCCGCGGGCAACCTCGTCATCTCGAGTACGACCTTTGTGACCGCAGCCATCGCGAGCGGTGGCGGAACCCTGAGTGGCACGGCCACGCTCGCCGCCGTAGCGGGTGTTGTCACATTCACCGACCTTCGCATCAGCGGGAGCGCCGGAACGCGCACGTTGGCCTTCGCGGCTGGAACACTCTCGACCGCCTCGGCTCCGTTCACGATGACGGCTCCGCCGACGCCGCTCATCAACGTCGACAATGCATCGGTGATTTTCACGGCAACGCGCGGCTCGAGTCCCGCACCGAAGACGGTCAACATCACGAACGTCGGGTCGTTGCCGCTCGTCGGTATGAGCGTCGACGTCGCGTATGACGCCGGCCAAGCCGCGAACTGGCTCTCGGCCACGCTCAGCTCCGCTGACGCCCCGGCGACACTCACGCTCAAAGTCGACACGACCGGTGTCATCGAAGGCACGTATCGCGCGATTGTACACGTCAATGCGCCCGGCACTCCGAACGCACCCCTCTCCATTACCGTCACGCTGACAATCACGCCGAATTACTCGATTGGCTATGGCACGTCGGCCGAGAAGGTGAGAGTCCTCGATGCAGGAAGCAGCTTCGCGCCGACCGTTTCGATCGTCGACAGCACGGGGAAAGCGGTGTCCGGCATTTCACTCACGTACACGAGCCGCGCGACGACGGTCGCGACGGTCGGCTCCGACGGCCGCATTACCGCCGTCGCCGGCGGCGACGCGTGGATCGTCGCCAGCACTCCGGCAACGGCGGATTCCGTGTTCGTCATCGTGCCACGGTCGGCGACGGCGCCCATTCTCCGGACCGATGTGACGACCTTCGCGACGCGTCTCGCCGACACGCTCTTCGTCAATGTCGCGCTCGACACGCGGACGTCGACCGTGGGCGCGGCCTCGTTAGCCGTTGAGTTTTCGCTTCAGAGCGGCTCGCTGGGGTTCCTCTATAGCGTGCCGACGACCAGCCCTGCCCCTGTCGTGAGCATTTCATCATCAGGTTTGTTGCGGATCTCCGTCGGCTCGGCGAGCGGAATCACCGGAAGTGTCCGCGTGCTCAGTCTCAAAATCATTGGTCGCTCCGCCGGCGCGGTCGGGTGGCTCAACTTGTTCGCGCTGGACGTCAGCGACATCGACGGCAACAGTCTGACCGCGCAATCGTCGTCCACGCGTTTGCCCTTTGTGATCCGATGACCAGTCTATTCTCTTCTCGCGCACGGCGCGCTAGCGCGTTGGCCGCGGCGCTCGTCGCGTTGGGCTCCGCGTGCACGGAACCGCGCCACGTGGACCAGTCGAAACCGACGCCGACGCCGACCCTCGATGCGCGAATCGACCTGTCGGATTCGCTCGCCTCGCCCGGCGACGAAGTAATCGTCACCGCGCGGCTCGTCGGCGCGAAAGTGGCCAGCGCGACCGCGCGGCTCCTGTACGACACGACCGGCGCGCAGCTCATCCGTGAAGAGCCGATCGACGACAGCGCCACACGCGTCATGAACCCGCAGCCCGGCGTTGTTCGTTTCGCCGGCGTGACCGCGACGGGCTTCGTCGACGGACGACTATATGCGTGGCGTTTCGTGGTGCGACGCGCGTCGGCCATGCTTGCGCTCCGGCTGGTCGTCGACGAGGCGCACACGATCTCGCGAGCCGACGCGACGGCCTCGTTGTCGAGGAAGCCATGATCACGCGAGCGATCGTCCGGCACATCACAGCGATGACCGCGCTCGTGGTCTTTTCCGCGGCGTGCAACGCGATGCACCGGACGTCGGACCAGCCGTACATCGACGCGGTGCGGCCCGATTCGGTGATGCTGGCGCCTGGCGTCGTGGTCGAAGTCGTAGTGAGCGGCCGCGGCTTCGCGCCTGGAACTCCCGGTCGCAACACCATTCAGCTCGGCGAGGCGACGATCACCGGCGTTCCCGCGTCGGCCGACGGTAAGGAGATTCGCGTCGTGATCCCGGATCGCGTACCGAGTCGCGGCGATGCGGCGCCGCTCCCGCTCGAGGCCGGGCGCTACAACCTACGTGTGCAGACTGCCGCGGGAATGAGCAACGCCGTCGCGGTGAGGGTCGACCGATGAGACGAGGCATGGCGTATCTCGCGCTCATCGCGCTCATCGCTCTGCGAGTGCCGACGCACGCTCAGGAGCCCGGATCGATACGCGAGGATGTCGAGGGGCGAGACAATTGGTTCTGGGCGCTGCGCTCGTATCCGTTCGCCGAGCGTCCGTACGCGAAGATGTCGCTGCTGCATCAGAATTTGCTCGACTACCTCCATCGGACCTCGGCGCTCGCAACGGCCGGCGCAGCTCCCCTCGGCGGCGCGTGGCGGTCGATCGGTCCGAACGGTGTGTGGGTGACGCAGATCGAGTCGGGCCGCATCGCCGCGATCGTTCCAGCTGCGACGCCCGGTGGGCCCATGTACATCGGCACAGCGTCGGGCGGCGTGTGGCGAAGTACGAACAACGGGGTTTCGTGGGCGCCACTCACCGACGCGGAGTGCGTGCTCACGACCGGAGCGATGGCGCGCGATCCGTCGAATGCGTCGATCGTCTATGCCGCGACCGGCGAAGGCAACGGCGGTCTAACGGGCTGTGGCGTGCTTCGCTCGAGCGACGGCGGGAACACATGGACGACGGGCACGCAAGGTCTGCGATCGACCGCCGGCGGTTCCGGTACATTCACCAGCCTGGTCGTCGATCCGGCGTCCGCTGGAACTGCGACGAGCGTTTTGATCGGGACGACAAACTTCGGCAACGCCGGCGTGGTGCGGTCGACAAACGCCGGAGCAACGTGGTCGGTCGTGCACACGACCGGGCCCGGGAACAGCATCGTG
>DASYSU010000220.1:0-6736 GCA_036002925.1 Gemmatimonadaceae bacterium | reverse complement strand
GATCGAAGACGGACATCATCGATGCCCGGAAACTCGGCGAACTGCTTCGCAGCAATTTGCTGCCGACGATTTGGGTGCCGGACCTCGACACGCGCCGGCGGCGACAACTGCTCCGCGGTCGGGCGTTCCTCGTCCGTGAGCGGACCCGGATCAAGAATCGCATTCACGGCCATCCACAGATCCAGAACCGCGCCAGAGACGAATCAACGCCGGCGAAGTTGCTGTCGGCGCCTTCACGACCGATCGTAGCGAATGGAGTCCGGTGATGAGCATCCGACGGGTGGTACCAGATATCAAGTCGCAGCATCTCGCGGAAAGCCGCGCCTTCTACGTTGATTTTCTCGGCTTGAAGATGGCGATGGACATGGGCTTCGTCACGACGTTCGTATCGCCGAGCAATCCGACAGCCCAGATCAGCGTCGTGCGGGATGACGGTGGTGCAACGCCACTGCCGGGTGTGAGCATCGAGGTGGAAGACGTAGATCAAGTGCACAAACGAGCCGTGGAACGTGGCCTCGAGATCGTTTATCCACTCACTGACGAACCATGGGGCGTTCGCCGCTTCTTCGTGGTCGATCCGAATGGAACCATTCTCAACGTTCTGAGCCATCTACCTGGAGCGAAATGACACCCGTTCGCCGCGATGACACCCTCGGGCGAGTGGCTGTCGGCGCGGGGCTCATCCGCGCGGCCGTACGAACGCTGAAGCTGCCAGGGGAGCTATTGATTGTATGCGACTGCGCCGCAAACTCTTATTAGGATTCCCTTGCACTAGCTAACGCGTTAGCCTCCACCTAAAGTCCATCGCCGAGTTGATGAGTCCAAAGGGGCGATCAGCCTTCGCTTCGCCGATCTCGATCACCGCTTGCGCCAGGATTGGCCATGTCGCCCATCTCGTTTGGAGTCTTCGCGGGATTGGCGTTCGGCATTTTGTCGATCGCAATGATGCTCCCGCTCCAATTCCCCGACAAACGGGCGGCGTTGCTGGGTGCTTTCATCAATCGGTTTGCCATCGGCCTGTTCATTCCGCTCGTGCATCTCCCCGTACCCGGCCTCGTTAATGGACTCGTCGTGGCTTTGCTCCTCAGCCTGCCGGATGCAATCATCACCAAGGCGTTTGCTCCGATCCTTTCCGTCGGCGCGGTCGGTGGGATCATCATCGCGTCGCTCGCGAGCCATTTCGTTTCCGTCGGCTGACCCGGCTGCCTCGTCGAACCGTGGCGCCTAACGAACGCTGAGCTGATAGTTCTGCATCCAGCCGCCGCTGGTGGCGCCCCTCGGTACGGCGCTTTAGTCTTTTGGTATTGAGCCCGTCAGGCTCGCGGCTTGGCCATAGCGTTAGGCCGCGATCGAAGGTCGACGATATGCGAATGTGCATCCGTTGCTGCCCCCCGTGTTGCCTGGCCACTCGCCGACAAGATCGAGGCGTCACCCGTACGCGCTCGTAGGCTCGTTCTTTCGGCGAGGGGCATCTGCGCACGATCGGCAAGTTCCTTGTTTTCGTCTTTGCGAGCACGTGGGGGCTGTGGGCGTTGGTCCTCCGCGCTAGCGGCCCGAACGCATCTTCGAGTGGCCCACTAGGGTCCGCCCTCGGCGGGCCAGTCTTCCTGCTCGGTGTCTTCGCGCCGGGGTTGGTTGCGGTGATGCTCACCGGACGCGAAGGCGGGCGCCACGCGGTTGGCACGCTACTCGGCCGTATGACGTACTGGAACGTCGGCCTGCGCTTCTACGCGTTTGCGTTGTTGCTCATGCCACTCACCAAACTCGCTGTCGCCGTGCTGCACCACCTGCTCACCGGCAATTGGCCGCCGTTCGGCGAGACGCGGCCCGTCGTCCTCGTCGTCGTCACAGTTCTCTCGACCATCGGCCAGGCCGGCGAAGAACTGGGGTGGCGCGGCTATCTGTTACCACGGCTCGCTGAGCGGACCGGGCTCGCCGCGGCGAGTCTCATCGTCGGGGCAATTTGGGCAACGTGGCATTTACCGCTCTTCTTCGCGCCGGGGGCAGACACGAACGGGCAGTCCTTCCCGCTTTACACGGCGCAGGTGACGGCCTATTCCATTGCGCTTGCTTGCTGTACTGGCGCACGGGGAGGGAGCTTGTTGCTCACCATGTTCATGCACGCCGCATTCAACAATACGAAAGACATTGTGCCGTCGGGCGGGGTGCCAGCAGGCAGCGTGTTCACGCTTCACGCGACGTTGGTGCTCCGGCTGACGGTCTTGGTCCTATGGGTCGTTGGGGTATTCCTCCTCGTGCGCATGCGGGGCGCCCTGCACGGGAGTGCCGTCGCCGGCAGTCGAGTTCCGCCTGCCGCGGCCTGACGAACGCTGAACCTGACGGGCGATCTTGCGATCCTTTGTTTCGGTCTGATCGCGATCGCTCTTTGGCCTGATCTTCTGGTGCTAGCGATTGTCGCCGCCTCCGTCATTCCAACCGCAGCGCCTCGACCGGTTCGACCTGTGTAGCGACGCGCGCCGGCACCGCGCAAGCTATCAACGACACGAGGCCGAGAATGACGAGGCCGACCACGTACGAGAGTGGATCGTGCGCCGTCACACCGACGAGGAGCGAGGCGGCGAATCGCGAAAGGCCCGCCGCAAGCAGGAGACCCGCGCCGAGGCCGAGCAGCGTCGTCGCCAATCCGTCACGCAGCACCAGACCGAGTACCGCCCCGCGCGATGCGCCGAGGGCCGAGCGAATGCCGAATTCGCGGGTGCGAGCGAGCACGTTGTACGACATGATCCCGTACACGCCGAGTCCCGCGAGCACCAGCGCGAGCAGGGCGAACAGTCCCGTGAGGGTCATGGCGACGTTCTGGCGACGAACGATGTTGGACAGGACGTCGCGCAGCGTGCGCGGCGACACCATCGGTATCTTTGCATCGAGGCTGTGGGCGGCATCCTTGATCAACGGCAGCAACGTCGCGGCTTCGCCGGTCGTGCGCACGACGAACGAGCCGCCCCCTACCGGAGCCTGCTCGGCGGGCAGATAGATCGTCGGCGAGACGTTGGACATCGCATCCTCCTTCACGTCGCTCACGACGCCCACCACTTCGCGCGCCAGCAGCGTGTCGCTCGGACCCTGGGCGTAAAAGTCGGTAAGTCGGATGCGCGCACCGATCGGGCTGGAGTTCGGCCAGAAGCGTTGGGCCATGCTCTCGCTGATCACGGCGACCGGCGCACCCCCAGGACCGTCGCTCGCGTCGAAGCCCCGGCCCATCCGCACCGGCATGCCCATGGCCTTGAAGTATTCCGCCGAGGCGGTCGACAGCACCGCGCTCGGCCGGTCGTTTGCCAGGAGGCGCCCCTCGATCTGAAAGTGCGGCGAGATCCACGACCCGTTCCACGGATTCGTCACCGTGTAGCCGACGGCAGCAACCCCCGGCAGCGCGTGAAGTCGCTGCATGAACAATGCGACGAAGGCCTGCTGCGAGTCTGGACTGCGACGCCCCGCGCCGAAGTTGAGGAAGAACGTCGCCTGGTGACTCGTGGTCTCGTAACCGAGATCGGTGTCGAGCAGCGTCTTGAACGTGCGCACGAACAGACTGGCGCCGACCACGAGCACCAGCGCGAACGCCACTTGGGCGGAGACTAGTAGCCGCGACGCGCGCGCCGTCGCGGCACCGCGGGACGCGCCGCGCGCGCCGCTGTCGCCGAGCGCATCGCGCACGTCGACCCGTGTCGTGGCGGCGGCTGGCATCACGCCAAAGATGATCCCTGAAGCGACCGAAGCCGCCACCGCGAAGAGCAGCACGCCCGCGTCGATGCGGACGTCGCCGAGCTTGGGCAGCATCGGACCGGCGATGCGCAGGAGTGCCGCCTTGAGCGCAGCGCCGAGTATGATCCCTATCGCCCCACCAACGACTCCGTAGAGAAGCGTTTCGGCGAGCACCTGCCGGACGAGTCGCCCGCGGCCGGCGCCAAGCGCCGTGCGAATGCCGAGCTCCCGCCGTCTGGCCGCCGCTCGCGACAGAAAGAGCCCGGCGATGTTCACACACGTGGCGAGGAGCACGATGATCGCGCCGCCCATGACGAGCCACAGCACCGGTCCGGCGCGGCCGACGATGGCTTCATGGAGCGGCGTGGGGAGCACGACGCCGGCGTTCTTGATGTCCGGGTGCGCGCCCTGAATGCGCTGCCGAAGCACCGTAAGTTCCACACGCCATTGCTCGAGTGAGACGCCCGGCCGGAGCCGCGCCACCGAACGCCAGGCGCGCGACCTCGCGAATCGCGGACTTCGCATTGCGGCGTCGACGTTGAATGGGAGGAGCATGTCCGCGTTGAACGTTGGCCCCACGAAGTATTCGGGGAGCACGCCGACCACGGTGAACGGCTTGGCGTTCAGTTGCACGACGCGGCCGACGAGGCCGCGATCGCCACCGAATACGCGCTGCCACACCTGGTACGTCACGATCAATACGCTCGGTGCGCCTTGTACGAAATCCTCGGTGCGAAAGGCGCGGCCGAGCACCGGCCGAACGCCCAGGATGTCGAAGAAGTTCGGCGCGACGGATACCGACTGCCATGAATCCGCCGTATGATCGTCGGAATACGTGACGCCCTGATAGCTGCCGAAGAGCGTGAGTCCGGCGAGGGAGCGGCTCTGTGTCGCGAGCTCCGTCAGCTCGACGAGGGAGAGCTTGTCGTTGTCGCCGTCGGTAGCCGACGGCGTCGTATATAGCCGATATAGCTGTTCGGGCGCACGGAAGGGCAACGGTGTGATGAGCACGCGCCGCACGACCGAAAAGACCGCGGTGTTGGCGCCGATGCCGAGTGCAAGCGTGAGCAGGACGACCGCGGCGAACAGCGGGCCTCGGCGCATGCCGCGCAGCGCGACTCTGAGATCGGCATGCACGTCTTCCAGAAAACTCACACGTCGTGCGTCGGCTTCGATCTGCATGTCCAGGTCCTCACAATAGCGGCGGGTGGCGTCGAGGTCTCCGAACTCACGTGCGGCCCGGGCCTGCGCCTCGCGCGAGTCCATGCCCTGGCGCACGAGGTCGCGGGCGCGCATGTCGATGTCGAATGCGATCTCGTCGTCGATGTCGATCCGGATGCGCGCCGCGGAGCGTGGCAGCCGAAGGAAGCGGGCAATGCGTCCCATGGGGCGGTCTCCGGGGGGGGGCGGGCTAGCGGGCGTCGAGCACGCGGTAGAGCGCGCTCACGTAGGCACGGAGATCCATCGACTGGGCCTTGAGCGCGCCGCGGCCGGCCGCGGTGAGCTCGTAGAATCGCGCACGACGGTTGGTTTCACTCATCCCCCATGCGGCGCGCACCAGTTTGCGCTTCTCGAGACGGTGGAGCGCTTGATACAGCGCCGCGCTCTCGATGACGATGGCGCCATCGGTCCGTGCCTTCACGAACTGAGCGATGGCGTAGCCGTGCATCGACTCCCAGGCGAGCGTGCGCAGTACGAGGAGATCGAGGGTGCCGTGGAGTAGATCGAGCGACCGGGTCATTGGATCTATAGGTAAGGGTCTTAGCTATAAGACACTACGAGGGGCGCAAAGGTTGGGGTAGGGGCTACCTGACTCCGAGAACTGCCGAGGGCCGAGAACTGCCGAGGGCCGAAACTGCCGAGGGCCGAAACTGCCGAGGGGCGAAACTGCCGAACTCCGAGACGGCGAAACTGCCGAACTCCGAGACGGCCTGACTCCGAGACGGCCTGACTCCGAGACTGCCAACTCCGAGACTGCCAACTCCGAGACTGCCAACTCTGAGACTGGTGTGTTCGTCGCGGTTGCGAACCCGCGTGGTGAGCGGCTTACTATATGGGGTTGGGGCGACCGACATTACGACTTTCGTCGGGGCGAGCCTGATCTTCGTTTCGATCGCGTTGATCGCGGCCTGGCTCGCAGGACGGCGCGCGGAGAGGGTGGATCCAATGATCGCGATGCGCCCGGACTAGATGCTTCATTTGAACGGAGGACTCGCGATGAGGAAGAGCATTCTGCTCGCGGCGCTGGGTGTCGCGGCCGCGTTGTAGCTCTCGAACAATCTCGCGGGAACGAAGGATGGGCCCGACGCGTTGTTGAGCCGGCGGCTCATCCCTGGTCCGGTCGGGCCATTCTGCGAGGAGCGGTTCATGAAGCGACGGACGCTGCTATGCGCCTTCATCGTCGGCTGTGGGGGATCGAGCACGACGGGCAACCTGGACGCTGTTCCCGCGCACGACGTCGCAATCACGGTCGACGTACCCGGGGTCTGCATCGTTGGCGGATGCGATCCGGTGAGCGCTGCGGTTCACACGCTCGGGCTCATTCGCGTTCGAAACGTCGGCACCACGACAGCCTTCGTTCACGCCTGCGGCCCGCGGCCGGCCTTCGTCGATCAGCAGCTCGTCGGCGGTGCATGGGTGAACGTCGGTCCCGCCGCGAGTTGCACGTTTCCCTCCACGCCGATTCCCGTCGCCGCCGGTGACAGCCTGCGGTTCAACGCGTTCTATGCGAGCGGTACGCGCCGGGTGGGCGTCGGCGTCGCCGACAATGCGTCGCTCTCGGGAGAGGAATTCGCCGCGTCAGCGGCCTTCGTCATCCGTTGAACGTCCACGTCAGGGATCGCGCCATACCGCCCGCGCTGTCGGAACAACGGCTTTCATCCCGCCTGCATTGCCATGCAAGGGTGACGCGCGATGTCTGCGCGAAGCGATCGCTCGTCCACCGCGAACGCAACCGTCACCTCGATCTCGGCGCGCTCGGGAACGAGGCGAACGATTTCGAGGCGCCGTGTTTCCG
>DASYSU010000219.1:0-8270 GCA_036002925.1 Gemmatimonadaceae bacterium | reverse complement strand
AGACCCGGTCGAGGTCATGCTGCCGTGAATAGTTCACCATGCGGTGAACTATTCACCTGCCTGTCCCTCGCTGTCAAGCGTTGCCCTCTTCTCGGCATGCGCGGCGACCCGCGCTACGCGAGTCCTTTCACGCGCTTGTAGTACGCGATGTACTCTTTCGGTGTCGACATAGCGATCACCGTCGCGACCGAGGTTAGCTCGAGGTCATCGAGCTCCCTGAAGTGCAGACAGCACTTCCCCATGTCGAGCCGCTTCCCGGCTTTCTTGAATGCCTCGACGAGAAGCTTTTCTGAGAACGGCGATGTGTACTTGCCGTTCGAGCTGTCGTACGTGCCCATCAGGTAGAGCGAATTGTAGCTCTTCTGCGCGCCGAGGCCCACGTAGCAGAGCGGCTGACCGTTGTGCGTGTTGGAGAACTCTTCGAGCGGGATCCCCCAGTTGATCACGCCCCAGTTCATGAACTCTGCGTACCCCTTGGGGATGTGCCTGTGGACGAAGGCGCGGGCCTCCTCGATCACCATTCGCTTTTCCGGAGTGAGGGAGGCCAGGTAGGCGGCCACGGTGGTTGGGTGAGCGGCCTTCGCCTTTGAGCGTGATTTCCTCGCAGCCATCGATCTGGTCCTCGTGCCTGGGTGCTCCGACCGGTTCGCGTCCGATGCTGCGCCTTTCGCTGCCGCACTAACACGTCGAACGAGGTCGGTCAAAATCGACACGAGCTTCGAGAAAGCCGTAAGCGTCGGGTTCAACTCACGGCTCGTTCACCATCTTCTTTAGCGCCCCCCAGTCGATCGTCTGACGCAGCTTCCAGAGCGCCTGGTGCACCTCGGGGGGCGGCGGCGATTTCGGGCATCGGGCGGAAAAATCGAGGTCGATGGTGCGCACCTCGACTCGCGATCGGTGCATCGTCCAGAAGTCGAGATTGGGGCGAATCACGCGCCCCACATACAGCGTGTCCGCCGTCGCGAAATTGTACAACGTATCGCTCGCCCCGGGCTTGACCCACGCCGGAAGCTTTCGCTCCGCGGCCGACATGCGAGCAATCGAAGCGCGAGCCTTGTCGGCGTGCGTCCCGTAGCGCGAAATCGAATCGTTCTGCTGGCGATCGCCCGTGTCTTGAGCTTTGAGCTCCTTTGCCGCGCTGCGCTCCGCGTCCTCCATTTCCTTGATTTGCGCGTCGATCTCCGCCGGCGTCCGAAATGCCTTCAGCGCAGCTCGGAGTGTGTCGCGCGTCGCTTTCCGTTCCGCGGCCCCGGCCATGAATCGCTCGTAGGGCGTGTTCGCGAGGATGTCCTTCCGCTTCGCCAGTTTCTCGCCGTTGACGCCCTCCTCCTCGACGATCTGCCATCGTCGCGCTTCCTCACGCGTGAGCTGATGGTACGGAACCTCTCCGTCACGGACAAACAGCATTTGCTCATAGGAAGCGTCCGGCGGTGGCACGAGCTCGGCCAACACGAAGCTTGCGCCAGGAACGGATTTTTGGCCGTGCGGGCCCTGGACCCAGGGCTCAACGCCTGACGGAGTATGGTTGACCGACGCCGTAAAGATTCCGCAACCGGCCGCGACAAGGTAGTAATCGTACTGAAGAATGGTGGTCGACTTTGGAGCTGACGCGAAAAAGCCGCCGAACTGTGCGAGCACCGGATAGCTGAGATGCGCAAATTCCGGGACCGCCTTCATGACGATGCGATCGATCTCGTCGAGCCGCGCAATCGCGTAGGCCTTCTCGGCGGCAGTCGCGCTCATGCCCCCGTCGAAATCGATAGTCCGTTTCAGTGCTGGGCTGCCCGATTCGATCTTGCGCTGATCCTGCGCCGCCGAGCCCGAGGCGGCGCAGGCGATCGCCACGAGCGCCCCGATGTAGATCGTCTTCGTCATTGCTTCACGATTTCAACGCGCCGATTTTGTGCGCGGCCCACGGCCGAGGTGTTGGGCGCCGCCGGCTTGGTGTCACCAAACCCCTTTGTTGTTATGCGCGCGCCGTCGAGACCAAAATCCGACATGAGCGCTGCCTTCACGGCCGCCGCGCGCGCGTCACTGAGCGAGAGATTGCTGGCCGCGGCGCCGACGTTGTCGGTGTGCCCCTCGATGAGAATCTTTAAATCACCGTACTTCTTCATGGTCGACGCGATCTCTTTGAGCACCGGACGCGACTCCGGTTGCAGTTCCGCTTTACCCGTCGCGAAGAGAATGCCCTGCGTCGCCCAACGGCCCTTCTTGAGCAACGCATCGTACAGCACGTCTGTCTCGCTCTCGGCGACGCGAACGCTGGTGATGAAGAGCGCCTCGTTGTCGGCGCCCCCCACGAGAGCCAAGCGGATGACACTGTCGCGCCGGAACTGCAGCTCGGGGATGTTGTAGAGCCGCTTCTCGTTCGCGTACATCTTGAAGTACCCGCTGTCCATGAGAATGCGAAGGTGCGTCGGATGGTCGAGATACTTCGCGGCCTCGTCGTCGGTCAAGTGCAGCGCGCTCGCGGCCCGGGTTTGCCCTCCGCCATGCAACGTCACGTGTTGCGGGCCCCAGCTGACTTCGACCGACTGTTCGTCCCCTTGCACGTGTGACTTGCCGCCCTCCACTCGCACCCGATCTCCGAGCGGCGCGTTCGCGGCAGTCAGAATGTCGATCTCCAGAGTGAACTTTTGCGGCAGCGTTCGTCCCAGTGGAACGAGAAGCTCTCCCAGTCCCGTCGCACGCATCATTTTCACGTCATCGCGCTCGATGATCTCCATGGGACCACTGAGGTACTTGAGCCCGCGCGCGAAATTGCCGACACGATCCTCGGTGAAGTCCGTGTAGAACATGACTCTGTTCCCCGGAACGAAGTCGTAGTTCTCCCAGACCTTCGCGCCGGCTGGCGCCTGGGCCGCCGCCGTAGTTCTCGCCGGTACGGCCGCACTGTTCGTAGTATCGGTCTTTGCCTTGGCGCTATCGGTCTTTGCCTTGGCCGAATCGGGCTTCTTGCCGGCCTCCTCGAGCTTCTTCTTCGCCTCCTCGGCCTTCTTCCGAAGCGATCCGATTTGCGCATTTCCGATCGCCGGCGTGGCCGTAAGCAGAGCCGACGAAAACAGCACCGCCGCCATGACCCATCGCGTTCGCCACATCGCACAACCTCCGTTGAATGCGTCTCGACGCCTTCACTCCGCGACATCCTGCCTCACCGAATGGCGAAGGATGATTGGCCGGCGTCATCGCCCCGACCCGGTTAGCGTCATCGCGCGTCATCCACCTCCAGTTCGCCGTTGACAGGAACCGCTTGGAACGCCAACCTCAGCTTTACTGTGTTTCGCTTAGTCACCTTTGGTGGCCTTGGAATCGAAGCCGATAACGGGGCGACCGCACCGCGACTGAGGCCGCCGAGGCTTGCACTGCTCGCGGTTCTTGCCGCTGCGGGCCATCGCGGCATGTCGCGCGACAAGCTCACGGCCTTGTTCTGGCCGGATTCCGACGAAGAGCGAGCCCGCCATTCGCTACGACAGAACTTGTACGCCCTGCGAACCGGCCTCGGACGCGACGTGGTTCGATCGATCGGACAAACACTCGCGCTGGACGAGACGACAATCGGTGCCGACGTGGCGGACTTTCGCGCCGCCTTGGCTTCGGGTGATCGCGAGCAGGCTGTGTTGCTGGCGCGAGGAACATTCCTCGATGGGTTCTATCTTCAGGGCAGCTCCGGCTTCGAGCTGTGGGCGGAGGAGGAGCGTGCGCGGCTGACGGCGGAGACAATATCCGCTTTACATTCGCTGGCCACTGCCGCCACCCGCGCGAACCAGTACGACGCTGCAGCCGAGTGGTGGCGTCAACTGACGCAGCGCGATCCAGTCAGCGGACGATTTGCGCTAGGGTATTCAAGCGCGCTCACGGCGCGCGGGGATCGCGCGACAGCGTTGGCTTTCATCCGCCACCACGAAGCGATCGTTCGCCGTGAGTTGCAAGCCGAACCGGACCCGGAAGTGCTGCGTCTCGAAGCTGAGTTGCGAGCGGCGCCTGGTCTGGAGATCAAGCGCATGCAGACAAGCGGAGCTAACGGATCGGGACGATCACAGATTGCATCGGAATCCGTTCCGCGTTTGACGGCGCCCGATAACGCTTCCACGTTGGCGAGCGAGCCTTCGGTATCAGCGGCGAGGAAGCTATGGGCGTCGCGTGTTGCTCGATGGTCGCTGCCGGCATTATTGCGCTCACGGCGCGCCATGGCCCTCGCGGCGATTGTCGGATTCGCGGTTCTTGGCGCTGGATTCGTGACGCGTCGGCTCGGGTGGCTACGCGCCCCCGCGCGGACTTCGACGACGATCGCGGTGGGATTCATCCGCGAAGATACCGCGGCAGTTCTACTCGGAACGAGCCGCGTTCTCACCGACATGATTGCAACCGACTTGGCGCGAGTCGAGGGCCTCGCGGTGCTAGCGAACTCTCGACTGATCGAGCTGATGCGCTCTGGTCAGGACTCGGCGGCCGGTTATGCCGACGCGGCTCGTCGCGCCGGGGCCTCCGAGTTGCTCGAGGGACAACTCGTGGTGCTGAGGCGTGATACGTTGGAACTGGCCATGCGCCGCGTCGAACTGCGCACGGGTATCGTCAAGGATGCGTATCGCGTTCGCGCCGTCGACCGCTATGCGCTCGTGGACAGCCTCACGCAATCCATTGCTCGGCGTTTTCGCTTGCAGTCTCCGCCGGTTTCCATCGCTGACGCGACGACACGCTCGCCACTTGCGTATCGCCTCTACGAGGAAGGCCTGCGTGCGTACTTCCAGAATGACTGGAAGGCGGCACAGCGATTGATGAACGCCGCCCTGGGCGAAGACTCCACGTTTGCGATGGCGGCGTATTGGGTGGTCAAGCTCGGCAAGGACGTCTGGGAGCCGGTGCGTCATCAAGACGTATCAAGGCTCCGGCCCATCGCCTTGCGTCTCGCCTCTCGTGCTCCCGATCGCGAGCGGCTCATGATCACGGCGGATCTTCTGACGGACGATCAGGAACCGCGCGCCATCGCGGTGGCCGAATCACTCACGGTTCGATATCCGCGTGACCCAAGAGCGTTTGGCGTTCTCGGTCATGTCTACTGGATGAGCGGGGACTGGCCCAAGGCTGTCTCCGCGGTGGAACGGGCAGTCGCGCTTGATTCGGCGGGTGAGCGTGACGGCGGTTCGCTCTGCATGCTGTGCGAAGACTTTGTCTTTCTGGCGAATGTGTACTTCTGGTCGGACTCATTGCCGGCGGTCGTCCGCGTGGCGCACCGTTTTCGCGCGCTCCGTCCGAAGGCCAGCTATCCGTTTTTTCTGCTCGGTACGGTGGCGACGCGGCGTGGCGACAGCGCTTCGGCCTATGAGAACTTTCAGAATCTGGCGTCGCTCGGCGGCACCGGTCAGGGTTACTTGACGGGCCTCCATTTCGGGCTCGAAGCGTATGACCAGGCCGAGCAGCGCCTGGCAACGCAGCTGTCATCGTCCCTTCCCAATGATTACGACACCGGAGCGTGGTGGTACATCCTTGCGCTGAGAAACCAGGGACGGATTCGCGAAGCGGAGGAGTTCTTCCGTACAGGAACGCTTCCGGGTTTGCCGCCGGCACCAGCGACTCGTGATCGCAACGCGATCAACGAGGGAATCCTCGCCCTTGCGCGTGGCGACGCCCAAGCGGCGGCCGAGGTGTTCGGGCGGATACTGCATCTGTCGCTTCCACAAGACTGGTCCGCGGGAACCAGAGCACGTCATCGCGCCTGGAACGGAACGCTCTATGGAATGGCGCTGGCGGCAGCGGGTGATACCGTCGCGCTCCGCGCGCTCGCCGACAGCGTCGAAGTCTGGGGAGGCGCAAGCCTTTATGGACGGGATCGGAGAACACACCACTATCTGCGGGGAATGTTGCAGCAGGCGGCTGGCCGCCATTCCGACGCCGTGCGCGAATTCCAGGCTGCGATCCACTCTCCGACGATGGGCTTCACGCGGGTGAACTACGAGCTCGCGCGTTGTCTGATTCAACTTGGTCGGCCGCGAGAGGCGATCGCCGCTCTACAGGCGGCGCTGCGCGGGGACATCGAGGCGGGAGCTCTCTACGTCACGCACACGGAGCTGCACGAGGCATTGGCACAGGCTTTCGATAGCGCGCGGATGACGGACAGCGCCGCGGTGCATTATCGCGCTGTCATCAAGGCGTGGCAGCGAGCCGATCGCGAGTTTCTGCCGCGACGCGGTGCGGCGCAGACGTGGCTCGCTCGGCATGAGGTGGCGATAAAGTCTCACTGAACAGCATTGCTCCAGGACAGAATCGAACGCGACAAGAGCGCCGTGTGACGTGTATCCTCGGCATACTGAGCCTGGCCGGTAGGCCCTGTCCGCTAGTCAACCCGTATGGCTTGCACGGGATCGATTCGCGCCGCACGAACGGCCGGCGCGAGCGCGGCGACGAGCGCGATCAAGACCAAGAAAATGCTCACGCCACCGAGCACGATCGGGTCTCGTGGGCCAACGCCATACAGCATCGCGCTGATCGTTTTCGCGCTGACCAGCGCCAACACGACGCCGATGCCGACACCCGTCGTCGCCATCACGACCGCCTGCCCGAGCACGAGCCGGAGCACCGAGCCTGGCTCGGCGCCGATGGCAATGCGTACACCGATTTCTCGCGTGCGCTGCGTGACACCATAGGAGACCACGCCGTAGATCCCGACTGCCGCAAGTGCGAGCGCGACGCTCGCGAAAATCGTGAGGAGCAGCATTGAGAACTTTGGCTGCTCGAGAAACTCGTTGAGCACCGAGTCCATCGTCTGCGTGAGCGCGAGCGGGACGTCCTTGTCCACGTCGGCCAATGCGGCGCGCAAAGACGACGTGAGTCGGCCGAGCGGTAGAGAGCTCCGAACCATGAGCAAGCCTCGCCGCATCTCTTCCTGTGCGCGCGGCATGTAGAAGGTGCCGCGCGGCCCTTCGGTGAGTCCATCGGTTCGCGTGTCCTTCACCACACCCACGATCGTACGCCATGAGTTCGTGTCAGTCGGTGGACCTTGCTTCATGCGCTGGCCAATGGGATTGGCGCCGTGAAAATATTTCTGCGCGATCGCCTCGCTGATCACGACGACCGCGGGCTGACCAAACCGATCGTCGACTGAGAGTGCCCGGCCTGCAAGAAGCCGAATGCGGAGCGTCTCGAAGTACGAGGGATCGATGACGGCTGCGTTGAGAAGCGGCGCTTGCCCGGGTGGGAAGGGAGGAAGTCCCTCGAACGACACGCCTGTCTGCCAATTCGATCCGAGAGGTTGGTCCGATCCAACCGTCGCTGCTTCGACACCCGGGATCGCCCGCACTTTGGCGAGGAGTTGGTCGAAGGCCGACCGCAGCTGTTCGCTGCTCGCGTACCGCGCAGGTGGAAGCTGTACCAGACTTGCCACGATATGCGTGGGCTCGAATCCCAGATCCACCGCCGCGAGTGCGGCAAAACTGCGGACGAGGAGACTCGCGTCAGCCAACAGAACAACAGCCAGCGCCATCTGCGCGACGGTGAGCACCGTGCGCGTACGCTGTCGTGAGACGCCGGCGCTCGAACCGCGCTCGCCACCCTTCAGCGCCGCGGTCGACCGCACTCGCCCAGACCGAAGCGCGGGAGCGAGACCGAACAACAGACCAGTCAGCACGGACACGCCCGTCGCGAAGAGCAACACGCGGCTGTCCATTGTGACGTCCGCGAGGCGCGGGACGCTCGTGGGATTGATCGAGACGAGCAGCTTCACGCCGGCATATGCGACACCCAAGCCCAACATGCCGCCCGCGAGTCCGATGACGACGCTTTCCGTCAGAATCTGGCGCGCGAGGCGGCCGCGCGAGGCGCCTAGCGCCGTGCGCACCGCGAGCTCGCGCTCGCGCGCGGCGGCGCGCGACAGCACCAAGTTGGCGACGTTGACGCAGGCGATGAGCAGCAGAATGCCGACAGCGATCATCAACATCCGCAGCGCCGGCTTGATGCGGCCCACCATCGTATCGATGAGTGGTGCGCCGCCCGAGCCGATTCCCGCATTCTGCTTCGGGAATTCCGTGCGTAGCTGGCTGCTCACGCGCGCGAGATCGGTGAGCGCCGCCTCGAGCGACGTTGACGGTTTGAGTCGGCCGAGGCCAAGAAGCCCTGGATGGTTCTCACGGACATACATCGGCGTCGCCGAGAAGAGTCCGATCGGGAGAACGACGTCCCGGTCGGGGATACGCACCTCCGGCGCAAGCACGCCGACGATCGTGTAGACGTCGCCGTCGAGCGACAGTGTCTTGCCAATCATCGACCGATTGCCG
>DASYSU010000218.1:0-5861 GCA_036002925.1 Gemmatimonadaceae bacterium | reverse complement strand
TTCCCGCTTTTCTGGCCGAAGCGGAGAGGACCACGCACGATTTCGCGTTTCCAGAATCGTGGCAAGCCCGATCGCTCCGCGACTGCCAGGGCGCGGCGATCTTGCTTACCGCAGGGATCGATCGATGGCTCGCGTCAGGTGATTGTGCGCCGGCCCACGCACACCGCGTTCGCCAAGCCGCCAACAATGCGCGGCATGCGTTCGAGGCGTTCGCTGAAACGGTGCGTGTGCATGCCGCTGCTCCCGATGACGCCGCGTCGTGCGGACCCGAGCTGTACGATTTGCTGCTGCGACGCGGCCATCAGTGTGCTCAGCCTCGCGCCGAGTTGCTCGTTCAGGCGCGAGCACAACTCCGCGACGCGCAGAGGCGTCTCGAAGCGACGACGCGCGAACAGGGTCCGACGTGGCCCGACGTCCAAGCTCGTCTCGCGAGCGATCATCCCGAACCCGACGATTACCTCGCCGCGTTCACGAGAACGTGGGATGCATGCCGTGCGACTGCGATCGAGCACAACGTACTAACCTGGCCCGACTGGCCGCTTCGATACACGACGATCCCAGAATTCACACGCGAGGCGGCGCCCTATCTCTACTATCTGTATTACCGCTCGCCCGCGCCGTTCGACGCGTATCGCGTGTACGACTACGTCGTGCCCGCTCTTCCAGAGCCGAATTCCGAGACGCACCTTCGGACGTGGAACCACAGCGTCATCAAGCTCAATCACGTCGTGCATCACGGCTCGGTGGGCCATCACGTTCAGAACTGGCATGCCTATCACCGCGCCACATCCCGCGTCGGAAAGATCGCGGCCGTCGACTGCGCCAATCGCATCGGCATGTTCTGCGGCGGCACGATGGCGGAGGGATGGGCATGCTACGCGACACAGTTGATGGACGAGCTGGGCTTCCTCACTCCGCTCGAGCAGGTGTCCGAGCAGCATTCGCGTGTGCGCTTTCTCGCTCGTGCCATTGTCGACATCTGCTTCCACGAAGGTTCGCTTTCGTTCAACGATGCAGTCGCCTTTTTCGTCGCCGAGGCGCGCATGGAACTTGGTGTCGCGCGAGCCGAGGTAACGAAGTGCTCGATGTTCCCGGGCACGGCCCTCATGTATTGGCTCGGCACGCAAACCATCCTCGATTTGCGCGAGGAGCGACGGCGTGCGCTCGGCGCCTCGTTCGAGTTGCGCAAGTTTCACGACGAGCTACTGAGTTACGGGTCGGTGCCCACGCCGCTTGTTAGCCGGCTTATGCGATTGGGCTCGCCATGAAGCGACTTTTTATCTGGGCCGTACTCGCACTCGCAGCGTGCGCAAAAGGCGCCGGTCGCGCGGGTCCGTCGAATGATCTGCTCATTGTCGGCTACGATCGCGAGCCTGACACCATGAACCGATACTCCACGCATATTCTGGAGGACATTCAGACGTGCGTGATCGAAGGGCTGGTCACTACCGATGAGCGTATGAACGTCGTGCCCGTCTTAGCCGCCGAGATTCCGACGATCGAGAATGGCGAGGTCGTCTTGAGATCCGACGGCGGAATGGATGTCATGTGGAAGCTCCGTCCGGGCGTCACCTGGCACGACGGACATCCGCACACTTCCGCAGACGTAAAGTTCACCGCCGACGCGATGATCAAGGGCGACTGGAAACCCGAGAGCACCGACGGGTTCGATCGCATTACGTCGGTGGAGACGCCGGATTCGCTCACGGCCGTAGTGCACTACAAGGAAGTCTACGCGCCGTATCAGATGCAGTTCCTGCGCGGCACGCTGCCGAAGCATTTGCTCGAGGGTCGCGATATCGACAAGGCGACCGACTACAATCGCAACCCGATGGGCACCGGTCCGTATCGTGTCGCGGAGTGGAAGACCGGTGAATACATACTGCTGGAGAAGGTGCCACACTACTGGCGCGGCGCCGGATTTCCGAAGATCAATCGGATTCTCTTTCGCTTTCTGACCAACACGACGACGCGCATCAATCAACTCAAAGCGGGCGAAGTCCACCTCGTGCCGCTCGTGCCGTGGGACAAAGTGCGCGAGCTGAAGGCGCTCCCGTCGATTCGCCTCAATCAAGTGCTCGGCACCGGCTACGAGCACGTCACGTTGAATGAGCGACACTTTCCCCCATTCGCCGACGTGCGCGTGCGTCGCGCGCTTGCCCACGCGATCGATCGCGAGTTGCTCGTGCGTACGATTCTCGACGGTCTCGTCACCACGGTCAACGGTCCAATTCAGCCGCTCTCGTGGGCGTACGAGCCGAACGTGGCGACGTATGATTTCGATCCCGCGAAGTCGAGAGCGATGCTCGACAGCGCCGGCTGGAAGCCCGGCGCCGGCGGGATCCGCGTGAAGGAGGGCAAACCGCTGGCCTTCACCATCATCACACAGGCTGGATTCGCCATCCGCGAGAATGTCGCGCAGGCAATTCAGAAAGAGCTCAAGGACGTCGGTGTCAACGCCGGCGTCAAGCTGCTCGACGGAACATCCATTAGCCCGGTGTGGTTCAGCGGCGAGTTCGACGCGATGCTCCACTGGTGGCAGCAGGGCGCCGATCCGGAGATTACGACCTTCTACGCGGCGGACAAGACTCCCCCGGCGGGCCGCAACATCGACTATCTCAATGACGCCGAGCTCACGAAGCTGCTCTACGCGTCGGATCGCACCGTCGATCGTGCGCGACGGCGCGACCTGCTCGTTCAAGCGCAGAAGCGCGTCGCGGAGCTCGTACCGGAGCTTTTTCTATATAACACGTCGAAGATCGACGCCGTCCCGGCGACGCTGATGAACTTCAAGGGCAATCCCAGCAACGCTGGTCCATTTTGGAACGTGCACGAGTGGAACGTCGCGAGCCGTGCGCGGTGACGTCGTCGCACCGGCGCTGACGTGAGCGGCGTGGCGTCGTTCGCCGGGCGTCGAGCGCTCCAAGTAGTGCCGATGCTGCTGTTCGTGTCGCTCTTGGTTTTCGCGCTGATTCACGCCGCGCCCGGCGGGCCATTGGCGCTCTATCTCGACAATCCCAACGTGCGGCCGCAAGACATCGAGCGACTTCGGCGCCAGATGGGGCTCGACCAGCCGCTGGCCGCACAGTACCTCGCATGGCTCCGCGCATTCGTCGTGGGCGATTGGGGCTACAGCTACGCCGACGGCCGGCCGGTCATCGATCGTCTCCTCGAGCGCGTGCCTGCGACGCTACAACTCATCGGCGTCTCCACGCTCGTCGCCGTGGTCGTTGCGATTGTCGTGGGCGTCGTGTCGTCCGTGCGTCGCGGGTTCGATCGTGCTACGACGATCGCTGCCGTCGCCGGCATCTCGCTTCCGGTCTTTTGGTTCGGCCTCGTCCTCCAACTCGTTTTCGCCAACGCGCTCGGCTGGCTTCCATCGTCGGGTCGATCGTCGTTCGCCGACACCGGATTCCTCGATCGCATCGCGCATCTCGTGCTTCCCGTCGCCGTCCTCGCGACGGCTCATGCGGCGGCATGGTCGCGCTATCTCCGATCGTCCATGCGACAGGCATTGGGCGAGCCGTTCATCATGGGTGCGCGCAGCAGAGGCGTGGGCGAGCGACGCATCGTCATGAAGCACGCGCTCCGCAAAGCCCTGCTGCCGTTTGTGACGGTCGTCTTGCTCGACGCATCGATGATGGCCTCGGGCGCGGTCGTCACCGAGAGCGTGTTCGCGTGGCCCGGCGTCGGCGGTCTCTTCACGGAAGCGCTTGCCAAGCGCGATTACACGGTGCTCATGGCATTTCTCATGTGCGGATCGGTAGCTGTGGCGGTGCTCAGTCTCGCGGCCGACGTCGCCGTGCATGCGCTCGACCCCCGCACGCGGGGCGAGACATGATCATGGCGCGCCGTCCGGAACGCCGCACCGCCGTCGCCGCGACGGCCGCATTGGCCGCGTTGATTCTCCTCGCCGTGCTCGCGCCACACGTTGCTCCCTACGGCGTGGACGCGATCGACTTGGCGCACCGGCGCGCGGCACCATCGGCGCAACACTGGTTCGGCACGGACGAGCTGGGCCGAGATCTACTCACGCGTGTGCTGTTCGGCGCGCGCGTCTCGCTCGCCATCGGTCTTGTCTCGGCCGCACTCAGCGCGACGATTGGTGTCGCGGTCGGTGCGGCGGCGGGCTACTTCAGCGGCATTACCGATGCGCTCCTCATGCGCGGAACGGAGGCAATGCTTTCGGTACCCCGGTTGCCGCTTCTCATGATTGCCGCGGCGGTGCTCACACCGGGTGTGCCATTGCTCATCGTTCTCGTCGCCGCGGCGGGATGGATGGAGACGGCGCGTGTCGTCCGCGCCGAAGTGCAATCGACGAAGACGCGCGACTTCGTTGCGGCCGCACGCGCGCTCGGTTGCACCGCACCGCGCGTCATCCTACGACACGTATTGCCAGGCGTCGTGCCTACCGCCGCGGTGTCGATGACCCTGGCGGTGGGACGCGGTATTCTCCTCGAGAGCGCGCTGAGCTTTTTCGGCGTCGGTGTGCAGCCTCCCGCCGCAAGCTGGGGGAACATGCTCTATCAGGCGCAGACCACCATGAGTAGCGAGCCGTGGCTCGCGCTCTTTCCGGGCGCGTTCATCTTCGGCACGGTGCTGTGCTGTAACATGCTCGCCGATGCACAGTCGTCAGAACGGTTGTCATCCTGAGCGAAGGGGAGAGCCTCAGTACTGTCGATCTCGATCGACGATCCACTTCGGCGTTTCACCGCGCTCCAGCGCAGCGAGACACTCGAGAAAGCCGGTCGCCGCTCCCTCGGTCGTCGTGATGCCGGAGATGTGCGGCGAGATCATCACGCGCGCATCCATCCACAGCGGCGATTCCGTCGGCAGCGGCTCCGCCTCGAACACGTCGAGCGCGGCTCCGCGCAGCCAGCCTTTGTCGAGCGCCTCCGGCAGCAGTGCTTCATCGACAACGGGCCCGCGCCCCGCGTTCATCAGCACCGCACCCCGGCAGGCTTGAAGCACCTCGCGGCCGATCAACGCCCGCGTTTGAGACGTCAGCGGCAACGTCACGATCAACCAGTCCGCCTTCGATGCGATGGTCGCGAGCGACGACACTGACGACCGCGTGGAGAACACGGACTCGTCGCCTGAGCCGGTGCGCGATACGCCGTGCACTTCACATCCCATGTCTCGAAACAGCCGACCGACGTGCGTGCCCACGTCGCCGGTGCCGACGACCACAACGGTCGTGCCACGGAGCGGGGCAATGTCTCGCGGTTTCCACTCGCGGCGATGTTGCTGCGTCGCGAGATCGAGCAGCTGTTGAGAAAATGCCAGCGCTCTCGCGAGCGCCCACTCGGCGATCATCGGTCCGAACGACTCCGCGGTGCGGGTGAGCAGGATGTCCCTGGGCAACTCGACGGGAAACAGCCACGAGTCGACGCCGGCCCCGGTGCAGTGCACCCATCGGATGTTGCCCATTGATGGAAGTGGCGGCCGGCGAAACCCGATGTACGTATCGCCCCACTCTAGATCGTCCTCGGTCAGCTCAGTGTACTTGTTCCCGCGGATGGCGAGATCCGGGCGCGCGCGATAAAGCGCATCGGCGAGCGCCGCATGGGCGTTGGCGCCGATGACAACATGCTTAACCGAAGCGGGCATCGAAACGGTCGCTCTCCTGTGGAATAGTCACATCACCACTCGAGGCCATATACTATGACCGGTGCGTGCGAACACCAACGATCGTCGCCCATATTCGTTGCGAACCTGCACGCTCTCGACGGGAGAGGACCTCATGATGATGAAAGCAGTGTTGCGCAGCGGGCCGGCCATCGTAGTCGCATTGGTCGTCCTCTTGGCCGCTCGCCGATCGGCGACGCCCGCGACGGTTCAGGTAGGCGATAGCGACATCG
>DASYSU010000217.1:0-22976 GCA_036002925.1 Gemmatimonadaceae bacterium | reverse complement strand
CCAGGCATCATCTACGTATCGGACGACGAGTGCCGACGCTCGGGCACGCAACTCGTCGTCAATGGCGAGCTCTCGCGCGTTCGCATCTTCGAGATTGCGCACGGCCTCGGCAAGGGCTCCGCCAACGATGGACACATCGGGCGTGCTGCCGAGTGCGTCGCTCAACGTCGCCGGCGCGGGGATTTCGCCAGGCCCGTCGAGCGCCAATGTGGCGAGCAAAGTCTGGTCGTCGGCAAGCAAGATCGAGCCGTGCTGCAACAGCGCGTCGTCCGACCGCCACTGCGCGCTCCCGGCCAACTTCCGCCCAGCGAGCGTCAACTCTCCGGCTGCGGGCTCGTCGAAACACGGAGCCATGCCCGGTGTCACGCTCCGCGTCGCGGGCGCGGCAACGCTCGCCGACACGCCTATGCTATGGAGGGCCGACAACAACAGGCGGTTGATGCGCTCGTACGACTCGCGGAGGTCGCCGGCATCACGAACGGGGGCGGTCACGCTGTACGTAATCTCCCGGTCGTGCAGGATTGCCCTGCCGCCGGTGGGTCGACGCACGACGCCCAACCCGAGCTCGTGAACCCGGGTCAGATCATAGCGTCCGCGAGCGGATTGATTTCGCCCGAGCGAAATGGTCGGCCTACTCCACGAGTAGACACGAAGCACCCATTCGCCGGTCCGACGGGCCCGGTCCATCAGCGCTTCGTCGAGCGCCATGTTCTGCGCGCCGTCGGCCGGCGGAGTGACGAGCAGGCGCCAAGTCTGTCGGGGCATTGACTGAGGGAAGGTGGGGCAATCAACCACAGCACGAGGCTTGACCCTAACATAAATTGAGGCGGCCCTTCAGAGGACTCCATGAGTAACCAAAGTCAGGAAATGTCCGCCGCCGACGCGGCGAGCTTTGTTCCGCGCCACATCGGTCCGACGCCGGACGATGTCCTCGCGATGCTCGATCTCCTCGGATACGAGTCGCTGGATGCGTTGATCGACGCGACCGTCCCGCGCGGCATCCGGATGGCGAAGCCGCTCGCCATTCACGCGCCGATGAGCGAATACGAAGCGCTCTCGAGCCTCCACACAATCGCCCAACGCAACCAGATTTTCCGATCGTACCTCGGGCTTGGCTATCACGACTGCGTGACGCCGCCGGTGATCCAGCGCAACGTCCTCGAGAATCCTGGCTGGTACACGGCGTACACGCCGTACCAAGCCGAGATCGCGCAAGGGCGCCTCGAGGCGCTGCTCACGTTCCAGACCGTCGTCATGGACCTGACCGGCCTCGAGATCGCGAACGCATCGCTGCTCGACGAAGGGACGGCGGCGGCAGAAGCCATGGCGATGTCGTATGCCGCGAGAGGAAAGCCGGGCAAGGAAGTCTATTTCGTGTCGGATGAATGCCATCCGCAGACGATCGAAGTCGTAAAGACGCGAGCGCATGCCCGCGGCGTGACGGTGGTCGTGGGCGACTGGCGAAAGGCGCCGATCGGGAACGAAGTGTTCGGTGCGCTGATCCAGTATCCGGCGACCGATGGCGCGGTGCACGACTACCGGCAGTTCTGCGAGCGCGTGCACGCAATCGAAGCGCTGGTCACGGTAGCGAGCGACCTGATGAGTCTCGTCCTGCTCGCGCCGCCGGGCGAATGGGGCGCCGACGTATGTGTCGGCAACTCGCAACGATTCGGTGTTCCGCTCGGCTATGGTGGGCCACACGCCGCGTTCTTCGCGACCAAGGACGAGTTCAAGCGCCAGCTACCGGGTCGCATCATCGGCGTCTCGCGCGACGCCGACGGCAAGCCCGCGCTTCGCATGGCGCTCCAAACGCGCGAGCAGCACATCCGTCGCGAGAAGGCCACGAGCAACGTGTGCACCGCGCAGGTGTTGCTCGCCGTCATCGCCGGCATGTACGCCGTGTGGCACGGACCGGAGCGGCTCACCGCGATCGCGCGCCGAATCCATCAAATGGCGGCGACGCTCGCTGCTGGTCTCGAGAAACTCGGGTACTCGCTGACGGCCGACGACTACTTCGACACGATCAGCGTCGAGCTGGGCGATCGTCCGACAAGCGACATCGTCGGCGCGGCGCGCGCGCGAGGCATCAATCTCCGTGCGTCAGGGTCGCGGGTCATTGTCGCCCTCGACGAAACGGTAAAGCCCGCGGACGTGAACGACTTGCTCGAGGTGTTCGCCTCGGGCAAGGGCACGGCACCCAAGTTCGACACGCTCGAGCCGGCGGTGGACACACGCTACGACGAGCGATTCGCGCGCACGACGCCGTTCCTCACGCACGCGGTGTTCAACAGCTTCCACTCCGAGACCGAGATGCTGCGCTACCTCAAGCGCCTCGAGTCGAGGGACCTTTCGCTCACGACGTCGATGATCCCGCTCGGCTCGTGCACGATGAAGTTGAACGCAACCGCCGAGATGTATCCGGTGACCTGGCCGGAGTTCGGAAAGATTCATCCGTATGCTCCGTTGGAGCAGACGCGCGGGTATGCCGAGCTGTTTTCGCGGCTCGAGACGGCGCTGAAAGAGATCACAGGCTTTGCGGCCGTCTCGTTGCAGCCGAACGCAGGATCGCAGGGTGAATACGCCGGCCTGCTCGTCATTCGGCAATATCACGAATCACGCCGCCAGTCGCATCGCACTGTGTGTCTCATTCCCCAATCGGCGCACGGGACGAATCCGGCGAGCGCTGTGATGGCGGGCATGAAGGTGCTCGTTGTGAAGACCGACGAGAACGGCAACATCGACGTCGCCGATCTCGAGGAGAAAGCGAAGGCGAACGCGGAAAACCTCGCTGCGCTCATGGTGACGTATCCGTCGACGCACGGCGTGTTCGAGGAAGCGATCACCGATATTTGCCGCATCGTGCATCAGTACGGCGGACAGGTGTATCTCGACGGCGCGAACATGAACGCGATGGTCGGGTTGTCATGGCCGGGCGACATCGGTGCCGACGTCTGTCATTTGAACCTTCATAAGACGTTCTGCATTCCGCACGGCGGCGGCGGCCCGGGCATGGGTCCGATCGGCGTGGCGAAGCACCTGGTGGATTTCCTACCCGGCAATCCGATCATTCCTGTCGGCGGCAGGCAGTCGGCGGGTGTCGTGTCGGCCGCGCCGTGGGGCAGCTCGAGCATTCTGCCGATCTCGATGATGTACATCGACATGATGGGCGGCGAGGGTCTGACCGAAGCGACGAAGGTGGCAATCTTGAACGCCAACTACATCGCGAAGCGACTCGAGCCGCATTATCCCGTGCTGTACAAGGGCAAGAACGGCACGATCGCGCACGAGTGCATCGTCGATCCGCGATCGCTCAAGAGCTCGGCGGGCGTGGAAGTGGAAGACATCGCCAAACGTCCGATGGACTACGGCTTTCACGCGCCGACGGTCTCGTTCCCGGTGGCGGGCACGCTCATGATCGAGCCGACGGAAAGCGAGTCGAAGGCCGAGCTCGATCGGTTCTGCGACGCGTTGATCGCGATTCGCGAAGAAATCAGGGAAATCGAGTTAGGGATTGCCGATAGTCATGACAATCCGCTCAAGCACGCGCCGCATCCGCTGGGTCGCGTCCTCAGCGACAAATGGGAGCATGCGTACGGGCGCGAGCGGGCTGCGTTTCCGGCGTCGTGGACGCGGGCCCACAAATTCTGGCCCGCCGTAGGACGAGTGGAGAGCGCGTACGGAGACCGGAATCTCGTCTGCTCGTGTGTGCCGACGGACGCGTACGCGGAGGTCGTCGCGGGCGACTGAGGTAACTTGTCATCCTGACCGAAGCGAAGGATCTGCCATGTCGGACAGCAGATCCTTCGTTGTTTGCTGGTCGGGATGCGTGGGACTACTGCCCCAAATGCGCCGAGTAGGCGTCGGCGTTGAGCAGCGAGTCCTTCTCCTTGGCGTCCTTGAGACGGAGCTTGATCATCCACCCGTCGCCGTACGGAGTGGTGTTGACGAGCGCGGGCTCCTTGTCGAGCCGGTCGTTCACGGCGATGACCTCACCCGAGAGCGGAGAGTACAACTCGGAGACTGCCTTCACGGCCTCGACGGTGCCGAAAACGTCGTGCTTCGAGTACGACGCGCCAACCTTGGGCAGCTCGATGTACACGATGTCGCCCAACTCACCCTGCGCGTAGTCCGTAATGCCGATCGCGACAACGTTGCCGTCGTCGGTTGGCTTTACGTACTCATGGTCCTCGGTATACAGCAGGTCCTTTGGAATCTCGGACACGAATCGCTCCGGTAACGGTGGTCGGATGACCACGCGCGCGGAGTCTACCCGGGACCAAAATGAGTGTCAAGGAAGAACGGCGGGACGTCGAGGCGTCGATGTGTCGTGCAGCAGTGCGTTCCACACATCTTGCACGCGTCGCTCGAGTTGTGTGAGCGTGCCGTCGTTCTCGATGATGAAATCCGCGCGGGCGCGCTTGAGCTCCGCCGGCATCTGTGCGGCGATCATGTCCATCGCCTCGGTCTCCTGCAGCCCGCGATCCTTCACCAGCCGGTCGAGACGCACCGCCCGATGCGCGTCGACGAGAATGATGCGATCGAATCGGTCGGTCATGTGTCGCTCGAACAGCAGCGGAATGTCGCAGACGACGACGCGGTCGCCGCGCTTGCGAGCTTGTTCGACCAGGCGTGCGCGCAACCGTTCGACCTCGGGGTGGACGATCGCGTTAAGTTCTTCGAGTTGCTGTTGGTCGGTGAAGACGATTCGACGGAGGGCGGCACGATCGATGTGTCGGTCGGGCGCGAGAATTTCAGTGCCCCAGCGAGCGACGATTTTGTCGTAGCCAGGAGTGCCGAGCTCGACCGCCCGGCGCGCCAAAACGTCGGCATCGATGATCGTTGCGCCACGCTCCGACAGCAACTGGGCGACGGTCGACTTGCCGCTGCCGATATTCCCCGTGAGTCCAATCAGTATCATGAGGGATTCCTCGGTAGAGACTTGGGGCTGGGGGACGGCGGGGGCGGGTCGACCCGGCGTGCCCAAGGTAGGCGAGCAAGCGAGGGGCGTCAACGCTGTCGTCGGCTCCTGGACGGCAAACATTCGATTGGTGAGGACCCATGCGGGACGACATTTCGCTGGACGACGAGCTGGCCGCGCCGCTGGACGAGCGCAACGACAACGATGACGCCGAGGACGAGTTTCGCGAGCTGGTCCGCCGGCAACTCGAGCTCCTAGGCGAGGATCCCGGCCGGGAGGGCCTCCTCCGCACGCCCAAGCGCGTCGCCGCGTCGCTGGCGTGGCTCACGCGCGGCTACGAGATGGACGTTGAGCGGGTCATGGGCGGTGCCCTATTCGACGCCGAGGGCGCCAGCAACATGGTGATGGTGCGCGACATCGAGCTGTACAGCCTGTGCGAGCATCACATGCTTCCGTTTTACGGACGCGCGCACATCGCCTACATCCCCAATGGCAAGATCGTCGGGCTGAGCAAGCTTCCGCGGGTTGTCGAGGTGTTTGCGCGGCGCCTGCAGGTTCAGGAACGCTTGACGGAGCAGATCGCGTCAGCGCTCGATGACGTCCTGGCTCCGATGGGCGTGGGCGTCGTGATCGAAGCGTACCATCTCTGCATGATGATGCGCGGCGTAGAAAAGCAGAACTCGAAGACGATCACCAGCGCGGTTCGGGGCTCATTTCGCTCCGATCAACGGACGCGCGAGGAGTTTCTAACGCTCGCGTATGGGAGGCATACGGGGTGAAGCCGCTTTCAGTTTTCAGTTCTCAGTTCTGAGTCGTGAGCCTTCAATCCCAGTGATCAGCTAGAGTGTTCAGTGTTCAGTGTTCAGTTGTAGTCTTCAGTTCGCTGATGACTCAAACTGAACACTGGCAACTTTCACTGAACACTGAGTTGTAAAGCTCACCACTCAGAACTGACGACTGAGGACTGAGTCGCCCAGCGCGACTCTACAAGAGGCGCACTTGATCCTCATCGCGCCGCGGTACCGAATGGCATGCACGGCACCGGGCCTCGTACGACTCCGTGCTCCCCACCATGATCGTCGGCGAATCGTAGCGCGCCGGTTTCCCGCCGATCAGCCGCTGGTTGCGGCTTGCGGGATTTCCGCAAATCACGCAGATCGCATGGAGCTTGTCGACCACCTCGGCGACAGCGAGTAGCTGCGGCATCGGGCCGAAGGGCTCGCCGCGAAAGTCGCTGTCGGTGCCGGCGAGAATCACGCGAGTGCCGCGGTTGGCCAGCGCGGTCGCCAGATCGACGATCGACGGATCGAGAAACTGCGCTTCGTCGATCGCGACGACTTGGGTGTCCGGCAGAACGAGCTGCGCGATCTGTTCGGGCGTATCGATCGGCACGGCATCCACCGATCGGCCGTCGTGGCTCGAGATCCGATAGATCCCGGCGTAGCGCTCGTCCAGGTGCGACTTGAACACCTGGACCTTCTTCTTCGCGATGATCGCCCGACGGACGCGGCGGATCAACTCCTCGCTCTTGCCGCTGAACATGACGCCGCAGATCACTTCGATCCAGCCGGCGGAGCCGCCGGAGAAATAGCCGTCCGAGATCACTCGCGATCTCCTCGTCGCGGCGGCGTCCGTTCGCGGCTTCCACGGTTTGCGCCTCGATCCCCACGGCTGGCGCCGCGATCACTGCGGCCAGCGCTTCGCGGACCTCGGTCGCTATCGCGCGGAGGCCGCTGCTCGTCGCGACGAACGATGGCGCGGCGGCCGCGAATTGTCGTGCCGGTCACCCGCTCGATGACTCCGTCGGCGGCAGCTGCCGACACCTCGACAATCGAATGCGATTCTCGAACCTCGACCTTGCCGACGTCGTCGCTCGTGATGCCACCTTGATTCGTGATCGCGCCCACGAGATCACCGGGCCGCGCGCTGTCGCGAGCACCGACGTTGACGAACAGCCTCGTCATAGGCCCGACAGTCTTCTCGCGCGGAGGCGAGGTCGCCGGCGCTGTCACCGCACTCATCGCTGCCGATCGCGCGGCTCGTTCGCGTTCGGCCAATTGCAGCGCCGCCGCGGCGATCTCGATTCCGTCGTAATCCTCGAGAAGCGGCTCGAGTGCGATCAGCTCGCGTCCGAAGTGGCCTTGGTCGAGTAGCTCGCGCAATTCACCGCGTATCCGCGCATCACGGTCGCGCGCTCGCGCACCCGAATCAGGGAGCGTGAACGGCTTGACCGCGCCGCCAGCCGACAGGGCGCGCAGGCTCGTCAACTGGCGCGGCTGGATGAGCGCGACGACGCGTTTCGCGGCGCCCGCGGCTTCGCGGAGCTCTTCGCGCGACGCTGGTACGTCGAACAGAACGACGAGCTCAGTTCCCGGTGGCGCTGTGAGGCCGGCGCGGATCGGTGCGTCGTCGCTCCCGTACCCCAGCGACCGCAGGAGATCGCGGACCCGAAGGTCGCTGTCTCGATCGCGGACGAAGACGACTGCTGAAGCCGGGTCGATCGCGTCGAGCGCGCGACGCAGTGTGCCGAGTCTCGATTCGGCCGATGTCGTGACGAATTCGATGGGCATCGGCTGGTCGGCCAGGCTCGTCGGCTTGACGACGCGTCGGGCCCGGCGAGCGTATCGCTCGAGCAACTCTTCCACGGCAGGCGAGATCTCGGCGGCGACGACGGTGCGGCTCGCGTCCTTCGGAACCTCGGTCATCACCGTCTCGAGCGCGGTCGTCGCGCCCTGCGCGATCAGCTCATCGAGCCATGCGATCGCCACCATTCGCACGGTGTCGAGCTTGAGCGCTGCCGCCTTGAGTAGCTCGCCGACAGACTCGGGTGTCGCGGCGATTACCTGCGGCGGCCGGAGTCGAATCAAGCGCGCGGCACGCCGCGCCGACGTCGCGGCGATGATGCCGACGGTTCGGCCCTCGGTGAGCTTGACCGCCGATGCGGCCAGCGCCGCGGCTAACTCGACGTCGGAGCTGACGAGCAGCAGCTGGACGTCGGAATTGTGATCGTCCACGCGCTCGAGCAACGGTCCCAGGAACTGGGCGATCGACGCCCAATCGTGAGGCATGACGTAAACAACATTCTGGCCCCGTGAGACCGCAGTCACCTCGCGCGCATCGTGGTCCACATCACCCTCCGCAACCAGCGTTGTGGCGTGGTCTTGTTACCGCTCGTAAGATTGCCACAGCCGTCGTGAAGTATAGCCCGCGGCCGTTCCGGTCTCCAATCGAGTCAATGACGGGTTACGCTCCCTCGACAAACATCACAGAACTCCGTGAGTCGGCGACCATCGCCGCCTCGGCGCGCGCGAAAGCGCTGCGCGCCGCTGGTCGTCCAGTCATCGATCTCGGCGCGGGCGAGCCTGATTTTCCCACCCCGGCTTTCGTGATGTCCGCGGCGCATCGCGCGCTCGACGCCGGCGCGACTCGATACACGCAGGTCGAGGGAATTCTTCCGCTGCGAGAGGTGATCGCCGAACGCGCGAACGAGCTGCACGCCGGCGAGGCGATCACCGCGGACCAGATTGTTGTCTCCGCCGGAACGAAGCAGGCGTTGTTCAACGCGTGCTTCTCCCTGTTCGGCGCCGGCGACGAAGTCCTGGTCCCGACGCCGGGTTGGACGAGCTATTACGAAATGCTTGCGCTTGCACGTGCGACGCCCGTCGCGGTGCGCGGTGCCCGTGCGCGACAGCTCAAGGTCACGCCCAAGGATCTGGCGCGCGAGGCGACGGCGCGGACCCGCGGCCTCATTCTCAACTCGCCGTGCAATCCGACCGGCGCCGTCTATTCGCGCGACGAACTACGCGACATCGTCGCGTTCGCCGCCGAGCGAGACTGGTGGATCTTGAGCGACGAGATTTATCGGGCGATCTCGTACGAGTTCGACGCGCCGTCGCTGCTCTCGATGACGAACTCAGTGAGCCGCCTGGTTGTGGTAGACGGCGTAGCGAAATCGTTCGCCATGACGGGTTGGCGGATCGGCTGGTCGATCGCGCCGCGGATGTTGTCGCGCTCGATGGCTGCATTGCAGTCACACACGACGTCCAATGCAACGTCCATCTCGCAGCACGCTGCATTGGCCGCGCTCTCGGATCGAACGGCCGCGGCCGATGCGATCTCGACGATGGTTGACGAGTTCAGACAACGGCGCGATGCCGCGCTCGGTCTTCTCAGGCAGTCGGCGCTCGAGGTCATCGAGCCACACGGGGCGTTTTATTTATACGTCAGAATTGGCGAGCCGACGCCCGAGGATCCCGAACCGGGAACGACATTCGCTCGCCGGCTTCTCGAGGAATGTGACGTGGCGGTCGTTCCCGGTGCGGCATTCCGGTCGCCCGAATGGATTCGAGTGTCATATGCCGCGCCCGCCGAACAAGTCATGGAGGGGGTGCGGAGGATCATCGGCGCGGGTATATCTTGGAGGCAGTCTTCAGTTCTCAGTCATGAGTCGTGAGCTGAACTACTCAGAACTCAGTGTTCAGTTCGAGTGTTCAGTCCGTGACAACTCGAACTGAGTACTGAACACTGAGCACTGAGTGGTTCAGCTCAGCACTCATCACTGAGAACTGACGACTGAAGTATTCGGGTCCATTCGGCGGGGATATGACGGCGCGCCGTGAGGCGCGCTAAACGAGATTCGTCAGGCGATTCAAGGAGCATCTGGTGAAGATTGCGGTTGAGGTTGCGCCGGTTGGGCACGCCCCGCCTGAGGTGGAGTACAGGTGGGATGCCGACACCGACATTTTGTCGGCCCAACTCACGCCACGCGCGGCGGGCGAGGGAATGTCCGGCTCGGTCGGATTGGAAGGGACCGACGGGTCGTGGCTGATCCTCGATGTCGCGGCCGGCCGCATCAATGGCGTCGAAGTGGCGGTGTGGCCGGACGTTCGCAAGCTGCCGGTGCTGAATCCGCCTGGGCAGGTCGAGGACGCGCACGTCGTCGTGCCATCGCGCCAGTCGCAACGTGACATCGCGTCGCTCGAGATGGATACGCGACTCGTGGCCGAGGCTGACAACGAGCAGCGCACCTTTCACTTCCGTCTCGGCAAGCCACGGATCGCGCGCACGATCCGACTCGCCAAAAATCTTCTCGTGGACGTCGACGAAAAGAGTCGCATCTCCGGTCTTTGGCTGCTCAACGTTCCACCCTGTCCGACCGAGTCGTGATCACCACCATCGTGCTCATTCGCGTCGATCCGACGCTGATTCCCACCGCGGCCAACATGCTCGCCGGCGTGGACGGAGTCGCTGAGGTCTATTCCGTGTCGGGCGACTGGGATCTCGTTGCCATCGTTCGCGTGCCGCAGTACGATCAGATCGCTCACGTCGTAACGGAAATCTTCCCGACCGTGCCCGGCATTCAGCGAACGCAGACGCTCACGGCCTTCCGGGCCTACTCGCGGAAGGACCTGCAACAGGCGTGGGACATCGGCGTCGAATAACGATGGCCGATCGAGCTGGCGATTACATCGCGGGATTGTTCAGCGCCGAGGACGAGTTGTTGGCCTCGTTGCGCGAAGAGGCGGATCGCACGGGTCTGCCGCCGATCGCGATCTCGGCCGACGAAGGACGCCTGCTCCAAGTGTTGCTCACCGCGATCAACGCGCGCCGCGTTCTCGAGGTCGGAACACTCGGCGGCTATTCCGCGATTTGCATGGCGCGCGCGCTGCCGCCGGGCGGGCGTCTCTTGTCGATCGAGATCGAGGAAACGCATGCCGCGTTCGCGCGAAGATACGTGGAGCGAGCGGCGCTCGCGGATCGCATCGAAGTCCGAGTCGGTCGGGCGCTCGACGTGCTTCCATCGCTCGATGGCGAGCGGTTCGACGCGATGTTTCTCGACGCCGACAAAGAGCCCCTGCCGACGTACTTCGACTGGGCGCTGCGCCTCGTGCGGCCGGGCGGTCTCATCATCGGCGACAACGCGCTGTGGGGCGGACGCGTGTACGACGGCGACGAATCGGACGATCGCACGCGAGGCGTTCGTGAGTTCAACCGGCGCATGGCCACCGATCCGCGTGTGCTCGGCATCATTGTCCCGACGCACGACGGAGTCGCGGTCGCCGTCGTGCGGTGAGCTCGCCTCGAGCGCCGGGCGATCATTTCTCCGGGGTATCGGCGGGGTATTCGGCATTTCGGCCACGATATCCGCACGCACTGTTCGAGTTCCTCGCGACGATTACAGCGCGCCATCAGCTGGCCTGGGACTGCGGCGCCGGGACGGGCCAGGCCACGGTTGATCTCGCCGAATTCTTCGACCGGGTGATCGGAACGGACGTCAGCGCCGAACAGATCGCTCGCGCACCGGCGCATCCGAAAATCACGTGGCTGGTATCGCCCGCCGAGGCGACTCCGCTCGCGTCGGGCTCAGTCGATCTGATTACGGTCGCTCAGGCGCTGCATTGGTTCGATCACGCGCGATTCAATGCCGAGGTTCGGCGAGTCGCGGCGCCAGGCGCGGCAATCGCGGCGTGGACCTATGCCGCGCCGCGGATGGACGGTGACGTTGGCGAGGTGCTGCGACACTTCATGTTCGAGACGGTCGGACCCTACTGGCCGCCCGAGCGGCGCTACGTCGACGACGAGTATCGGTCGATTCCATTCCCGTTTGATCGAACACCGGTGCCGTCGCTGGTGCTCGAGGAAGACTGGGATCTCGCACAGGTCGTGGGCTACATGCGCACATGGTCGGCGTCAACACGATATCGCGCTGCTCACGGCGACGATCCCGTCACTCCCGTCGAGAGTGAGCTGGGCGCGGTGTGGGGCGACGCCACGACGCCGAGAAGAATCAGGTGGCCCTTGATCGTCATTGCCGGGCGCGTTACGCGGTGAGCGGGGAACGCATTTGCTTGTCGCGATGATGCGCGCGCGTTAGAGTGGTCCCGATGTCCGCGGTCTCGATCAACCCACCCACTTCGCCATACCCGTCGCTCTCGACGATCGCCCGTGCGTTGGCCGGATTGCTGCCGAACTCGCAATCGGTCGATGGCGGACCCGCGCTCGAGCTCATCACGGCGAACGCGCAACCAACGCGGTTGATCAGCGCGACCATCATCGAGGGTCGCGCGCTGCGCGCACGACGCGTGTTCGACGCGCCCGTCGTTGAGTTCGCGGCGTTCCTCGACGGGACGCAACAGAGCTTCGTCGCGTGCTATCTGCCGGGCGGAGTTCCGATCGTCTATGGCACGGTCGGCGCGGTGATTCGCGATCGCCGAAATCAGCGATTGTTCACCTGGCGGCATTTGGTCGAGCATCGCTTGTACGCGCCGCGCGCGAATGTGTCGCCGGCGGTCTGGCGAAGTCTCGCAGAGACCGGCATCGCCGTGCACGACACCAGCGAGACGCTCGCGCCCGACACTCCGTCGGAGCATCCGCACGCGTTGCGCGAAGCCGCCGTGCATCGAGTGCAGAAGGATCGCGAGACGGCCGAGCAATCACTGGCGCTCGAGTGGTGCGCTCGCGAGGAGCGACGACTCTTGGTCGACGGCGGCATCAGCGGCGCGGACCAGGTCGCGCGCTCGTCCTGCGCGATTGGTGTGATCAAGAGCCACCGTACGCTCTACGCGAGCGGCGAGGCTCTCGTGATTGTGCTCGGGCTGGGCTATGCGGAACGCTCGAGTGTCTTTCTCGTCACGTCGCCCAAGCGAGCCAGCGTCGCGAGTTGGTATTTGCGCATTCGCGATCCGCGTGGCCATGATCCGATGTGGGGATTGGTGCGGGTCGAAGTCGCGCCGCCGGCGGCCGGTGGAGACGCGGGCGTCGGCCGGCGTGCTGACGAAGTCTCGCGCTGGATCCTCGCCGAGGTCGCGCCGGTGGCGCTGCCGGACGGACGCTGGGACAAAATGGTCTATGGCGTGCGCGACTGCGAGGAATTCTTGCGCGCGATCATGTGAACAATGAGGACTCTGTGAACATTCGCACGCGTGACGCCCTATGATCGACTCGTCGCTCTCGCCGGACATCGCGGGCGCTCCGCTCGGTCGCGTCGTTGCCACTGAGCGGAAACCGAACACGCCTCACGAATTCCATTTCTGGACGGCGCTCGACTCGCCGGTCGGCATCGGAACGATCGTGCGGGTCGAAGGCGCGCTCCCCGTCAACGGACAGATCCCGATGATCTACGGGATCGTCGTCGAGGGCTTCAGCTACACCGATCTCCAGACGCCGATTCACGACATGCTCGGCCACGACGGCACGCCGGGCGGTGCTTCGTTCGGCGCGACGCAGCGAGCGGAGATTCGATTGTACACTGCCGCCGTGTTGCGCCAGCTCCCGGAGGAGCCACTACAGCCGGTGCCCATGGGGCGCGTGTTCCTCGCCGACAACAACGACGTCGCCGTCGCGCTGCGCATGGACGGCTATCTTCGCGAAGGCGCGCACACCGGCATTCCAATCGGCGTGTATCGCGCCGGCGGCACCGACGCGCCGATCTATCTCGATGCCGATTTCCTCATCGGACCCGAAGCGGCCCACTTGAACATCACCGGCGTCTCGGGTCTGGCGACGAAGACGAGCGCGATCGAGTGGATCCTGTCGTCGATCTTCACGCACTTTCCCGAGCAAAAAGGATCGGTTGCCGCGGTCTGCTTCAACGTCAAGGGACCCGACCTCTGCTTCCTCGATCAGCCTGGCACGATCGACGACGCTGACGCGGCGCTCTACGAGAAGTGTGGCGTACCCGCTAAGCCATTCGAGAACGTCCAGTACTTCGCGCCATACAAATCCGACGGCTACTCGCTCAATACCCTGCGTTCGAACGACGCGCTGCTGCACAATGTCTCGTCGCTCACATGGGGGTTGCGCGAGGTGTTGCAGTACGCCGAGGTGCTGCTCAACAAAGACGACGTCGACGCCAAGGCTGACGCACTCATCGACTTCATTCGAGAACGTGTCGTGGATCACGATTTCACCGATCCGCTGCTTGGCAATAAGCGCTATCGCGTCCGGTCGTTCGCCGACTTGGAACAATGGTTCCGCGATGTGCTCTCCTCGATGGAGGGGAAGAACGGTGAGGCCTGGCGGACGCACCACGTGGCGACCATCCGCAAGGTGCGAAATCGGCTGTCCAACATCTCCACCCGGTGTGCTGGTCTGGTGACCGACGACGGCGCTGTGAGCGACCTCCCATTCGGGAGCTTTCAGGACCGGACGGTGTACGTGATCGACGTCGCCTCGCTCGAGGAAGACGCTCAGGACTTGATCTTCGCTCGTGTCGTCACCCGTCTGCGCGAGCACCTCGAAAAGCGCGACCTCGGCGTGAATCACGTCGTCGTGTTCGTCGACGAGCTGAACAAGTACGCACCCAATGATGGACCAGAGACCTACGTTCGGAAAATGCTGCTCGATCTCGCGGAGCGCGGCCGCTATCTCGGTCTCGTGCTGTTCAGCGCGCAGCAATTCCGGTCGCAGGTGCATCGGCGGGTCGTCGGGAACTCGGGCACGGCGTTGTACGGACGCATGGACGCCGACGAGCTTGCGACTCCGGGCTACGCAGTCCTGAGTCCGGCCGTGAAGATCAAGTTGGCCACGTTGGAGAAAGGACAGTTGATGGTACGCCATCCGCATTTCACGCAGCCGATCTTCGTGCGGTTTCCTCGACCCGCGGTCATGCGCGGGCGCGACGGCGCCGAGCGTTATCCGCAGTCGGTGGACATCGATCTCGAGGCCGCCGTCGTGCGAAGTCTCCGCACGCTCGACCCGTCGATCACACTGGGTTGGGTACAACAAGCGGTCGGAATTCGCGAGCCGGATGAGATCATTCGGGCGCGAAACGCCACCGTGCGCGAACGTCCCGCCGACGTGCGCAAGTTTTTTCTGTCGCAGCTCCGACCGATCGTCACGGCGCAGACCGTCACGCGTCCGACCAGCGCCGCCGTGCGGTCGGCTCCAGCCGACGATCCGTACGGTTTCTAGTCGTCCATGTCCGCGATGCGGTCTCGTCGTCTCATCGCGGTCCTCGCGATCGGAGTGTTGACGCCAGGCGTCGCGCGACCGGTGGCGGCTCAAATGGTCGTGCTTCAGGTCAAGCCGCATCTAGGTGACACGTTGCGCATGCGGCTCGATCAGGAAACCGAGATGACCGGCGTCCGCCGCACCAACACCGGCGAGGCGAGCGCGTACGTCATCAACAGCATGAAGATGTTCTCGCGTGCCATCGTCGAAGGGAGCAGCGAGAATGGCACCACACTGCTTGCCGTCACGGACTCGCTCGTTCTCTCGACGACGGACGAACGTTCGCGCGCGGCGGCCGCCCAGGCTGCGGCGCAAATGCGAGGACAGCGGCTCCGGTTCCATGTGGCGCCGGACGGTACCGTGTCGATGGCGGAGTCGAACGACGGAGCTTCGCGCGAAGTGGCCCAGGTCGTCTCGCTCATGCCGGCGGCGTTTCCGAAGGGGGCGATCAAGGTCGGCGAGAGCTGGATTCGAGAGATGCCACTTCCCGTCGGCTCACAGCTCGGCTCACAGTTGTCGGGCAAGCTGCACGTCACCTTCCGACTCGACTCGGTGACCCACAGTCATGAGTGGGCATTCGTCTCGATGCGCGGCGAAGTCCAGCCGGCGACAGGACCGGGCGCGGCATTCGGCGCCACGCTCGACAAGGGATACGTCAACGGAACCATGCTTGTCGATCAGCGACGTGGTTGGCTTACCGAATCATGGTTCAGCATTGTCGTAAGCTCGACGACGAACGGACCCGCGGTCAGCGGCGTCCTGTCGATGCACATGCAAACGCGCGTCACGCAGCACATGCACACCATGGACAGGCGTTAGATTACAGCGGAGGTTTTACGCCGCATGCGCCTGGTCCATCTCTCCGATCTTCACCTTGGTTACCGGCAGTATCAGCGGCTCACTCCCGGCGGGGTCAATCAGCGGGAGGCGGACGTCGCGGCGACGTTTCGCGCGGCCATTGATCGCGTCATCGCGCTCCACCCGGACCTGATCGTCATCGCCGGCGACATCTTTCACGCTGTGCGGCCGCCAAACCAGGCGATCCTCCATGCGTTCATGCAGTTCGGCCGACTGGTTCACGCGCTCCCTGACGCCAAGATAATTCTCGTCGCCGGCAACCACGATTCGCCGCGTTCGGCGGAGACCGGCGGGATTCTCCAGCTGTTCGCGCAGCTCGGGCTCGAGGTCGTCGATCGCGAAGCGCGGCGACTGTCGTTCCCTGATCGCGACCTGTCGGTGCTTGCCGTGCCCGACGTTCCGGGGCTCGTCCGTCCGTCGTTCACGCCGGATTCCGGCGCGCGCTACAACGTGTTGGTCATTCATGGCGAAGTGGAGGGGATGCTTCCCGACAACGCCATGCCGGGCGATCGTGCCGCTGTCCAGTTCACACACGCGGAGCTCGCGGCCGCGCACTGGGACTACGTCGCGCTCGGACACTACCACGTCTTCCGCGAGGTGTTGCCGAACACGTTCTACAGCGGATCGATCGATTACACGAGCCTTAATCCATGGGGCGAGCGATTCGAGGAAGGAATCGCACGGATCCCGGGCAAGGGGTTCATCGAGCGCGATTTGGACAGCGGTGCGATGACATTTCATCCCCTGTCCGCGTCGCGTCCGTTCATCGATCTGCCGCCAATCAACGCGCGCAATTCAACCGCCGCCGAGCTGGACGAACGCATTCGCTCGACGGTCGACGCCTGCGTCGGCGGGATCGATGACAAGATCGTCCGGCTGATCGTGCGCGACGTGCAGCGGCACATTGGTCGCGAGCTCGATCACAAGGCGATTCGCGACTACAAGCGACGCGCGCTGAACTTCCACCTCGACCTCCGTCGTCCGGAAACCCTACACGTGCAGGGATCCGGCGCGCCGGGGCGTCGTCAGTCCTTGAACGAGCTCGTACGGGACAAGCTGCTCGCACGGCCGCTCGATTCTGACGTCGACCGAACTGCGCTCGTTGAACGAGCGATCGGCTATCTCGACGAGGCACAGCTGATCGCGGTGCCGTCCGGCTTCCTCGATATTTGAATGCGGCTCAACAGCCTGCGCCTCTGCAATTTCCGGCAGCACACCGATACTCGAATCGACTTCGAGACGGGGATCACGGGCATCATTGGCCCGAACGGTTCCGGAAAGTCGACCATTCTCGAGGCGATCGCGTGGGCGCTGTACGGTATGCCGGCGGCGCGAGGGACGCGCGATTCCATTCGGTCGTACCGCGCCGGCCCGCGCGCCGCGGTCACGGTCGAGCTGGACTTCGAGTTGGGTGGTCACCGGTACTTAGTGTCGCGTGGGCTCACCAGCGCCGAGGTGTATCTCGACGGCGCTACCGCCCCGATCGCGACGTCGATCAGCGGCGTCACTGAGCTGCTGCGTCGCCGGCTCGGGATGAGCCACGACGAGTTCTTCAACACATATTTCACGGGACAGAAAGAGCTGAGCGTGATGGCGGCGATGGCGCCCGCCGAGCGCGCGCAGTTTCTGTCGCGTGTGCTCGGCTATGAGCGAATTCGCACCGCGCAAGGCCTCGTTCGTGAACGCCGAAAGGCGATCGTGTCCGAGACCGCCGGGTTGCGGTCGGGCATGTCCGATCCCGAGACGGTCAATCGCGCGCTAGCCGATGCGACCAGTCGCCGGTCGGAGGCGCGCGCGCGGGCGAACGCGGCCGGCGTACGACGAGTGGCCGCGCGCAACGCGCTCGACACGCTTACACCGCGATGGGAAGCGATGCAGCGCGAGCGAGACGCGCTGCAGGCTCTCGTATCGGAGATGCGAGTGGTCGACGGCGAGCGCGCGGCATTGGAGCGCGACCTCGCCAGAATCGAGCGCGAGCTTGCCGACGCGGCGCTCGCGCGCGACGAGGTCAACCGACTCACTGCGGCCCTCGTCGAGTTGCCGGCGCTCGAGACGGAACTGCGCGAGCTGGAGCGCGCCTGCAACGAAGCAGCTCGGCGACGAACGTTGGAGGAGACTGAACGCGCGCTCCTGGACGAGTTGGCCAAGCTGCGCGAGCGGCACGCGAAGATCGATACCGCTCCGACCCTCGAGCTCGAAGTCACGCAGCAATTGGCTGACGCGCGGGCAGAGCTCGACCGCGTGCAGATCGAGTTCGAGCGTCTGCACACGGATTGGGTTCGCGACAAACAAGAAGCGGAGACAAAACGTCAGGCCCTCGTCGACCAGCTGGGCGATGTCAGACGGCAACGCGAGCAGATCGTCGAGTTGGGTGAAAACGGAACGTGTCCCATCTGCGCTCGACCGCTCGAGACGCATTTCCGCACGGTGCTCGAGTTTCTCGACAACCAGATCGAGACGATTACCGTCGACGGCAAATACTTTCGCGCGCGCATCGAGCAGTTGGAGGCGATGCCGTCCGACGTGAAGGAGTTCGACGAGCAACGCCGGCAACTGTTCGACAGCGTCGGAAAGCTCGAGCGAAGGCTCGCGAAAGTTCAGGCGGCCGTGCAGGAGCTCGCCGGTCTCACGCGCGACATTGCCGCCAAGGACGATCGCCATGCTGCCGTCCGCCGTGAGATGGAGACCATCTCCGTGTCATACGACGCGGCCCGACACGCCGACGTGCGACAGCTCATCGAGCGATTGACGCCGCTCTCCGTGCGCGCGGCGAAGCTCACCGCGCAGCTCGAACGCGAACCGCAGCTCGCGGTCGATCGCGATCGCGGGCGCGCCAGTCTCGCGCAGGTTGTCGCTCGCTTAGCGGATTTGACGGAGCGCGGCAAACGGCTGACCTTCTCCGACGCGACATTTGCGGAGCTGCGTGAGCGCCATGAACAGGCCTCCGCCGAGCTACGCGCCGCCGAGCTCACGGTCGTCGGCGCCGACGCCGAGTTGGCCGCGGCACAATCGGCGTTCGAATCGGCGGAGCGCGCGAAAGCCGAATTGGCGAAGAACGAGGAGCAACTTGCGCTGCTCATTCGCGAGCGCCGTCTGCACGAGGAGTTGGATCGCGCGTTCACCGACGTACGCACGGACCTGAACCAAGCGTTGCGTCCTGAGATCTCGGACCTCGCGAGTCGATACATCCGTGATCTGACCGACGGCCGCTACTCGGAAATCGAGCTCGACGACCTGTACAACATCATCGTCCTCGAGGATGCGATCCCGAAACCGGTGATCTCGGGCGGCGAGGAAGATCTGGCGAATTTGGTCTTGAGACTGGCGATCTCGGAGATGATCGCCGAACGTGCAGGACACGCGTTTTCTCTTTTGATCCTGGACGAGGTCTTCGGCTCGCTCGACGAGACTCGGCGACACAACGTCGTCGACCTATTGCGCCGGCTGCAGGATCGCTTCGAGCAGGTGATTCTGATCACCCACATCGAGTCGGTGCGCGAAGGTTTGGATCGCGTGATCACGGTTCGCTACGACGAGGACACCGGCAGCTCACGCGTGGAGACGGAATCCCCAACGGTCGCCGCGGACCTCGATGTCCAGGCCGGAGCCGCGGACTGATGGCAACGTCCAGGTCGTGGCGACAGCACACGGTCGACGGCCCATATCGCGCGCAGCTCGACGAGATCGGCGAGCTGAATCAGATCTTCAGCGACTCGTTCACCGAGCGCTATCGTCGCGACGGGATGGTTGGGGTGCGGGTCCCGTTTCTCAACCCCACTATTTGGCGTTACGCGATCGAAGACGCTGCCGACGGCGCGCTTCTGTGGCGTGACGATCGCGGGCACGTCGTCGCGTTCAATATGGTGCACCAATCGGGCAGGGAAGGTTGGATGGGGCCCTTGGCCGTTCGCACCGAATTGCAGGGCGCCGGGACGGGAAAGGAGATAGTCAATCGAGGCATTGAGTGGCTCAAGGCGCGAGGCGCGAGCGTGATCGGACTCGAGACCATGCCGCGGACGATGGATAACATCGGGTTCTACTCGCGGCTCGGATTCCTGCCCGGCCGTCTGACCATCACGACAACGCTCGAAGCCGCGTACGGCGATCCGCCGGCGATGCTGATCGGTCGTCTCTCGACTTCGTCGCGCGACGACGTGCTGGCCGAATGTCGCGCGCTGGTCGAGCGGCTCTTGCCGGGATACGACTACACGCGTGAAATCACGTTGACCCACGACCTTGCGCTCGGCGACACTGTATTGCTCTACGACGGCAGCACGCTCATCGGATTCGCACTCGCGCACACGGCACCGTTGGTCGAGGGCCGCGCTCGAGAGGAGTTGCGCGTCCTCAAGCTCGTTCTCGCGGACGAATCACGATTCGTCGATCTGGTTCGCGGGATCACCGATTTTGCGCGGCGTAGCGGAACGCGGCGTGTCGCGCTTCGCCTGCAAGGCGAGTTTCTCGACGCCTACCATCGGGTAATCGCCCTCGGCGGTCACGTGCGATGGACAGACCTGCGCATGTCGTTGGCCGACCACGGGGAAAAGCGTCCGGACCGCGGGTTGGTGTTGTCGAACTGGGAAATCTGAGTTCGGCCACAGCCAGGGTATTGAAAGATGAATTTTATTTCGCCCGGCTGTGCGTTCCCTTCCAAGTCCAACAGCTCCAAACCAACGGATTCCGTGACGTTCCGTTCGCTCCGCGGATTCCGCGGCACCAGGCCCCGGTGCACCAGCAAGCTGCCGCAATGTGACGGAGCGCGGCGGTGCCTGGTCACTCGGTAAGGAAGTGGTTTGGAGGTAACGAGAATTCGTCCGCGACGGTATCTTGCGTCTCCACCTTTCCCGCGACCAATCCTACCTCTCGCCGACGAGGGCAGCGCCGCGGCTCTGCCATCCCATTCGGAGTTTGAGATGACCCACCTGCATCCGCGCGCGCGAGCTTTGCGCGGTCGCGTGCGATCCCTCCTCGCCGGCGCCATCTTCGCCGCGTTGTCGGGATGTTCGCACAACAAAATGGAAACCGGCGAAGACCTGCGGCCGGAGCCGATTCCCGTTCACGTCAGGAATGAAAATTTTCTCGACATGAACGTCTACGTGATCGTGAGCGGCGTTGCGCGACGGCTGGGGCTCGTCACCGGCAATAGCGCGGGCGATTTCAAGATCAGCTGGTCGGTCGCGAACGGGCAGTCGATCGTGCTGCGGGCGGTTCCGATCGGCGGGAATGGAAGCGTGACGTCGCAAGCCCTGAGCGTCGGCGAAGGGCAGGAGATCGAGTTCAAGATCGCTTCTACGATGCGTCAGAGCACCGCGATCGTTCGTGAGCCCTAGCGACCACCGCTGACGTTGGCGCGACTCGCCATCCTTCTTGCGACATACCTGCTGATCGCCGTCCGGCAGGTTCCATTTCTCCGACTCAATCGACCCGCCGCCGCGCTCCTCGGCGCCGTGGCCATGGTCACGATTGGCGGGCTCCCGCTCCACGACGCGTACGCCGCGATCGATCTCGACGTCATGGTGTTCCTGCTCGGCGTGCTGTTGCTGACGGGGTACCTCGAGGCGGGCGGATTCTTCGAATGGGCGGCGGGTCACATCGTCGTGCGGGCCCACTCGGCACACGCCCTATTGGGCATCGTCGTCGCAATGAGCGGTCTGCTCTCGGCATTCTTCGTCAACGACACGATCTGCCTCGTCCTCACACCGTTGATGCTCGCGGTATTGCGTCCGCTTGGCCTGCGGCCGTTGCCGTTCCTCCTGGCGATCGCGCTCGGGTCCAACGTGGGCAGCGCGATGACGCCGACCGGCAACCCGCAGAACATGTTGATCGGCGTGGCGAGCGGAATTCATTTCGCGCGATTCATCGCTGCGCTGGCGTTGCCGTCGCTCGGCGGATTGTTGATCGCGTACGGCGTTCTAACGGTCGTGCATCGAGCCGACCTCACCGTCGCGCTCCCGCGCGACATCGAGACGCCGGACGTACCATTCGATCGACCGTTGGTTGTTCGCTCGCTCATCGTCTTCGGCGGCGCGTTGGTGGGCTGGCTCGCCGGTGCGTCGCTACCACTCGTGGCGATCAGCGCGGCGGCGATCCTCCTCGCGATCGCACAACGGGATCCAACGGAGGCGTTCGCGAAAGTCGAGTGGTCGCTGTTGTTGTTTTTCGGGGCCCTCTTCATCGTGATGCGAGGCGCGCGTGATCTGCCGCTCGTCGCTTCGCTGACGTCCGCGGCCGGCACGCAGTTACATGGTGCTCGGCTTCACGACGCGATCGTTACATCGGCGGCGATGGTCGGGTTATCGAACCTCGTCTCGAACGTGCCGGCGGTGATTCTTTGGTTACCCGTCGTGCCGAGAGTCGTCGATCCAACGTTCACTTGGCTCGTGATGGCGATGAGCTCGACGTTCGCCGGCAATCTCACACTGCTCGGCTCAATGGCGAATCTCATCGTCGCCGAACGCGCTGAGTCGCGCGGTGCGCGAATCGGGTTCGTGGATTATTTGAAAGTTGGTGTGCCCGTGACGCTGCTCACGGTGAGTTTGGGAATCGCAGCGTTGATTGGCGTTCACGGTCAGCGTTGATTTTTCGTCGGCGCGGGATGTCGTCGGTCGCCGCGCACGACGATGCGCCAGATGACGACGAACACGCCGACGGTAAGCAAGAGGTGGACCCATCCGGGTCCGTTGAACATGAGTGCGCCAATTGCCCAGATGATAATCAGCGCTATCCCTGCGACAATGCCGAGATCCATGATTTGACCGCTTGTGTGATGGCCTTTAAGTTGCCAACGTACAGTTGAGAAGCAACACTCGGGACGGAGAACTCCGTTTTTGAGCCAACAAGTCCTTCGGGTGGGTTCGATAATCTATCACCGACGTCATGCCCCCAGTGCGGGGGAAGGCGAAAGGTTGGTGGTGAGGACCTCATACATTCGACCGGGCTTCACAAAACCCTCTCCGGACCGAACTTTCGAGCCCCGTGGTTAATCCCGCGGGGCTCGTCTTTTAGGTCGCTCGTCTTTCTCTCGCGTCAGCGTCCCATGCCACTCGTCACCATCACCCGCCGCCTGCAGTTCAACGCCGCGCATCGGGTGCACAACCCTGCGCTCTCGGATGAAGAGAACCGCGCCATCTTCGGCAAATGCAACAACCCGAACTGGCACGGCCATAACTACACCCTCGATGTCGCGGTAACCGGACCCATCGACGAAAAAACTGGCTACGTCATCGACCTCGCGAGGGTGAAAGCCATC
>DASYSU010000216.1:0-10490 GCA_036002925.1 Gemmatimonadaceae bacterium | reverse complement strand
CAACAGCGAATCGGAAGCGTATACCGACGACGCGTCTACTCTCTACATCGCGCACGGAGCGGACGCCGCGGGCTCGACCGATGGCGCGCTCGTGATCCAGGGCCGGTATCGTCCCGGCACCGATGTCGCCGGTCGTCGCGTCGACTTCACGTCGGCGCGGATTCACAGTAAGTGGCTATTTCACTATGGCACCGCCGCCGCTCGCATCAAGCTCCCCGCGGGTGCAGGCTTGTGGCCGGCGTTTTGGCTTCTCGGCGTGAGCACCTGGCCTGCCGCCGGCGAGATCGACATCATGGAGAACGTTGGTGATCCGGCGTGGGTGAGCACGGCGGTCCACGGCCCGAACTACTCCGGCAACACTCCGTTCGCGAATCGGTTCACGGTGCCTGGAACGCTCGACGTGACTGAGTGGCACATCTACTCCGTGATCTGGTCAGTCGAGTCGATCGACTTTGCCGTCGACGGAATTCCCAGTTATCGCGTGACTCGAGACGACATTGCGCGCTACGGTCCGCCGGCGGCGGCGCTCGACAGCCTGAAGTTCCTGGTGCTGAACCTGGCCTTGGGCGGACAATACCCCGCCGCTGTGAACAACGTGCGCTTGCCATATCTCGGCTTGCCCGATGCGACCGTCACCGCAATTCAGAACGATCGCGCCAAGATGTTTGTCGATTGGGTGAGAGTCACGCGTCGCTAATCATTCCGCCCTCATGACCGTCTGCGGATCAGTACGCGCTGCCCGCCACGCCGGTATGAGACTCGCCACCACCGCGACGCCGAGCAGAAGGGTGGACGCGGTCACGAAACTCACGACGTCGAACGGGCTCACCTCGAAGAGCAGCGTGCGCATGACGCGCGTGAGCGCGAGCGATGCGAGTAGACCAAATACAACGCCGACCGTCGCGAGCCGCGCGCCTTGACCTAGGACGAGTCGCACCACGTCGCCCGGCAGAGCGCCGAGCGCCAGGCGGACGCCGATCTCTCGCGATCGTTGTATGACCGAGTACGCAATCAATCCGTAAATCCCAACCGACGCGAGGGCGAGCGCCAGCGCCGCGAATGCACCCAGGAGATATGTGTTGAATCGCCGATCGGCGATCGACAGATCGATAATGTCAGTCATGCGCCGAGGTCCGACGATCGGCATGTCCGGATCGATCGCGCGAACGACCCGACCAATGTCGCGCATGAGCGTTCCGTCGTTGCCGTTCGCGCGAACGACAAACGCGAACGAACGCATCATGCCCGTGAGATTCACCTCCGGAGCCTGAAGCGCGGGAAAGTAGATCGACCACTCCTGATTGCGATCGAGGCCGGTGTCCTTCACGTTCGCCGTCACGCCGACGATGGTGAGCCACGGTTGGGGCGAGGCGGGTGGTCCCCATTTGATGCGTTTGCCAACAGCGTCGCGCGCGCCCGCGCCGCCAAAGAAATGGCGGGCGAGTGCTTCGTTCACCACCACGACCGACAGGCGTCCAGTGAGATCAGTGGCGTCGATGTACCGGCCGGCGACAAGCGGGATCTGCATTGTCTCGAAATACCCGGGCATCACGAAGCTACCTGTGCCGAGCGGCAGCGTCGGAGTCGTGATGTGTTCGACGCTGAACAGCATGCGCATGGGATCTTCCATCGGCAATCGAAGCGACCCCGACGCGGATCGGACGCCGGGCAAACTGCCCAGCGCCTCGAGCACGCGGGCGTCGAATGCCGCGACGCTCGCTGGTGTCGGGTATCGCGCTTCCGGAATCCCGACACGAAAGGTGACGAGACCATCCGGTTTGAATCCAGGGCGCACCTCGCGCGCCCGGATGAAGCTTCGCGTCATCAATCCGGCACCGGTGGACAGCATGAGCGCGATCGCGACTTGAGCAATCACTAACAATCGACGGCCGCGGACGCGTCCGCCCCCGGCGGTCGAGCCGCGACCCTCCTCACGCAGCGCGGCATCGAGCGCGCGTTGATCTCGGCTCAGCGCGGGGACGAGTGAGAAGAGCACGGCGGTGAGAACCACCACGAGGGCGGTGACGGCGAGGACGCGGAGATCTACTGACGCGTTGTATCCCTGCAAGACTTTCCGAGGAGTGTGCGACGCGATCACACGAGCGCCCCAGACAGCGAGGAGCAGTCCAATGGCGCCGCCGGCCACCGCCAGCGTCAGTCCCTCCCACATGAACTGTTGCGCCAGCCGGAAGCGGGACGCGCCAAGCGCTTGGCGTACGGCGATCTCGCGACGTCGCGTGGCGGCGCGCGCCAGCAGGAGACTCGACACGTTGATGCACGCGATCAGCAGCACGAGTGCGACGGCGCCAAGCAGAATAAGAAGTGGCGCGCGCACGTCGCGGACGGCGCGCGCGCGGAATGGGAAGACGTCGGCCTCCGTCTGCCAGCGATGAGCATAGAGCTCGGGATGAAGCGTCGGATAGCTCGCGACGAGCTCGGCGACGGCCTGCTTGGCTTGTGCGAGCGTCACACCGGGTGCGAGCCGAGCGACGAGATAGGTCTCGTACGAATTGCCTCGACTCTTCGCGACATCGGTGGTGATCCGCAACGGCATGAAGACATCCGCCGGCTCGCCGCCGATGCCCGCCATCGGAAACGCGAACGATGCCGGCATGATGCCGACGATGGTGCGTGTTTTACCATCGACGTTCATGGAGTGGCCAACGACATCGCGACTCGAAAAACGCCGGCGCCACAGGGCGTCGCTGATGATGACGGCGTCAGCGCCGCCGGTCGTATCATCAGTCACACCAAAAACGCGGCCGCGTTCGGGTTGCACGCCGAGTGTGCTGAATAGGGAAGGAGACACGTGCATCCCGGGAACGCGCTCCGGCTCGCCGCTGCCCGAGATTGCGACACCGCGGCTCCCCTCGCTCGAGCGATCGTAAGCCGCCGTGCTCGCGAAAATGCGTCCATCGAGTCGCTGATAGTCGGTGAACTCCGCTGTGGAGATGACACCAAAGTTCTCGCCGCCGAGTTGCGGGATCCATTCGCCGACGACGACGAGCCGGTCGGCGTCGCGGAACGGGAGCGGTCGAAAGAGCACGCCATTGACGACGCTGAAGATCGACGTGTTGGCGCCGATCCCGAGCGCGAAGCAGAGGATCGCCGCGATGCTGAGCGATGCATTGCGGTGAAGTTGCCGCACGGCGTGCCGGACGTCGTCGGTGGCACGATGCAGGAAATCCATGAGCGTTTGCTCCCGCTGCCATTGTGAGTCGATCGTTGTGCAGGTCTCGCGCACCGCCTCGAGATTGCCGAATCGGCGTTCGGCTTCCGCGCGCGCGACGTCGGGTCGCATGCCGCTTGCCAGGTACTCGTCGTAGCGCGCCTCGAGGTGGAAGCGCAGCTCGTCGTCGAGATCGCGCGCGGGGTCGGTGCCCCAGAAGCGGAGGTAGCGGCGCCAAGCGGACGGGCCGCGGGTCGGCATCATTCGCTCGTCTCCAAGGTGTGCCCGGAGGGGCGGGACGATCCTTCTATATATGTATCCGAAGCGCCGACGATCCCGTCAGCGTCCCCCTAGAACGTCTCTGGGTAGGATGTCATCGGATCCATAGAATGTCAAGGGGACGCAATATCAGCCTCCCGCTAGTCGTCACCCATTGACATTCGATGTATGCGGGCCGCAGATTCCACATACCTCTAGCTTCGATGGGTGCATGCCGCGACCGATCGATCTCCTCCAAGGCACGCTCGATCTCCTGATCCTCAAAACCCTCACCTGGGGGCCGGCTCACGGATACGCCGTGGCGCGCTGGATCGAGCAGCTCACCGGTGAGGTGTTGCGTATCGGCGAAGGGTCGCTGTATCCCGCCCTGCACCGACTCGAGGAGCGAGGAATGGTCGAATCTCGGTGGCAGCTCAGCGAGACAAAGCGGCGTGCCAAGACCTATCGCCTCACCACGCTGGGACGGCAACAGCTGCGCGCCGAATCCGACACGTGGGCACAGTTCGTCAAAGCGGTCGGGAAAGTGCTCGCCGCGACGGAGCAACCCGCATGAGCGATTCCTGGCTGCGGTACCTGAATTTCTGGCGCCGTGACCCGCGACGCGACGTCGATGACGAGATCCGCTTTCACATCGAGATGCGCGTTCGCGACCTCGTGGCGCGCGGCATGGCATCCGACGAGGCGCGCCGGATCGCGGAGCGAGACTTTGGCGACGCTCGCGCCGTTCGCGCCGAAACGCTGCGCATCGATGAGCGCATGTTGCGTCGCGAGCGGCGGGGCGAATGGCGTGGCGCGATCGTGCGCGATGCGCGCGTGGGTCTCCGCTCGCTGCGCAAGAGTCCCGTCTTCGCCGCCACCGCGGTGTTATGCGCGGCGCTCGGCATCGGCGTTACGGCGGCGGTCGTCTCCGCCGCGTACGCGATTCTCGTTCGGCCGTTGCCGTATCGCGACGCCGATCGGCTTGTCGCGATGTATGGCGCAAATCCCGCTCGGGGAATAAAGGGCTCGAACATTTCGTGGCCCGATTTCATTGCGTGGCGCGACGACACGAGGGCGTTTTCCGCCATCGGTATCTGGACGTGGACGTCGGCCACGCTCTCTGGCGATGGATCAGAGGCCGAGCGAGTGGACGGTGCCGAGGTGAGCGCGAACCTGTTCCCAATTCTCGGTGTTCAGCCTGTGATCGGTCGCAACTTCGTAGCGGACGAAGAAACGCCGGGCCACAACCACGAAGTGCTCCTCAGTGATCGTTTGTGGCGCCGTCGTTTCGGGGCGGAGAAGGGACTTGTCGGGAAGACGATCACCGTCGATGGGCGGGCATATACGGTCGTCGGCGTGATGCCACCAAACTTCAATTTCCCCGAGCGCGGCGACGTGTGGGTTCCGTTTTCGACGACGGCAGCCAACGAGGCGCACGGCAATCGGGGCTACGCCGGCGCGATCGGACGCCTCGCACCCGGCGCCACGCTGGCGACCGCGCGCGCCGATTTTCATCGTATCGACGCAAACCTCGAGCGCGCGTTTCCCGATGAAAACTTCGGCTGGCACGCCGACCTCGTGCCCATGCGCGACGATCTCGTGGGCGATCTCAAGCAGCCGCTGAAAGTGTTTCTTGGTGCCGTCGCTCTGGTGTTGCTGCTCGTGTGCGCGAACGTCGCGAATCTCATGCTCGCGCGCGGTGCCACGCGCGGCCGGGAGGTGGCGATCCGAAGCGCGATGGGCGCATCGCGCGCGCGGATCGCGGGCCAACTCTTCACTGAGAGTTTGCTCATCTCCGCATTTGGAGGCTTGGCCGGCATCGCGATCGCGTGGCTCGGCGTGCGCCTTCTCAAATTCGGTTTTCCCGACCAAGTCCCGCCGTTCTTCATCTCGCTCAAGCTCGAGCCGTTGACGCTGGCGTTCATCGCCGCGGTCACGCTGATCACCGGCTTGCTGTTCGGTCTGATCCCGGCGTTTCGCGTTGCGAAGGTCGACGTGAACTCTGCGTTGCGTGACGGCTCGCGCGGCGCGGGCGACGGCGCCCATCGCTCGCGATTGCGACGCACCCTCGTGGTGGTGGAAATCGCGCTCTCTGTCGTACTTGCCGTCGGTGCCATGCTGCTGGTGCGCAGTTATCGGAACTTGGCGGGGACCGATCTCGGCTTCAGCGAACACGGTATCTTGTCAGCGCGCATCTATCTCCCCGAGGCGTCGTACCCAACGCGGGCGCACTCCGCGGCGTTCTTCGGCGAATTGCTCGAACGCTTGCGACAACTGCCAGGAGTGACTGCCGTCGGCTCCGCGCAGGGCATTCCGTTTGGTGGATGGAACGTTCAGATGAACGTGAACATCGAAGGCGATCCGCCCCCGCGACGCGGCGAAGAGCTCGAGGCGCATTTTCAGCTGGTGACACCGGACTACTTCAAGGCGATTGGCGTCGGACTAGTCCGTGGGCGGTGGTTCACGCCGGCCGATCGCGATTCCCTCGCGCCGGTGGCGCTCGTGAACGAGCGAATGGTCGCGCAACAGTTTGGCGGGCGCGATCCAATCGGCAGACGCCTCCGCCTCGGGCCGGGCTCGCCGTGGGCAACAATCGTCGGCATCATCCGTGATTTCCGACATTACCGTCTCCCGCAGCCGATGCCACCGGCGGTCTACTATCCGTATGCAGCGAGGCCGTCGCGTCAGCAGACAATTGTCGTCCGGACGGGCGGCGATCCCAACGCACTCGTTCCGTCACTTCGAGCCGCAGTACGCGAGCTCGATCCGAACGTAGCGTTGCAGCAAGTGCAGACCTTCGATGAGGCGGTCTCGCGATCGCTGTGGCGACAGCGGCTTCAGAGCAACGTGCTGTCGATCTTCGCGGCGTTATCCCTCGGTCTCGCGTGTCTGGGTCTCTACGGTGTGATCTCGTACGCCGTGGCGCAACGAACGCGCGAGCTGGGTGTTCGTGTCGCGCTTGGCGCGACGCGGCGCAACGTGCTCATGCTCGTATTCGGTGAGAGCGGCCGCCTCGTGCTGACCGGTGTCGCGGTTGGTCTCACCGCAGCCTACTTCTCGGCGCGGATTCTTCGGACACTGCTCTACGGCGTCGAGGCGACCGACGTGCCGACGTTCGCGTTCGTGGCCGGAGTACTCGGCGTCATCTCGCTTGTCGCGGCCGCGATTCCGGCGCGCCGCGCGGCTCGCGTCGACCCGATCGTGGCGATGAGAGCGGACTAATAGCTATAGCGATAGGCATCAGCCGTCAGCGTTCTAGCTGCAGCTATGGCTCCAGCTGCAGCTACAGCTAAAATCTGCTGACGGCTGATGCCTACGGCTGTCTTTGCGTTCATTTGGTATGTTGTGCAACGTGCGGATGTCGCTCGATCGCCGCGACGACCTACCGTGCGATATGCGCTCATTCCGCGATCTCGTCGTGTGGCAGAAATCGCGAGCCTTTCTTCTGCGTCTCGATCCGATTTTGAACCGCATCGAGCGTCGGAAACCACGTCTGATCGACCAGCTTCGTCGAGCCGCCGAGTCCATTCCGGAGGCGATCGCGGAAGGATGCGGGCGAGCGACCGACAAGGACTTCGCTCATTACGTCTCAATGGCGAGCGAAGCGCCTTCGCGGCGAATAGTCATAGCAACAGAATCAGCGGTCAGCAGGCGCTGGCTGTAGCTGTTGCTGCAGCTATAGCTGCAGCTAAACCTGCTGATGGATGATACCTACCGCTGTCGCTTGTCTCCCGCCATCACGACGCCGACTGCGTTCCGATCCGGCGGCTCGACCCCGAGCAGGTGGTGCACAAAGAAATCCCATCGCTTGCGATCGCCGTACTCTCCGCCCGACGTGTGATCGGCGCCCGGGATCACGAGCAGGTCAAACATCTTCTTCGCCTTGATCAAAGCGTTGGCCACTTGCAGCGTCGATGAGGGATCGACATTGCGATCCATTTCCCCGACGATGAGCAAGAGCTTCCCTTGCAACCGGTATGCGTTGTCGACATTCGACGACGCGGCATAGTGCGGACCGATCTCGCCCATCCACTGCTCGTTCCACCAGATCTTGTCCATGCGATTGTCGTGGCACCCCGCAGCCGACACGGCGACTTTATAGAACTCTGGATGGAACAGCAGCGCACCCATCGAGCTCTGGCCGCCCGCCGAAGTGCCGTAGATGCCCACGCGTTCGATGTCGTAGTACGGGTACTTCGCCGCGACCGCTTTGTGCCAGAGAATCCGATCGGGGAACCCCGCGTCGGCGAGGTTCTTCCACGCCACGTCGTGAAACGCCTTCGAGCGGTTGGATGTCCCCATACCGTCGATCTGCACGACAATGAAGCCGAGATCGGCGATCTGCTGCATCCCAAGTTGGGCGGCGGCGAAGGTTTTCGGCACGAACGACCCGTGCGGGCCGGCGTAGATGTTTTCCACCACCGGATACTTTCGCTGGGGGTCGAAGTTCGTGGGACGTATGATGATGCCCCAGATGTCGGTCTTGCCATCACGTCCCTTCGCGACGAACACCTCCGGTGCCTTCCATCCGAGCGCGTAGAGGGCGCTTGCGTCGGCGCGTTCGACTTCCATCACGAGCGCGCGGTCGCTCGTGCGGCGGAGCTCGAACACCGGCGGCTGATCGACGCGCGACCAAATGTCGACGAAATATTTTATGTCCGACGAGTACGACACGTTGTGCATGGCGTCGGCCTCGGTCATCGCTGTGAGGCCTGATCCATCGAAGTTGATGCGATAGGAGTGGACGAAGTACGGATCCTTGCCCGCGTACATGCCGCTCGCCTCGAACCAGACCTGCCGCGCTACCGTGTCAACCTTCTGCACGTGGCGTACGACCCACGGCCCCTTGGTGATCTGCTGCTTCACTTTCCCGGTGATGCCATCATATAAGTAGAGGTGGTTCCAGCCGTCGCGCTCCGACATCCAAACGACCTCGCGCCCGTCGGCGATGTCCTGGCGGAAACGCTTTTCCGAATATTCGAAGAACGTGGGACTTTGTTCGTCGATGACTGCGCGCGTCTTGCCGCTCACCGGATCGATCTCGATCACGCGATAGACCTGGTGGCCGCGCTGGTTGTATTCGAACACGACCGCCCGTCCGTCTTTGCGCCATTCGAGTGGCGTCATGTCGTACGCGTTGGGAAAGAGCGCGTTGTCGACGACGATCTGGTGCTTCGTCGCGAGCTCGAAGACCATCGGTTGCTCGACGTCGAGCACGTCGCCGGGTTTGTTGTAGAGGCGCGACGAGTACTTCGGCTGAAGTTGGTCTTCGGGCGACGACTCGACGTAATGCACCTCTCGTCGGAATCCGGGCCGAACGCGATAGGCGGCGATCCGCTTGGAGTCGGGGGACCACGCGATGGACCGAGCGGCGTAGGCGTTCGCCTCGCTTCCGTCGCCGCTCAGGAAGAATCCGTCTTTGGAACCGACGCGGCGGACATAGACGTTGAAGTTTCGAACCGTTGCTTCCCACTGGCTGTCGGGCGAGACGCGCGGCGGCACGTTGTCGTTGGGCAGAGCGCCATACAAACCTCCGCCGAAATCGCGACCGAGCCCCTGTCCTCCGGCCGGCGATGGCGCGCATTTGTAGTCGGTGAGCGTGCAACGCCAGCGAACGCTATCGGGAGAAAACTGAATCGCCGAACGGTCGTCGTTGAACGTCAAGTTGCCGAGCGGGAGCGAGTCGGCGGAAACGGGATGCTTGAGCGCCGCCGTGAGCGCCGCCGCTAACCGTGCCTGATCGAAGGCCGGATGACGCTCGTGTTGTTCGGCGTCGAGCAGAACGTAGGCGGTGCCGGTCGGCGTCGTCTTGCGATACCACACCCACGGCGTGCGTCCGATCCAGTTGGTTTGGTTGACGGCGTTGACGAGCGTGTGCGGAACGCGCACAGCGAGTGATTCAACACGAGCGTAGTCGGCGGCGGTGCCTTGCGCGAACGCGGCCGAGGCGCCGAGGGCGAAACATGCGAGGGTGATGGATGCGCGGTGCATGGATGCCAAGGGACGGAGAAGGAGGCACGGAGCACGGTAGAGCTCGAAGCTACGGTTCGTGCTGCTTGAAATGCAAATCGGTGTATCATGGCGCCGGAACCAAACGGCGCGCATGTTGGACGCATTCCGTTCCGAGGCGGAGATGTCCCTGCGGCATTCGATTCTCGTTGGGCTCATCCTCTCGTCCGGCGTGGCGTTGGCTCAGGATCGCCCACCGGAAACCGTCGCAATTCAAACTCGCGACGGCACCCTCCACGCGCACCTTTGGCGACCTGCGGGCGACGGTCCCTTTCCCGCGATCCTGATCAATCATGGCAGTGGCCGCACCCGAGAAGAGTTGCAGCGGCTCGGTCCTTACGAGCAGCAGTCGGAAACACTCGGTCCGGTCTTCGCGCGCCACGGCTACATCTGCCTGTTTCTGTTCCGTCGGGGCGTCGGTCCTTCGACCGATCAAGGCGAGAACGCGATCGACATATTGACTCGCACGTTTGCCGAGCGTGGGGACACCGGGCGCAACGCGACCCAACTGCAATTGCTCGAAAACCGCGAGCTCGACGACGCAACCGCCGCGCTGGCGTTTCTTCGCAAAGTACCCGGCGTGGACGCCGGGAAGATCGCGCTCGTCGGTCACTCGTTTGGTGGCTCACTGACGCTGCTTCTCGCCGAACGCGAGCCGGCTCTTCGATCGCTCGTCGTCTTCTCCGCGGCGGGATACAGCTGGGATCGTTCCCCCGGTCTCCGGGCGCGCCTGCTCGCGGCTCTGGGACACATACAGGCGCCGGTCTTTTTCATCCATGCGGCCAACGACTACTCGCTCCATCCGGGCCAGGCGATGGACCAGCGTCTCGCGCAGCTCGGGAAGCCGCATCGGCTCAAGATCTATCCGCCGATTGGCAGCACCCCGGAAGATGGTCATGCGTTTCCGTTGATTGGCGTGAAGATCTGGGAGCCTGATGTCTTCGAGTTCCTCGATAGCAGCATGCGGAAGTGAGCGACGGCGCCGCTGCTGTCCTTCCGCCTAGTAAGTCGCTGCCGCACGCGCCATGTTGAATGGCGCTATGACCTTCCCGAA
>DASYSU010000215.1:0-8924 GCA_036002925.1 Gemmatimonadaceae bacterium | reverse complement strand
CGTCGAGAAGCCAGGCTCGAACACACGCGACCGAATCTCGCGCGGGATGCCCGGGCCGTTGTCGGCGACACGGATCACGACGGTCTCCTCAGCTCCCGGCACGGCCGAAAGCTGAACGACGCCGCCTCGACCGGCGAGCGCATCGATCGCATTCTTCGTCAACACCTCGACCGCCCACTCGAGCAAGACCGCGTCGCCTTGAACGGGGTGAAGGTCGGTGGCGATCGAGGATTCGATGACGATGGTGTTCGCGAGCGTGGGTACCCGGGCGCGGAAATACGCCGTGACACGCTCGACAATCGCCGCGACGTCGAGCGCCTCGAGCTTGGGATCGCGTCCGATACGCTCGAAGCGATGCGCGACGCGGTCGAGGCGCTCGAGATCGGCGCGCATGTGGCGAACCGCGGCGTGTGACGAGTCGTCCGTCGCGCGTTCCTCGAGCAGCTCAATCCACCCCGAGAGACTGGACAGCGGCGTGCCGAGTTGGTGCGCCGATTCGCGCGCCATGCCCGCCCACAATCGCTCGCGCGCCGCGTTGCCTCGCGTCCGGATGATGTACAGGCCCGCGAGTACGAGGATCGCCGCCATCAACGCCTGCAGCGCCGGTATGATCGTCAACCCTTCGACGACCGGTGGATCACCGTAGTACACCTTCCCAATGCGGGGATCGACGATGGGCGGATTCTTGGCCGCGAGCACGGCGATGTAGGCGCGAACCCGCGGGTCGTCGTTGGAGACCGTGTCCTTCGCATTGTCGAACGGCAGGTTCGCGTGGCCCGCGATCACACCTTGAGGGTCCGAGAGGATGAGCGGAACGTGCTGATCGCGAATGCTCCGCGACAAATCGAGCAGCGCCTCGGTCTCGGCACTGGGCGTGTTGTCACCGAACGCGCGGTAGACCCGAGCGTACATCTCGATCGAGCGCTTGGCATCGGCCCGCAGCAGCACGATCACGCGCTGCGTGTAGACCACATACCACGCGAGAAGGACTCCAATGAGCGCAGCGACCAGCAGCTCGGGCTTGCCGCGTCGCATGTCGGCCTAGCTCAGGACGTCGGTACCAAGATGCGGTCGCAACACGTCGGGCACGGCCACGGTCCCATCAGCATTCTGGTAATGCTCCAGAATACACGCGATCGTCCGCGGGAACGCGACGCCGGAGCCGTTGAGCGTGTGGACGAAGCGAGGCTTCTCGCCTTTCCCGGGCCGATAGCGAATGTTTGCGCGACGCGCCTGATAATCGGCAAAGTTGCTGCACGACGACACCTCGAGCCACGCACCGACGCCAGGCGCCCACGCCTCGAGGTCGTACGTCATCGCCGAGCTGAACCCCGTGTCGCCGGCCGCAAGCAGTTTTCGCCGATGCGGCAACCCGAGTCGCTCCAGGATGGTCTCCGCGTGACGCGTCAGCACCTCGAGCTGTTCGGCGGAATTATCGTGTCTCGCGTAGCGGACGAGCTCCACCTTGTCGAATTCGTGCGTGCGGAGAATGCCCCGAGTGTCCTTGCCCGCCGATCCGGCTTCGCGTCGGAAGCATTTGCTGTAGGCGACGAATGCCATCGGCAACGCGTTGGCCTCGAGAATCTCATCGCGATAGAGATTGGTCACCGGCACTTCAGCCGTCGGGATGAGAAACAAGTCGTCGGTGCGCGTCGCGTACGCGTCGTCTTCGAACTTCGGCAGCTGGCCCGTGCCGGTCATCGTCGCACGATTCACGAGGAGCGGCGGCCACACCTCTTCGTAGCCGTGCTCTTCGCGGTGCACGTCCATGAAGTAGTTGAGCAGCGCGCGAACGAGACGCGCACCAAGTCCGCGGTAAAAGACAAACCCCGAACCGGACACCTTCGATGCGCGTTCGATGTCGATCATGCCGAGCTTCGCACCGATCTCCCAATGGGGTTTCACACCGGCGGACGGTCGCGGCGTTCCCCACTCGCGCACGATGACGTTCTGCTCTTCGCCGCCGCCCGGTACGTCGGGGAGCGTGAGATTGGGTATCTCGAGCAACGCGCGATTCAGCTCGGTTTCGACCGTGGCGAGCTCGCCCTCGAGCTGACTGATCTCGTCGCCAAGCGCGCGGCCCTGGGCGATCAAGTCGTCGGCACCCTCTTTGGCGCGCTTTCGCTTTGCGACGTCTTGGGCGATGGCGTTGCGTTGCGCCTTTCGCTCTTCAACCGCTTGGATCAGCGTGCGACGCTCGCGCTCGGCGTCTTGCCCGCGATCGATGATCGGAGCGAGAGCGTCGAGCACGCCACGACGGCGCATGCCGTCGCGCAGCAGATCAATCTGCTCGCGGAGCACTCGGAGGTCGTGCACGAATCAATCCTTTGGAATGCCCGGCAGGAACGAGCGAAAACCGCAGTTGGGGTCCGTCGTGAATTGCACGACCATTTGCCTCGCCACGGGGTCGACCGACCGGATGACGAGCTTGGCGTAAAGCTGTGATCCAGTGAGCGAGACGCCGCACGAGTTGGGGTCGGTGGTCTGCACGAGCACCGGAACACCAGCGGTGGCGACGAGCGCGGTATCAGCGCGATAACCGGAGTTCGGTGCGCGGGTGATGCTCTCGAACGTCCCAGTCGTGGCCTGTAGGCCGACGGTATGCGTCGACGCCAGACCGCTCGCTACGGCACGTTGCGGCAGCAGCACGGCGTGCCCCGACGCGTCGATATCGAACGCGACGTCGAACAAGAACGTGGCATCGGCGGAGAAGAGCTGTCCGGCGAATACGTGCAAGGCGGTCGGTGCTCCCGGAGGCGCGCCGTTGATCGCGTAGACAACCGCGCTGTCGGACAGCGTCGGAAGCGACGCCGGCACGCCGGTGAGGTCGCCGCAGGCCACGCCGGCAACGACGAATAACGCCGCCGCGAGCGCAAAGATTTTCGACCGGAGGCCGAGGGATCGATGATTCATGTTCAGGGAACTCAAGGGCGAAGGATACGGTAGCGTAGGACATTCTTCAAGCGATTGATCTCGCTTGACTTCGACTATCTTGATCTCTAGCTTCGCCACGACTTTGCAGGGCGAGCTCGCGGGAGAAATCGGATGCCGAGCATACGTGATTTGGTGGCTGCCATTCGGCAGCGAGAAGGAGTCGACGCCGCCATCGTGCTGGGCCGCGACGGGCTGTTGATCGACGGTCAGATCGACCCCGCTCTGGATGCCGATGACGTGGCGGCGCGCATCCCCGCCATCATCTCGCCCGCCGACGAACTCGGCGCGGCCACGGGTCGGGGAGATCTGCTCACGGCCGTCCTCGAGCATCGGTCCGGCATCGCCGTCGTCTCGGTCCTCTCGCCCGAAGCGATCCTGCTTGTTCTGCTCAACCCGCGCGCGAACATCGGCCAACTGCTCTTCGAGCTGCGGCGCAACCGGGAACACATCGCAGCCCTCGTCTGAACTCTCGTGGAACGACTCTCCAATCCGGGCGCAAGCCCGACGTGCCACGTGCTCGTCGCCGATGATGAACCCCACATCGGTCGCATCATCAAGATGAAACTCGAGCAGGGACCGTTTCGCGTCACGCTCGTGTACGACGGACGCGAAGCGATGGACGCGCTCGAGCACGAGCCCGACATCTGCCTGGTCCTACTCGATCTCATGATGCCGCACTTGAGCGGATTGGACGTGCTCACCGCGATGCGTAAGGACGATCGCTGGCGCGACATCCCGTGCGTCATTCTTACCGCGGCGGGGCAAGAGCATCAGCAGACGAGCGCGATGGAGCTGGGCGCGAACGACTTTCTGACTAAGCCATTCAGCCCTAAGAAGCTCTACGCGCGCGTCGTCGAGCTCGTGGGTCTTCCCGCCGACGAATCGAGCGTCGACAGCGCATGAGCCGCTGGGCGGTGGTTCTCGCTGGTGGTATCGGCTCGCGCTTCTGGCCGTTGAGCACGCCCTCGCGTCCAAAGCAACTCCTGCCGCTGGTCACGAACGAGCCGCTGCTCGCCGATTCGGTTGCTCGGCTCGCCCCGATCGTGCCGCCCGAACGTGTGCTAATACTCACCAACGAGACGTTGGTGCCCGCGATCGCTCGATTGCTTCCAGATATTCCGCGCGAGAATTTCGTCGCCGAGCCGCGAGCCGGCGGCACCGCCGCCGCGCTCACCTGGGCCGCCCAGGAGATCGCGCGCCGCGACGGGCCCGACGCCGTCATGATGTCAGTTCACGCCGATTGGTCGGTTGCCGACGCGACCGGTTTTCAGCAAGCGCTCACGCGAGCGGCCGGAGTCGCCGAGCGGCATTCGGTGCTGGTGACCGTCGGCGTGATTCCGACGCGGCCGGATCCGGGCTTCGGGTACATCCAACCAGGGCAGCCCCTCGACGACGGCGTGCGGCGAGTCGCGCGATTCGTGGAGAAGCCCGACCGCGCGCGCGCCATCGACATGTGCCGTGACGGATACCTCTGGAATTCGGGGATCTTCGTCTGGCGCGTCGGCGATTTTCTCGACGATGTGCGACGACTCACGCCGGAAATCGCGCCCGCGCTGCACGCGCACGCGCAAGACATCCACGCCTTCTTCGCAACGGTGAACCCCGTCTCGGTCGACGTGGGCGTGCTCGAACGGAGCAATCGCGTGGTCGTCATTCCCGGTGATTTTGGTTGGGACGATGTCGGCACGTGGGGCGCGATCAAGCGCGTCCGCGCGGTTGACGCCGCCGGCAATGCCGCGCAGGGCCGCGTGTATGCGGTCGATTCGCGCGAGAACGTCGTGCACGCGGCCGGCGCGACCGTCGTGTTGTACGGCGTATCGAATCTGGTGGTCGTGGTCGAGGACGACATGGTCCTCGTGACGACGGTCGATCGGTCGAGCGATTTAAAAACGCTCGTAGACGCGCTGCCGCGCGGTGTCCGCGAGCGAGACTCGTGATTCGCGTGATGACTCGGATTCCGTCATGAGCGCGCTGTTCCTCTACGACGACCGACCTGCCCGGACGTTCGAGCCGTTCGCCACGACGCGGCCGATTTCCGAGATGGTCGCCGGCGTGAGCACGATTCGCGAGCGCTGGCGACTGGTCGCGCCGCTGACCGAGTGCAGGTTTCTCGCGGGCGCGCGTCACGAGCTCTTCGATGAACCAGGCGCACAAGCCGCGAACGGCGTTCTTCCCGCGGGATCGATCGTGGCGCTGTCGCGCTGCGTGCCGGCGATCCCGCGCGATCGCGACGCGGCGGCGCGGCGACTCGCCGCATGCAGCATGTGGCGATGCGGTGATCGGCTCGCTGCGATCCGAATCAAGGACGCGATGGATGTGTCGGCATTCGACGACGGGTCGTTGACGCTCGAGGATCTGCACGCCGGCACCGGCGCGGTCGGCACGGTCGAAGGCTGGTGGCTCGACGCGATTTGGGATTTCATTCGGCTTCTTCCCGAGCAGCTCGCCAGCGACATCACCCGACTGGCCAGTGCTTCTGCCGACGTCACGCGGCCGCCGTCGCACGCGACGATTCTGGGCGACAGCCCAGTCATTGTGGTCGGTCGATCCGACCCGACGCCGACGCTTCCCGATACGGTCATCGAGCCTCACGTCGTGTTCGACGTCACGGCGGGGCCGATCTACGTCAATGCCGGCGCCCACATTCGGGCGTTCTCGCGCATCGCGGGACCGTGCTACATCGGCCGCGACGTGAACGTCGTCGGCGGTGACGTGACTGGCTGCTCGATCGGCGACGTGAGCAAGGTTCGCGGTGAGCTGAGCAGCACGATCGTGCTCGGACATTCGAACAAAGGGCACGACGGCTTCGTCGGTCACTCGTATCTCGGGCGCTGGGTCAACCTTGGCGCGGGTACGATTACGAGCAATTTAAAGAATACATACGGAACCGTGTCGCTCTGGACGCCCGAGGGTGTACGGGACACGGGAATGCAGTTTCTCGGGACGATGTTTGGGGATCACGTAAAGACCGGCATCGGCCTGCGATTGACGACCGGCACCGTGCTCGGCGCCGGCGCCAATGTGTATGACGAGATGCCGCCCAAGGTGGTCGCGCCATTTTCGTGGGGCGGTGGTCCTCCCTATTCCGTGTACCGCGCCGATAAGTTTGTCGAGACGGCCGCGCGCATGATGACACGGCGTCACGTCGAGTTGACGGACCGGGCACGTCGTCATCTCACGTCGGTGCACGGCGGACGCTGGACAGCGGAACCGGAGGCGACGACCACGTGAAGTTGTGGATGCTCGGCAGTGGGAGCAGTGGCAACGCGATCCTCGTCGAATGCGACGGCGCGCGCATTCTGATCGATTGTGGATTCGGCACGCGTACGCTGGCCGGTCGTCTGAAGCCGATTGGCGTCGATCCGCGTTCCATCGAGGGCTGCCTGATCACGCACGAGCATTCCGACCACGTGCGGGGCGCCGGAGCGGCGGCGAAGCGGTGGGGTTGGGGCGTGTTCGCAACGCCGGGCACCGCGCTGGCGCCGGAGCTCGCCAAGACTCGCGTGCACACGTTCCAACCTGGGATGACCGTCGAGTTCCCGCGCATGTCGGTGAAGTCCGTTCCGACGCCGCACGACGCGAACCAATCAGTCGGCTTTGTGGTGACCAGCCGATCGACGGGCGCACGCGCCGGCTTGTTCTATGACATCGGGCACGTTAGTCGGGCGATCGCGCAAGCATGTGAGGCGCTCGACATCTTGGTGCTCGAGTCCAATCACGACATCGACCTGCTTCGCAACGGACCCTATCCGCGCTGGCTACAAGCGCGAATCGCGAGCAAGACGGGACACCTGAGCAACCACGACGCCGGCGTGTTTGCACGCTCGACGGTTACACGCGAGCTCAATCATCTCGTGCTCGCGCATCTTAGCGAAAAAAACAACACGCCGCGGGTCGCGTTGTCGGCGATGCGAGCGGCGATCGCGCGAACGCGATTTCGTGGTGGCCTCGTCACCGCACAGCAAGACACCGTGCTCGGACCGTTCGTGCCGGGCGCCAAGCGCGCCGAGCAACCGGTTCAGTACGCGCTGTTCTGAAACAGCAGTCGTGAGTCGTCAGTTCTGAGTCATGAGCTGACCAACTCAGTCCTCAGTTTGCAGTCTTCAGTAGTAGTCCTCAGTTGCAGTACTGAACTGCCAACTCGAACTGAGCACTGAGTCGGTCAACTCATGACTCAGAACTGATAACTCACCACTGCGCTCAGGACGAAAAAGGGGCTGCCGTAAGGCAGCCCCCTTTTGTTTCCCAACCGCTGAGCGCCTAGTACATGCCGCCCATGCCGCCGCCCGGCGGGCCACCGGCGTGCGGAGCTTCCTTCTCCTTCTTCTCGACGATCAACGCTTCGGTTGTGAGCAGGAGGCCGGCGATCGATGCCGCGTTCTGCAGCGCCGTCCGCGTGACCTTGGTCGGGTCGATGACGCCCGCCTGCACCAAGTTCTCGTAGGTGTCGGTGAGCGCATTGTAACCGAACGCGTCGTCCTTCGACGCCCGGACCTTCTCGACGACGATCGAGCCTTCACCGCCCGCGTTCTGCACGATCATGCGGATCGGCTCTTCGATCGAGCGACGAATGATGTCGACGCCGATCTGTTCGTCGGCATCGAGCTTGAGGTTCTTGAGCGCGCGCTGCGCACGAATGAACGCGACGCCGCCGCCCGGGACGATGCCCTCTTCCGCGGCCGCCTTGGTCGCGTGGAGCGCGTCTTCGACGCGGGCCTTCTTCTCCTTCATCTCGGCTTCGGTCGCTGCGCCGACGTTGATGACCGCGACGCCGCCCGACAACTTCGCCAAACGCTCTTGGAGCTTTTCCTTATCGTAGTCCGACGTGCTCGAGTCGATCGCGACGCGGATCTCCTTGATGCGACCCTGGATCTTCTCCTCGGCGCCGGAGCCGTCGATGATCGTCGTGTTGTCCTTATCGATCACGATGCGCTTGGCGCGTCCGAGATCGGTCACGACCGCGTTCTCGAGCTTGAAGCCGACTTCCTCGCTGATAACCTGACCGTTGGTCAGCACCGCGATGTCCTGCAGCATCGCCTTGCGACGATCGCCGAAGCCCGGCGCCTTGACGGCGCAGACCTTGAGCGTGCCGCGGAGCTTGTTGACGACCAGCGTCGCGAGCGCCTCACCTTCGACGTCTTCGGCAATGATGAGCAAGGGCTTTCCCTGCTGCGCGACCTTCTCGAGCACCGGAAGCAGGTCCTTCATCGACGACACCTTCTTGTCGTGAATGAGGATGAACGCATCCTCGAGCACCGCTTCCATCTTCTCCGGATCGGTGACGAAGTACGGCGAGACGTAGCCGCGATCGAACTGCATACCTTCGACCGTCTCGAGGTTGGTCTCGAGGCCCTTGGCCTCTTCGACGGTGATGACGCCGTCCTTGCCGACTTTGTCGAACGCTTCGGCGATCAGGTTGCCGATCTCGGTATCGTTGTTCGCTGAAATCGCGCCGACTTGAGCGATCTCCTTCTTGCCGGTCGTCGGGACGCTGATCTTCTTGAGCTCATCGACGACCGCCTGGACCGCGAGGTCGATGCCGCGCTTGATCGCCATCGGGTTGGCCCCGGCGGTGACGTTCTTGAGTCCTTCGCGGAAGATGGCCTGCGCGAGCACGGTCGCCGTCGTCGTGCCGTCGCCGGCGATGTCCGACGTCTTGGTCGCGACTTCCTTCACCATCTGCGCGCCCATGTTCTCGAGCGGATCCGACAGCTCGATCTCCTTCGCGACCGTCACGCCGTCCTTGGTGACGGTCGGGGCGCCGAATTTCTTGTCGATGACGACGTTCCGGCCCTTGGGGCCAAGCGTGACCTTGACCGCTTCCGCGAGCTGGTCGACACCGCGCTTGAGTGCCGCGCGCGCATCCACGTTGAAATGAAGTTCCTTGGCTGCCATATGAGTACGGGTCCTATGTGAGGATGGTGTTGTTATCGAATGTTATTGAGAATTACGAAATGACGGCCAGAACATCACTCTCGCGGAGGATCAAC
>DASYSU010000214.1:0-18623 GCA_036002925.1 Gemmatimonadaceae bacterium | reverse complement strand
CGCCTCGAGCTGTTTCGGCGCCGCTGCTTCGTCATTCGCGAGTTCCTGGGCTACGCGGCGCCCGGTTTCGCGGAAGAGCGCGTCCAGCTCTGAACTGTCCAGCCGATTCTCGAGCGACGCGATCAGTGCCTTGAGCACCGGAGCGTAGGCCGACGAAAACATCGATTCGGCGCTCGGCGCGATCGCGTACATCACCGCGGGCTTCCCGACCGTACCCTCGCGACGAATGCGAGCCTGGTGGACCACGCCGTGGCGCTCGAGGGACTGGAGTTGTGCGCGAACGGCATTATCGGTCACGCCAAGTTCCGAGGCGAGCTCTTCGACGCTCCGCTCACCCCGTCTGAGGAGCGCGATGATCTTGCCGCGTACCGCTCCACCGATCGATGTCTCCCACCAGCGCATGTTCCTCCCTGTGCCAAGGAAGTTAAAGACCAATCCTAATTAGTCAACAAAAGACTTGACTAATTATTCCGCTCCCCATAGGATCAGCCAACGGCCTTCGAGCCCAACCATCAACCTGCATTCGGACGGAGAAGAGCAAACCATGTTGACCCTTCGCAATAATCGCAGTCTCGCTGTAGCTACGCTCGCCGTGGCGGCCGCGCTCAGCGCCACCTCCTTTGCCGGCGCACAAGCTGCGCGCTCCGCGTCGCCCAAACTCGATGATCCGACCATCGTCGCGATTTTCGATGCGGCCAACACGTGGGACGTGGAGACGGGCCAGATCGCCGTCAAGAAGGGTTCGAACAAAGAAGTTCGGGACTTTGGCGCCATGTTGTCGCGCGACCACAAGATGGTTCGGCAACAGGGACGCGATCTCGCGAAGAAGTTGAACGTCACGCCCACGCCGCCGAAAGATTTCGCGATGGCAAAGGATCACGAAGCAGCCGTGAAGAAGTTGAACAGCCTCGACGGCAAAGAGTTCGACAGAGCGTTCCTGCAGCATGAGGTGGACTTCCACAAAGCAGTCATCGACGCCATGACGACGACACTCCTTCCGGCCCTACAGAACCAGGAAGTGAAGGATCTGGTAACGAAAGTCGCGCCGGCCTTCACCGCGCACATGCAGGCCGCGCAGAACCTGCTGAACAAACAGTCGGCGAACTGAACGAGAGGGTCTTCCGCGAGCCGACCGGCTGTGGTTATCGTATCTTCGGGATTTATTCGGGGCTGCGATGAAGAAAATCTGGCTCACCACCGACGGTCGGCCGCACGACGGCGTGCTTGGAATCTTCACGAGTCGTGAAGGCGCCGAGCGTTATCGCGAGCAGCTCATCGAGCGATACGCGCTCGGCAAGAACTTGAGTCTCATGGGCAAGCCGCTGGCGCACGACGCGGACTCGTGGCGACTCGGGCTCGGGCCCGACGTTGCCGAGCGAATACTCGATGAAAACTTCGAGTTTCTTCGCGGCGCGTGGGTCGTGAAGGTCGACGAGACGTGCCGCATGATCGCGTGCGAGTTCAGCACGAAGCTCAAGCCGAGCCATCCGCCGGCGACGTATCGCGTCGGCATTCATCGCGTCTGCCAAGCGCACGGGATGACGCCCCATGCCGCGCTCGATGCCGCACGCAAGGCGATGGTCTCGCATTTGAGTCGCGCACGAACCTGAGTCTCCGCCCGGCCGCGGCGGGTCCCGGAATTTCGCGGAGAACCTATTATTCTCGGCATGTCAAAACTCGTTGGCGTGCTTCAGATGCTCGCGCGCTTGCTGGGCGTCGTGCAGATCGTTGTCGGGCTGGCGATTTGGTTTGGATGGGCGACGTCCGCGGTAGCATTTCATTCCGCCGTCGGGTCGCTGTTCGTGCTCGTCGTGTGGATCATCGCGATCATCGCGCTGTTCGCGTTGTCGCGACGCGCACTGCCGCTGACCACGCTGCTCGTCGCCGGCGTCGCGCTGTGGTTCGGCATGGCGCAAAAGACGCTGCTCGTCGGCAGTGCTCATTGGGCCGTGCGACTTGCGCATCTATTGGTCGGACTTGCGACGATGGGCCTCGCCGAGGCGCTCGGAAAGGCGGTGAAGCGCCACCACGCCGCGCAGGAAGCGAGCGCGTGACCATCGGGCGCATCGTCGCGATCGCAACCTCGATCGCGATCGAATCGTCGGGCGCCCAGCAGCCAGTCGCGACGACGAGTTGCGGCGGCGCTCCGTCTGAGCCGGTCTCATTCATCGATGTGCCGAGCAATCCGTTCCAAGCCTTGCCGAGTGCCGACGGATGTTGGGTTTTCGTCTCGATGCCGGGTGGGCCATCGAGAGGATCGTCGAAGATCGGTGTATTGCGCCGCGGCGGCGGAAGGCTGCACCTCGAGCGCGTCATCTCGATCGATGGAAATCCCACTGGGATGGTTCTGACGCACGACGGCCAAGTATTGATCGTCGCCGATGGGCCGCGCATCGCCTTCATCGACGTCGACAGACTGACGAGGGCGCGCGGCGATGCCGTGCTCGGATACCTCGACGAGCCGGGACGACTGGGACGGATCTACGCGAACGTCACACGCGACGACAAGACGCTCTTCGTCACCGACGAAAATGCGCAGACCATCAGCGTCATCGATCTCGCGAAGGTTCGCGCGTCTCGATTTCGTGCGTCCGAAGTCGTCGGAAAGATTCCGACCGGCACGGCACCGATCGCGCTCACGTTTTCGCCCGATGAGAAAACGCTCTATACGACGAGCCAGGCGGCGCCGAAGGCGTTGAATTGGGCGATCGAATGCAAACGAGAAGGAGCCGCCGCCGACACGACACCAGTCAATCCGCAGGGGGCGATTCTGGTCATCGACGTGGCGCGGGCGCAGACCGATCCCTCGCACTCGGTGATCGGCGCTGTTCCCGCCGGCTGCAGTCCGGTTCGACTCGTGCTCTCACCGTCGGGCGATCGAGCCTATGTCACGGCGCGAAACAGCAATGCGCTGCTCGTCTTCGATCGGGCAAAGCTCACGTCCGATCCGCCGCACGCGCGAATCGGCAGCGTGGCGGTCGGTACGGCGCCGGTCGGCATCGCGGTTGTCGATAGCGGACGAAAGGTCGTCGTGACCAACTCGAATCGATTCGCCGGCTCGAGCAACGATCGACAGACGCTCACCGTCGTCGACGCCACCAAGATCGGATCGGACGAGAACGCGATCCTGGGGTCGATCCCGGCCGGCGCGTTCCCGCGAGAGATGCGCATCACGTCCGATGGAACGACGCTCATCGTCACCAACTTCGCTTCGAGCTCGATCGAGACCATCGATCTCACTCGTCTTCCGCTCACGCCGCCGAAACCCTGACGGACCTTACGGTCGCTTGATAGGCGTCGCGGAGCCGTCGGGGTGTAACAACATTCCGGGTGACGCCAGTGGTCTCTCCCATCCTTCGCCCGAGGCCGGGATCAGATTCGCCGACGGTCCCGCCGGAACCAGAAACGGATCAGCGGCGAGCGCGTTGATCGTGTATCCCATGTCGGCGAGACTGCCGACCGTGATCGCGCTCAACGGCATGCCGCCGAGGTTGACGTATCCGGTCATGAGCTCCGACTGAAAGGTCGTCTCGCGCCAGTGCGAGTCGGCGGTACCACGCACGCCGTTGTTCTCGACCGGCACACTCGATGTGCACACCGCGGTGCCGCCGGAGTCGATGCAGCCCTGGCGCCCAGCTTGGCCATAATACGCCACGTTCGGCGTTCCGGCCGCGGCAATGAGATTCTTCACATCCCACAGTGTCCCGATACCGACGACGTGCAGCATCTCGTGCGTCATCACGTCTTGCAGAATCCCTCGCGACGCCATCGACGCGACGTCCGCGGCATCGAAGAGCATGACGCCGACGACCGCGAAGCTGCCGGACGTTGGATTGCGAAAGAGACACGGGCCCGCTTCGGCGAGAATTCCGCCAGGGCCGTCGATGGAGCTGACTGAGGCGAAGATGAGTAGATCATCAACGACTTCATTCAACACCGGCAGTCCATTGATGCCGCAGCTCGCCGTCGCGCTGAAATTCGTCAGGGTGACATCGGGAATGTCTCCGGTAACGACCGCGCTGATCCGCGCCGCGGCGTTCGTGAACAACACCTTCTGTGCGTCGGTCATGTCCGCGCCGAAGAATCGGACGTCGATGTTGTAGTCGGTTTGCACAGACGCCGACACGTCGGCGCCGATCGAGCCGGACGCGACGTGCAAGGTCTGCGGAAGTGCGGAGCGGCCGAGCGTCCATGTAGGAAGTGTGATCGTCCCGTCGGTCGTGCTGGTGGCGATCGTGTCGGCAATTGTTCCAGCGCCGCTGGTGATCGAGAGGGACACATTTTGTCTCGATATTCCATTGTCGTAGCGATCGACGACGCGCACGACCGCCGGACTAATCGACACGCCGGCAAGGGCTCGTTGTTGGTCGCCGGACACAACGATGATCTGCGCCGGATCACCCGCCGCCACATTGGCGATGAACGAGACGGTTGCCCCGCCCGCGGTCAGCGTGAGGACGCTCTGCCCCGCAACTGTTCCCAGGATCCATCGCTCGATCGTGACGTTTCCATCGGCGTCGGTTGTGAGCGTCGGCTGCTCGGTCGTACCGCCGGTGACCGTCACCGTGACCGGAGTCGAGGCGATGCCATTACCGAACGCGTCAGTGACCTGAGCCGACAGTGACGCGGCGATAGGCTCTGTTACGCGACCACTCACCGGCGTGGTCGTGGACGGAATGATCTTCGCCGCCGCACCGGCGATCGCCGTTGCAGTCACGAAGAGCGGCGGGAGTCCCGGGACAGAGATCGTTAGCTGATTCGGTCCGGCACGGGGCCCGAGGCTCCACGCTCCGACGCTCGTTGCCGCACCGTTCGTCTTGTTCGGGGCGCCACTCAGGATTCCGTTGCCGCCCGTCACGCTAACGGTGACGCCGGCGCCAGTGATCGCTTGACCCCTGTCATCGTAGACGGCGAACGTCGGCGGCGTAGGAAGCGGTTTGCCCGCAGCCGCGGTTTGTCCGTCGCCGGCAACGAGTTTGATCGAAGCGGGCTTCGGCGGAGCGGTGGTGTCGCGGCAAGCAGCGACAAGAGCGAGCACGAGTATAGCGAACAGTGCACGACACGACTGCACGAGAATCCTCGGGAGGGAAAAAAACGGCTTGCGGAGAATATGAGAGGGACCGAACGCAGGTAACTACCCCTGACGTGCGTTTTTGAGCGCTGATTCAACTCCTTTAAACCGCTCGCGGCTCACCGGAACGCGCTCGCCCGACGCCAGGATCGCACTATACGAATACGGCGAATCGGCGCGCAACTCCCGGATGAGATCGAGCCGCACGAGCGCGGATCGGTGCGTGCGATGAAAGCGTCGCGGGTCGAGCGAGTCTTCGAGCTTTGACAAGCGCTCGCGGAACAGGCGGACGCGTCCGTGCGTGTGCACGCGCACGTAGTATGTGTCGCCCTCGATCCAATCGATGTCGTCAACCGGAACGACGAGTTGGCGATCGCGCTCCGGAATGACGAGTTGCTGAAGATACCGCGGCGGCGTCTCGGTTGGCGTCGGAATCGCTCGCAACTCGTTGCGCAAGGCTCGTGATTCGGCGATCCGACGCACGGCACGCTCGAGGGCTGCGCGAACGCGTGTATCAGCCACGGGTTTGACGAGAAAGTCGACGGCTTCGGACTCGAACGCGCGAACGGCGTACTCGTCGTATGCGGTGACGAAGATGATCGCCGGCGGTGTAGACTCGGGCTCGAGCTGCTCGAGCATCGCGAAGCCGTCGAGCACAGGCATCGCGATGTCGAGCAACAGGATTTCCGGCTGCACACGGCCGATGACGTCGAGCGCGACGACTCCGTTCTCGCACAGAGCGGCGACTTCCACACCGCTCACCGCTGCGCGCGTCACGGCGTCACGCATTCCTTCGCGCGCAAGCGGCTCGTCGTCGACGATGACGAGGCGGTAGCGAGCCTCGGTGTCCGGCGCGATCATCCTCGTGTTTGCGCGTCGAGCGGAATTCGAACCACTACTCGCGTGCCGCGCGCATCGGCGCGAGACTCGACGGTCACCGAAGCGCGATCGCCAAACAGTCGCGCGAGTCGCTCGCGAGTGCTCGACAATCCAATGCCGTGCGTCGACGGTTCGGTCGGAACCCCAGCCCCGTCGTCTTCGACCGTCACCTCGAGGACGTCAGTCTGGCGCACAGCTTCGACGCGGACCGCGCCGCCATCTAGCGTTCGCGCGATGCCATGCTCGACCGCGTTCTCGATGATCGGTTGGAGTATCAACTGTGGTATCAGAGCGTCGTCGACGCCGGGCCGCGCGATGATCGAGTATCTCAGGCGGTCACCGAATCGAGCTTGCTGAACCTCGAAGTACTGACGCACGAACTCGAGCTCGTCCCGTAGCGGCACATTCGGACGCCGCTCGTCGAGGACATATCGAAGCAAACTTGTCAGACCGCCGAGCACTTTGCTCATGCCGTCGGCGTTGCCGGCGCGCGCGAGCACGTCGACGCTATTGAGCGCATTGAAGAGAAAATGTGGATTCAATCGAGCCCGCAGCGCCGACATACGACTGTCGAGCGTTTCGGCGCGCAGCGCCGCCTCGCGACGAGCCGTCTCGCGCCGATGCCGTTCGGTGTCCGAGACATATCCGAGCGAGAGGATGGTGAGGTACGCGAGCAAGTCCAGCGGCAGGTAGGCAAAGAACGCGGCGCGGACGAGTGCACCCCAGCTCGGAACCATCGGAATGAATAGCAGCACGGAGATGCTGACGACGGCGAGTGCGTGCGTCACCGTCAGCACGGCGACTGCGGCTGCGTGCCTGAGGGCTCCAAAGGCGGTCAATCCGGCTTCGACGTTCGCGGTCGCATTCGACGTCGCTCGCTCGCGGAGAATCAACGGTGTGAATCCGATCCAACCGAGCAGCGTCATCACTTGCCACACCATTGCGAGCCATGCCGCGGCAGGATGTCGCAGCGCGCCGAGGCTTGTCGACACGGCCGGCAGGCCCGCGACGGCGATGGTCACGAGCCCGACGGCCAGCACAAAGCGCTTCGACAGGGGGCGTGAAGTCCACGGCGCGCTCGGCGTCGTTTCCACCTCGGCGAGTCGCGATGTCGCGGTGTCGAGCAGCGTTCCGGCCAAACGTCCGCCGAACGCGGCGATCGATGTCGGGATGATCAACATCAAATAGCTCGGATCGAACACGTGTGCTCGCAGCGCATGAACGATCGGGAACGCGATCGTCGCGGCGACTGCGACGAGCAGTGCGGGCGCTCGACCCGGCAGTGTCAATGCGAATGCCGCGAGCATCGCCGCGAGCACTGCTCCCTGCACCTCGTTGGCTGCCGCGTCGGTCCAGCTCGCGAAGCATCCGCCGGCGAAGGCGAGGATCGCCCAGACCGACAGCTCCTGAATCGATCGACGTGTCTTCATGCGACGGAGTGTACCGCGGCGATCATCGTGCGACAGTATGGGAGCAACGAACTCCCGTTCTATTGCAACGAACGTCGGCGCAACTACAGCAACGTACCGTGCAGAATGACCCACGCGACGCTGAAGTAGATGACCAATCCCGTGACATCGACGAGCGTGGCGACGAACGGCGCCGACGCCGACGCCGGGTCGAATCCGAGACGACGCAGAACGAACGGCAACATGGATCCGGCGAGCGAGCCGAAGGTCACGATGCCGACGAGCGAGCAACCGACGGTCAACGCGACGAGGTTATGGTGCGCCCCGTAATCGAAGAAGCCGAACATCTGCCAGAGCAGAATGCGAATGAACCCAATGACGCCGAGGATTCCGCCGAGGACCAGACCGGTCGGCAGCTCGCGCACGGCGATGCGCCACCAGTCGCGCAATTTGATTTCACCCAGCGCGAGCGCGCGGATGATCAACGACGTCGCTTGCGAGCCCGAGTTGCCGCCAGAGCTCATGACGAGTGGAATGAACATGGCCAGCAGCGTGGCGCGATCGATCTCCGATTGAAAGCGCTGCATTGCAGTCGCCGTCAGCATCTCCGATAGAAAAAGTGCGCAGAGCCACGGCGCGCGTTTTCGAATCATGCGTCCGAGACCGATATCCATGTACGGCGCGCCAAGTGCTTCCATACCGCCGAACTTCTGAACGTCCTCGGTCTGTTCGCGGACGATCGCGTCGATCACGTCGTCGACTGTGACGATGCCGAGGACATGATGCTCGTCGTCGACCACCGGGACCGCGAGCAAGTTGTACTTCGCGATCACGCGCGCCACCTCTTCGCGATCGGTCTCGGGCGACACGGTCACCGGCTTCCGCCGATTCCCGACGTCGCGCACCGTGGCCGCGCGGTCGGCCACCATCAGCTGCCGTAACGAGACGACGTGGATCAGATGCTCGTGATCGTCGAGCACGTAGATCACGTACACCGTCTCTTTGTTTCGCGCGACCTCGCTGATGTAGGACAGCGTTTGATCGACGCTCCAATCCGACGGCACGGTGAGGACTTCAGTCGTCATGATACCGCCGGCCGACTCGGCGCGATATCGAAGCAGTAGCTTCAGCGCCTGCCGCGTGTCCTCGTCGAGCTTGGCGAGCAGACGATCCCGGTCATCGGAGCGAATGCCGCGGAACAAGTCGGCTTGCTGGTCGGCCGACATCGCCTCGATGAGCGCGACCGCGGCCTCCGTCTCCATGAGCTGCACGATCTCGTAGCGATGATCGAGCTCCGGCTCGTCGAAGACTTGAACGGCGAGATCGAATGGCAGCGCGGACATGACCTTTGCTGCACCGGCCGGTGGAAGATCGTGCAACGCTTCGGCGATATCCGCCGCGCGCATTCCGGCGAGTGTCTCGGCGAGTTCAGCCGGATCGCCGTGGAGGAGGTAGAGAAGCTCGGGCGCCGAATTGGGCATCGTGGGCACGCGGATAAAAGGATGGCTGGATAGGTAACCGCATCGGGTCGGTTCTAGCCAGCCATGCCACGATTTTCGCGCGCGCTCGCGAGGTCAGTTGCCCGTCACCGTCATCGGAATCGGGTGGTCGAGATAGACCGTCTTCGTTTCGCTCCGAAGGTGAAGTACGCGCCAGAACCAACTTTCGTCGCGTGGTTGGCCGCCGTTCTCCATCAGAAAACGCGCGACGCGATAGGCGTCATCCGGATCCATCCGCAAGCAGCCGTGAGATGCCGCCTCGCCGAGGCTCTCGACTTCGCTCGTGCCGTGGATGTAGTAGTCCGGCTCCTGGAAGAAAATCTTGACCAGCTTCATCGGATTGTCTTTCGCTCCGGGCGGCTGTGCCGTTTTGTCTTTCGCCCACGGCTCGTCGGGCGGCACCCACGACGGATTCCATACGATCTTGCGAATACTGTAATGACCGCGCGGCGTCTGCTTGCTGCCCTTTCCAATCGCGATTGGGAAGGCTTCCACCGAATTATCGCCGCGCAATATGCTGAGTTTCCGTTGGTCCAAATCGGCGACTAGTGAGATGCTCGGATCGCCGGCGTGCGGTCCAGCGCCTTGAAGTCGAGCCGCCCCGATTGCGACGAGCGCGCCGAAGGCGAGCAGAGCCGCGGCCACCACCTTGTTCCTAGATTGTTCGGATCGTTCCGGCATCATGAGCCTGCTTCATTTGAGGAGTCTGATGACGACGACCTCGTCATCCTGCCTCTAGAAAAGCAAGCGATGTTCCAGGCGGATGGAACGACGGTTGGATCTTATCGCGACGGATTCGGCACAGGTTGTCCGCTCGTGACCCACGCCGTCCACCAGATGTCGCGCAGCATTCGCGCGCCGGCAGTGAGTCGTTCGACGGTAAAGGCCTTGTCCTCGGCAGACGTGGTCGTCGAATCGAATGGATGCGCCTTGTCGAGTTGGTACAGATGCTCGACCTGCGCGTTCGTCTCACGAAGATATGAGATGATCGCGGCGCGTAGATCCGGAAACACGCGGGCAACCGTATCCATTTGCGATACAACATCGGCGAGCTTGATGTTGGCACCGACGTACGCCGACTCGAATCGCCCATGGAAACGCTTATCCGTCGCGTAACCATTCGGATTCGGACCGGTCCACCCGTTGTATTGAATCGACGTGTGCGCGGGATTCGAGCCATCACCGACGTAGTGGCCGAGGATGCCTGCGTCGTCGATGATGCGTGCTTCGATCCATGGCTTGGTCGAGTCGGGCGCGACACGCCATTCACGAAAATCTTGGCGCAGCTGCTGCGATAGCTCGAGGATACGGAATGGCAGAAGCCCCATCACGACACCTTTCACGCCGGCCGCCCTCAGCGTATCGAGGTAGCCGTAGCGGTCCGACGCCTTGAGCGCCGCCGCAAGCACCGGTGGCGCCGCCATCTCCATGTCGATGAAATGATCCGGGGCAGTCGCTCCCTCGAGCGCGGGATCCAGCGTGCGCTCGCCGCGATCGCGCCACCGATCAGGTTCCGGATTGAGATACGCGAGCTGGTGCGACGCATTTCGGAAGAACGCCGGCGTCGATGGCGGCATCTTGAGTGCGGCGGCTTCACCCGTGATTCGGTGGCCGACTTCGCCCCACGCCGCGAGAGCAACGACCGCCGCAGCGAGGCCGAGCAGACGCGCGACGGGCGAGAACTTCGAATTCGGAATGGACATGAAGTCGGGGACGATTGCTTCGGACCTGTTACAGTTTCATCATGTGGAACGCGACCGCGGCGCCCTGAGGATCAGAGCACATCGCGATCATGTCGCCGCCTGGCACTTCCACCGGCCCCTGGTGGACGTCGCCGCCGAGCTTCTTCACCGATTCGGCCGCTCCTCTCAGGTCCTCGACACGGATGTACGACAGCCAATTGGGCGGCGGCATGTCGGGCCGACGATTGAACATTCCGCCGAACGGAACTCCTTTCTTTCCGAATTCTAAGTAGGTGCCCATCTCGCCCATGTCGGACTCATTGATCTTCTCCCACGTGAAGAGCGCGCGGTAGAAGTCGAACGCCGCCTTGTAATCGGTCGTCGCCAGCTCGTGCCACGAGAATTCGCCGCGACGCGGCTTGCGATATTCCATCGGGACCTTCGCTTCGGGCTCGTACAGTCCGATCGTCGCGCCGTGGGGATCGCTGATCACCGACCAGCATCCGACGTTTGGTACTTCGTGCGGTCCCATGAGCACCTGTCCGCCGAGCGCCTTCACTTGACGTGTGCACGCGTCGACGTCGTACACATACACGTAGGGCAACCAATGCGGCGGAACGTTTCGCGCCGTTAGTTCGTCGCTGAGCGACAGCAAGCCGCCGATCGGCTGGCCGTCGTTGACCCACATGATGTAATTCGGGTCGTGGTCGCCGGGCTGCGTCTTCCACGGAGTGACCTGTGTGTAAAACGACGCAGCGGCATCAGTGTTCGACGTCGTGAGATCATGCCAGACGAAACGGCCCTGTGAGTTTAGCATAGGCGTTGCCCCGGAAGCGATGACCTTGGGTGCGAGATACTAGGACGATAACGCCGAAGGGTCAGACGTCAAACCAACGGCGCGCGGCGGCGAATCGTTCGCGCAACTCAGTCGCGTCGGCGCGATGGAGTGCGCTTCGAAGTCCTGCGAGCTCGCGCTCCGCGGAAGCGAGCGCCGCGTCGAGCGCGGCGGCATTCTCGCGCGCGATCGCGGTCCACACGTCGGGCGAGCCGCCGGCAAGACGCGTCACGTCTCGGCCTCCGGGCCCGAGGTCGGCCCGCTCGACACCGGTGCGTGCGAGCGCGAGCGCCAGTGCCGTCGACACCATGTGCGGCAAATGGCTCGTCCACGCGAGCTGTCGGTCGTGGTCGTCGGCGGTCACGACGGCAGGATTTGCTCCGAGTCGTCGCCAAAAGTCGGCGGCGAGATCGACGACCGCGGCCGGCGCTTCGGATGGAGGGCAGATGTACACGCGCGCATTCGAGAACAATCCGGTGCGCGACGCATCCCAACCCGAGCGATGATCACCGGCCAACGGATGCGATCCGACGAAGCGCGATCCGAGTCCGAGGTTCGCGGCCAGAGCGACGATGCGCGATTTCGTGCTGCCGACATCGGTGATCAGTTTAGCCTTCGCCGCATGCGGTGCGATTCGCCGGAGCACGTCGGTGGCTGCGTCAACCGGTACCGCAACGATGACGACTTCCGCCTCGCACACTCCGCTGAGCGTCGCGTCGAGCGGTTCGGCGACGAAGCCATCGCGAAGCGCTGATCTCAGGTGATGCGGCTCGGCGTCGTAGGCGCGAACAGCGACTCCGCGTTCCGCCAAGTCGCGCGCCAGCGAGCCGCCAATGAGACCCAGTCCGACAATCGCCGCGGTGCTAAAGTCGTCCTCCATCATTCGTGGCCGGCGTCTTGTGCGCGACGCGACATCCCGACGATCTGCCAAAACACTTCGCGGACGGGCTCGGACGGAAGGCCGGCGTCGCGCGCCACGCCGGTGACGCGGCGAATGACGGCGGCCTCGCGCGTCGGATCGAGTATCGGCAGTCCGGCGAGCCGCTTGAGCTCACCGGTCCGTTTTCCGAGCGCGAGACGCTTGGCCAAGAGTCCGACGATTTCGTTGTCGATGCGCTCGATCTCCGCGCGACACCGCGTGAGCTCGGCCAACGCGTCGGTGTTTTGCGCGGAGTCGGTCATGCAACCGCCCAGGCGGTGGGCGTTTCATGCCCAATCGACCGGCCAGTGGCGGCAGCGAATGCCTCCAGCTGCTGCATCATCGTCGCGAATGCTGGAGGCGCGAGAGACTGGTCGCCGTCGGAGAGCGCATTCTCGGGATCGGGATGGACCTCGACGATGAGACCGTCCGCGCCCGCCGCAATCGCCGCGAAGGCAAGCGGTGCGACGAGGTCGGCGTCGCCGCCGGCATGACTCGGGTCGACGATCACCGGGAGATGCGTCTCGCGCTTGAGCACGGGGATCGCCGCGATGTCGAGCGTGTTGCGCGTCGCGGTCTCATACGTGCGGATGCCCCGCTCACACAACACGATGTCATGGTTTCCATTCGCCATGATATACTCGGCAGCCATTAAGAGTTCTTTGATCGTGGCTGAGAGCCCGCGTTTGAGCAGGATGGGGCGTCGCACATGTCCGAGCTCGGCGAGCAGCGCGAAGTTTTGCATGTTGCGCGCGCCGACCTGAAGCATGTCCGCGTGTTCGGCAACGAGGTCGACCTGCCGCGTGTCCATCACCTCGGTGACGACCGGTAGCCCGGTCTCGGTGCGGATGTCGGCGAGGAGACGCAGCGCCTCGGCGCCAAGCCCTTGGAAGGCGTACGGTGACGTGCGTGGCTTGAACGCGCCGCCTCGCAGCATGGTGGCGCCGGCGGCGCGCACGGCGTGCGCCGTCTCGATGAGCATCCCGCGACTCTCCACCGAGCATGGGCCGGCAATGACCGTGATCGCCGAGCCACCGAATGTCGCCGCGCCGTCGCGTCCGCCGACGCGGACCACGGTGCGATCGACGGCGAACTCGCGCGACGCGAGCTTGTACGGCTTGAGAATTGGCGTGACCGATTCGACGCCCGGAAGCGATCGAAGCGGAACTTCGTGCAGCAGCGACTCGTCGCCGATGCAACCGATGATCGTGCGGTGTTCGCCGCGCGAAAGGTGTGTGCGCATGCCGACCGACTCGATGCGTTCGCGGATGTGGTCGATTTCGGCGTCGGTCACGTTTGGACGGGTGATGATGATCATGGCGAGAAACGGAAGCAAAGCGGGAGGCGAAAACGAAAAACGACCCGTGGAGTCCACGGGTCGTTGCGTTGTTCGCGGTTGTGTGCCGATTCTACCGCGTACGACTCCAACGGCCCGTGAACGGGGTCGCAAAGTAGTAGTAATAGCGGTAGGCGGCGGCGCGAGTCATGGACCACATGCTAGGGCACGGCACGAAGGCTGTCAAGGTGGTCGGGGGCATGCCGGCTATCGCTCGGGCTGGTCCGACATCTCCTGCTTTTTCGCGAAATCATACAGGGTGACGCGGCGCAGATGATAATACGCGGTCCAATAGCCGCGCAGCGCCTGCACATAGGCCAACACCGCCGCATCCTTTTCGGTCTGCGCGTTGTATAGGTCGGTGTTGTTGATCTTACCGATGATGTACCGGTTGCGCGCCACCTCGAACTGTTTCGCGGCGACGGTGTCGGCCTTCGCTGAAATGAGGACATTGCGCTGCGCCTGCTGAAGTTGGAGCGCGGAGAAGCGCGCATCCTCGACGAGCGCATCGCGACGCACCTTGGTGTTCGACGCGGTCCGCTGCTCGTCCGCCTTCGCTGCCTCGACGTCAGCGTGGCCAGCACCCCACTGGAGCATCGGCATATTGACGCCGACGGTCAGCGTCTGCTTGCCGAGTGGACTTTGATACGCGTCGCGGAACACGGGCGCGGTTTGGTTGAAGCCTGCACTCGCGACGATGCTGGCGTTGAACCGATTGTTCAATTTTGCCGTTGTCATATTTCGCTTGCTCACGACGGCGTCGAGAGCGCCTTGCTCCATCGTGCTCGAGTTCTTGAGCGCTTCCTTCACGGCGAGATCGGGATCCGCGTCCACCGACGGAATCGAATCCGGCGTCACGATCGAGATCGCTTGGCCCTCGGGGTAGGCGATCAGACGGCGCAGTGCGGCTTCGGCGCGATCGCGGGCGAGTCGCGCGTCGTCCACCGCGGCGCGCGCGCGCAGCAGCGCGAGCTCGCTCTTCAACAGATCGTTCTCGCCGATCTTCCCGACCTCGAACCGCCCCTTGTTGAGCGTGTAGAGCGTGTCGTTGATCGCGGCATTGCTCGTCGCATTGGCCAGCGTCATCTGCTGCGCGTACAGATTGAAGAACGCGTCTGCCGTATTGCCGGCGACGTCCTCGCGCGCCTCGAGATAGCCACGCTCGGCGACACTAGCGCTCAACGATTGGATGCGTTCCTCCCAGACGATTGCACGCGGCTTGAACAGATCCTGCTGCAGCGTCACGACGACGGGCGACGTTTGCCAATACTTCGTGTTCTCGCTGCTGAATTGATCGAAGCGCGTGATCGCCGAGCCGATCGAGATCGTTCCGCCCGTGAGGGGAATCCGCTGGTCGAAGCCGAGCTGGAACGACGACACGTTCTGCGACTGCCCCAGAAACAACGTCGACCCGTCAGGCTGCGGGACTTGATTGATGCCGTGGTTGAGATTCGCCGCGTCGCCGCGCAAGAAGAGCTGCGGCATCAACCGCGAATTGAAGGCGCGGTCGCGCCATCGAGCGGCGTCGCGTTGGCTTCGCGCAATCTGGGCGGCAGGCCCCTGGCGCTGAGCCATGCTGATGGCGTCCTGCAACGTGAGCGTCTGCGGAGACTGGGCTCGAAGGGCCAGAGGGATCGCGAGTGCGAGGAGGGAGAGACGCATAAGACACTTCACGAATTGGTGGTGAAGGAACGGCGAACGCACCGTTCCTGACTCTTCACTCGTAGCGCAAACAGACAATTGGATCTTGTTTCGCCGCCTTATTAGCCGGCATGATCCCGAACACCAATCCCACCGCCACCGACACTCCGAACGCCACAAAGACCGACATCGCCGACACGATGGTATTGATGTGCGCGATTCGCTGGATCGCGAAGCTGAGAATTCCACCGACGATGATGCCGGCGATCCCACCGGCGAGGCTGATCATGACCGCCTCACTCAAGAACTGAGCGCCGATGTCTTTTTGCGTCGCGCCGACCGCACGCCGAACGCCGATCTCCTTAATGCGCTCGAGAATCGACGCGAGCATGATGTTCATGATGCCAATGCCGCCGACGACGAGCGAAATCGAAGCGATCGCGCCGAGCACGATGTTGAAGATCGTTTTCGTGCGCTGTTGTTGCTTGAGCAACAGCTCGGGAACCGTGATCTCGAAGTCAGTGACGTCGTTGTGCCGGCGCTGAAGCATGCGCCGCGTGACCGCGGCGACGGATCCCACCGCGTCCGACTGATCGACCTGCACGATGATCTTATCGAGTTGGTGGTAGTTGCGTTTTTCCGCTCGCTGATCATCCGTCTCGGACGAGTCGGTCGAGTTGAATGCGCGCGCGGCGAGCTCCATCTCCTCTTGCGTTACCTCGGCACGATTGCGATACCGGAGGAGCATCGTCGGCAGAGGCACGTAGACGTCCATGTTCGCGTCGCGAATGCCGAGCTGTTTTGCCGTCTCAGCTGAGATTTTTGCGCGGTCCTCGAGCACGCCGACGACAGTCAACCACGCGTTGCCGACCTTGAGCGTTCGTCCGATCGGATCTTCCGTCGTGAAGAAGCGCGACTTCACTCCCTGGCCGATGATCGTCACCGGACCGGCAGTCCTGAAGTGCATCGCCGCGAACGGCGCACCCTCGGCGATTCGGAGATTCATCACACGGAAGTAGCTCGAATCGACGCCGACGATCTTTCCGGAACGGTGGTGGCCCTCGCGGGTCAGCACGCTATTCACGACGACTTCGCTGCTCGTGGCCGACACGGCCGGAATCGCCTCTTTGATCGCCTGGGCGTCCAGATACGTGAGCCCGGGCGTGAACTTCTTCGACTGCTTCTTCGCGTCGTCGTTCTCGACCTTGCCCTCTTTCTGCTCCACGATCGGCGTGACGACGATGTTGTTCGCGCCGAGCAGTCGCATCTGCTGGAGGATCTCCTGCTCGGCGCCATTGCCGATGGCGAGCATCGCGATCACCGACGCGACACCGAACAGGATTCCGAGCGAGGTCAGGGACGCGCGCAGCTTGTTGTGCGCAACCGCTTCCGCGGCCGTGCCGGCACTAAATGCGATGTGCGCAATCAGGGCTCGGGTGCGCGACGGCGACGACGCATCCGGAGCCAAGGCAACCGCGGCCACGTCTCAGCCTTTTGGTTTCGTGCCTACAGGTACCGGCGACGACATCGGCGCGGGCTTCTTCGCCGGCAGCGTGACGCTCTTCGCGGTGTCGGCGCCAGTCGTCGGCGCGACGATCGGCTTTAATCCAGGAATCGTGATGGTTCGAATGCTCGCCTTATCGGTGGGCGGAGTCAGCAACACGCGCTCGTCTTTCTCGAGACCTTTCTTGATGACGATCTCGTTGTCGTTCGTGATCCCGGTCTCCACCATTTGCTTCACGACGCCGCGCCCATCCTTCTTGTAGACGTACGAGTAGCCGCTTTCGTTCACGACCGCCTCGAGCGGAATGGACAGGACATTGGGGAGCGACGCCGTCTCGATCGCGTTCGACGTGGTCATGCCGGGCCGCAGCGTGGTGTCGGACTTGGTGACTTCGATCTTCACCTCGAATACCTTCGAGTCCTGATTCGGCCGCTGCTCACCGACGTTGGCGATGCTCGTGACCGTGCCGGGGAGCTTCTTCGTCGGATCGGCGTCGAGCGCGATCTGCACCGGCTGGCCGACGCTCAACTTCCGTACGTCGACTTCATTCACATACGTCTGCGATTCCATTTGCGCGAGATCGGGCAACGTGGCGACGGTGTTGTCCCACGTATTCCACTGCGACCCGACTCCCTTCTTCTTGCCGTTCCATTCGCGAATGTAGATCACCATTCCGGCCGACGGCGCCTTGATGGTGAAGTTCCCCATCACCTCCTGGATCGCCTTGAGCTGATTCTGCTGGCGACCAAGGTCGGCGCCCACCGATGACATCTTCGCCACCGCTTGTTTCGTTTTCGTGTCGAGGTTGCGCTTCGACTGTTCGAGCGCGCGTTGCGCCTTCTCGTAGTCGATCTCGGCCTGACGCTTGATGGTGGGCGCCTCATACTGCGCTTGCTCTTTCGCGAGCTTCTTTTCCTCGAGCGTGTACTCGGCGGTTCGGACGTCTTCGCGCGACTGCGCGAGGTTGAGCGCCGAATCCAGCTGCGCCGTCGTGAATTCCGCCTGCGCCTTCTGAAGCGCCAGCGTGACGTCGGCCGCCTTGGTCGCGATCGGGGCCCGATCGAGCTCGGCGATGACGTCGCCTTCCTTCACGACCGAGCCTTCCGGAACGAGCGACGAGATCTTCGTCTGATAGACCTGAACGGTCTGGGCATTCGCCGGACCTTGGACCTGCACGAACTTTCGCGCGCGGAGCTCGCCGGTGGTCGTCACGACGACTTTGAAGTTACCGCGCTTGACCGGAGCGCTGAGCGACGCCTCCGCCGCCGACGCGGTCGACGGCCACTTGTACCAGGCAATTGGCCCGCCGATGACCAGCGCGAGGATGAGCAGGGGCAGCCAACGCTTGCGCAGCTGTTGCATCGTGACAAGCCTCGAACAGGTGGGTGTTACCGCAAACAGACCTGCGGACGGCCTCGCATCACCTTAGTAGCGGCACATGTAAACTGCAATGCGAACTCCGTTACAAAATGATGAACATCGCGCAGCCGTGTCAGCGGCCGCGTGACGGACCTCAGTGTTGGACACTACGAGTCGCTGAAGCGTTTGTTTTAGACCTTTGCGCGGTTGGGGCTGGTTCACAGGGACTGTACCCCCGTCTCGAACCGAGGTTCACGCATAGCAAAGCGCCTCGATCATTCCCATCGCCTGTTCGCGATGACAATGTTCGGCTAGAAGAGCCCGACGATCTCCCCGCTCGGGAGACGCGCCATCCGCTCGGCAGCCGGCTCTTTCGGCAATCCAGGCATCGTCATGATGTCACCGCACTGCGCCACGACGAATCCCGCGCCCGCCGACGGCCGCACCTCGTTCACTGAGATGCGGAATCCGCGCGGTCGACCGAGCTTG
>DASYSU010000213.1:0-3723 GCA_036002925.1 Gemmatimonadaceae bacterium | reverse complement strand
GATGGGAACGTCGCACACGACGGGCTCGATCGGTGTGACGCTGGCCGACACGATCACGATTCACAATACGAATCTGCGTTTCTCGGGCGTCGACACGCGGATGCTCGAGCAGCTCATTCCGCATTTGAAGTCGCCGCGGCGGGGCGTGCTCGCCGGACGCGCGACGGTAAACGGTGGACGTAACGCGCTCGCGGTGAATGGCGATGTGACGTTCGATGATACGCGCGCGGGACGCAGCCGGATCGTGGCCGTGGGTGAAGTTGGATTTCCGGGACGCGGCGTGCGGGCGCGCGATCTTCGAGTGCAGTTGCTGCCGGTGCAAGTCGACATGGCGCGGACGTGGTATCCGACGTTGCCAATCGGCGGCGTGATGACCGGATCCGCGACGGTGAACGGATCGACAGCCGCGCAGCTCGCCGTTGTTGGCGGCGTGGACTTGCGCGATCGCGGGACGCAGTCGGTGGTCGATGGCAAGGCGACGATCCGCATGGGCGCCGGGCAATGGCTCGACGTCGACGCGACTGTGCGACCCGTGTCGCTCGTGGAGATCGGGCGATTCGTTCCGGCGGCCGGCCTTCAAGGCAGCGCGACGGGACCGATCCGTCTCAACGGACCGATGCGCGATCTTCGCGTGCGCGCGGATTTGACTCTGCCCGACGGCGGACGGTTCGCGACCCGCGGCACGGTCGATCTCGTCAGCCGAGACAAAGGCTACAACCTCTCGGCGTCGCTCGTCACGCTCAACCTGCGCACGATCGACAGCAAGGCGCCGGTGACATCGTTGACCGCGCAGGTCGCGGTGCACGGACGAGGCACGCAGCTCGCGACGATGCACACGACGGTCGCGGCGGATCTGTCGACGTCGCGGTGGGACAGCATCGCGGTCGACACCATGGCGGTGCGGGTGAGTCTGAATGGCGGCGTGGCCGACGTGCAGAAGTTGTATGCGAGCGGCGCGCACACCGCCGCGAACGTGTCCGGGACCTTTGGACTGGCGCGCGGTCGCACCGGCGAGCTCACGTACAAAGTCGCCGTCGATTCGCTCGGCGCGTTCAATCGATGGTTGCCGAAGACTCCGGGCGCGGCGCCGACAGTGCCACCGCGACCAGGTGTCGTCGCGCGAGCCGTGCGACAAGCGAAAGCGGATTCGGCGCGGATCGCGCGCGCGACCGAGATGGAGCGATTGATTTCGGGCCGACCGGGGCCGAAGCTCGTCGTCGCCGCGCCAAAACCGGTTCCGCGCGATACGATGATGGGCGCGCTGATCGCCGCCGGAACGCTGCGCGGCAACGTGTACGATTTCGATCTGCGCGGGCGCGCCGGCGGGGAGAACATTCTCGTGCGCGGCAACTCAGTGAAGCAACTGCAAACCGAGTATGCGTGGACGCACGCGCGGACCCCGCAATCGAATCTCGCGGTCGGCGTCGACGCGGGCGGCGTGAGCGCGATGGGCTTCGCGTTCGACTCGGTGAACGTGCGCGGGAGTTATGCGTCGCCGGGTGGCCACATCGAGGTCGTCGTGACGCAAGCCGGCAATCGGCAATACGCAGCTAAAGGCGAATACGCGCTGTACACGGACCGCAAGGAGCTTCGTCTCGCCAACATGACGTTCCGATTCGATACGGCGTATTGGTCGATGCCACACGAATCGGCGCTGCAGTGGGGCGGACCGGGACTTCGTGTCACCAACCTGGAGCTGCGGAATCGCGGCAATGGTCGCATCTACGCGAACGGATTGCTGCCGACGAAGGGCGCTGGTGACTTCACGCTCGACGTCGACAACTTCCCGCTGGCGAACGTCTTGGACCTCGTTCAGACGGATGTCGATGTGACGGGCGTCGCGACGATGCACGCGACGATGAACGGAACATTGAGCAATCCGGCGTTCCGCGGCGCATTCGGTATGATCGAGGGCAAGTACAACGGGGCGCCTGTTCCCGATTTGCGTGCGCGCTTCGGCTACGCAGACCGCGAGTTGGTGACGCACGTCGATATGGTGCGGGCGAGCGGCCAACCGATGGTGGTCGCCGACGCGCGATTGCCGATCGACTTGGCGATGAGTGGCGCGCCGGCCGATCGGCTACTCCCGCTCCCGATGTCGGTCGACGTCGTTGCCGACAGTCTTCCACTCGAGCTGATCCCGCAGTTCACAGATCTCGTAGCAGACTTTCATGGTCGAGCCGGCGGCAAGGTAACGATGCGAGGAACGTTGCGACGGCCCTCGCTTGCCGGCGCGTTCGCGCTCGATCACGGATCGGTGACGGTGGTTTCGACCGGCGCGGTGATTCAGGACTTGAACGCCACGATTCGCATGGCGAACGACACGGTCTACGTCGACTCGATCGCCGGATGGGCGAAGGGACCCGTGCGTCTTCGTGGGACGCTCGCGGTCGGGAGTTGGCGCGAGCCGGCGTTCAACCTGTACCTCGTGTCGAGCGGCGCGGAGCTCATGAACAACAATTACGCCAACGTTCGCGTCGATGCGGGCTTGGCGATCACCGGTCCATTCCAGTCGGCGTACCTGAGCGGCGCGGTGACGATCGTGCAGGGCGTGGTCTACGCGCCCGAACCGACGGGGCGGCACATGATCGGCGCCGGCGATCCGGCGCTGTTCAACGTGCTCGACACCGCGATCACTTCCGATCGCAATCTGTTCCCGCCTCAGTCGCCGCTCCTCGCGAACCTTCGCGTCGACATCGCGCTGGGCGTGAAACACAACACGTGGGTGCGAAACCGCGAAGCGAATGTCGAGGTCTACACCGACGAGCCAGTGGCGGTGCGCGCCGAGCAGCAGGCGTTCACGCTGGTCGGCGTGGTGGCGACCGATCGCGGCGAGTACAACTTCCTCAGCAAGCGATTCCAGATCCGGCGCGGCTCCGCGATGTTCATCGGGAGTCCGGATCTGAATCCGACGCTGCAGATCACTGGTGAGTATCAGGTGGCGCTCGCGTCGCGCGGCGCGGTCAACATCCGTGTGTTGATCGGCGGCACGTTGCGTCGTCCTAAACTTTCGCTCGAGAGCGACGCGCAGCCCCCGCGCACGCAATCGGAGCTGCTCAGCCTTTTGGCGTTCGGTCAACCGGCGACGTCGCTGCTTTCGGTCAGCTCATCGAGTATCGCGGGCAACGCCGCGACGAGTGATCTCTTTGGGGCCGGCGCACAACTCGCCGTCCGACGACTCGAGAGTGTGGCGTTGGGCGTCGCGGTCGAACAACTTCAACAGCAAGCGGGACGCGCGTTCGGCACCGACGTGTTCGACATCACACCGGCTGACGCGCCGACAGAGATCGGCGGGCGCGGCATCGGCAATTTCTTGACGCAGACGAAGATCGAGGCGGGCAAGTACATCAACGGACGCACGTTCCTGACGGTGCAAGAGCAGGCGATGCGGCCCGGCGCCGCGATCGAGCATCGAACCGCCGATGGTTGGCAGTTCCGCGTGAGCGCCGAGCCGCGAATCCTATTGAGCGAGCCGACGCTCAACGCTCAGCCGATCCGCACCGTTCCCGCATATGGTGGGTTCATTATTCGGGAGTGGAGGTTTTAGACGGTGGAACGGAACGGTGGAACGGTGGAACGGGTGAACGGAGGAACGCAGTGCGCGACTGGCGCTGACGATCGTTTATGTGCTCCGTTTGATTGGCGGGTTCTTCACGCTTTCGCACGATGTCGCGCTAACGGTTCCAACCCGCCGAGGACAAAGGGAACCATTTTGAAGGTCAA
>DASYSU010000212.1:0-4081 GCA_036002925.1 Gemmatimonadaceae bacterium | reverse complement strand
GCGACGATGCAGCAGCGGATGAATCGCACCACCGACGTGACCGACGGAAACGCGTCGGCGGTAACGCCGCCGGTTCGAAGCTTTGCGTTAATGCCCGCTTCCTTCGCGGCATCGATGAGCGTCTCGAGCTCCTCGCCGACGGAGAGCTCGGCAAACAAAGAAAACTCACGTCCGACCGCCGATGCGGCGCGCCGAATCGCATCCGTCGAGCCGATCTTTGCCTCGAGTGTGTCGACACGCGCTCGGCCTCGATGCGAGCGGTTGAAGTTCCGAACGCGTTCGACGTCGGCGTCGATATCGTTGCCGAGCAGCGCGCTCAGTCGCCATTCGGGCCCGGCCTGCGCGCTGATGGCGTGAAGTTGCTCGCTGAAGTCATCGAGGCGGGGCGTGGGAACGACGAAGCGGCCCAGCATCCAAGACTCGTCGCGCGTTCGATACTCACTGTAGTTTTGCACGGCATCCATCATGTCGACGCCGGCGGGCGGAAAGAGTCCGGCGTAGTCGACGACGCCCGCCAACAACGCCCGGAGTGCGCTCACCGCTTGAGCTTCTTCCGCGTATTCACGATGGTGCCGCGGCATTTGGCCGCACCGCACTTGCACGCATAGAAGAGCAGATCCTTCTCGGTGTACTTCGGATCATCCTCGTAGGCGTAGTCATAGGCCAACTCGGTACCGGCCGGAATCGTCTTCAGCGCCTCGATCCAGATGTGGCCGCGTTCGATCACCGCCTCGCAATTCGGATCGCACGAGTGGTTGATGAATCGCGCCTCATTGCCCTCGAACGCGGCATCGACGCAGGTGCGATCGTTCAAGATGAACAAGAACGTATGATGCTGCGACATCGCGTCGTCGTCGTAGCGTCGATCGGCCTCGGCGTTGCTGATCTTTTCGCCGGTGTACTCGATCACGCGTGTTCCCTTCGGGATGTCGGTCAGCGAGAACGCACCCAGGCCATGGATGGGCGAGCGCCGCAGCTCCATCCATTCGTTCACTGGCCCGGCCTTGCCGCTTGGAGAGCGTCGCGCGCGCTTCGCGGCCGCCGGCTTCGACTTGGTGACGCGCCGGACCGGTGACGCGCGACGTTGCTTCGGTCTTGGTTTCTTGGTGGCCATCAATCTCTATGCGACGCAGCGAATGTCGATTGCTCGAAAGTGTGCCGCGAAAACTACACAGGGATTGAGACGAAATGCGACACGGGAGCGCCATTGCTGACGCTCCCGTTCGCCCCCTCCACCCCGCCGCCACCCTCGATCAGAAATCGAATCGCAATCCGGCGCTGAGCGCAAAGTTGTGCGCTACGTCTCCGTTGATGCCGAGCCCGGTCGCGTCCTGGAAGTTGAACTTGCCGATGTAGTCCTTGGCCAGAACCCGCAGCGCGAGCCCGCGGCCCAGCGCGACATCAGCGCCGACACCGACGTTGCCGGCGAAATTCGTCGCCTGCGTGTTGAGGATCGACTCGTTGATGTTGTATCGCATCGCGCCGGCGCCAGCCTGAATGAACGGCGACAACGGCATCGATCCCGCCTTCGATGAACCAAAGTTGTACTCGAGCCCCGCGTCGTACATCAGCATCGAGCTGTTGCCCACGGAGACACCGCCGAGGAACGGAATGCCGACCTTGATGTCGGACGCCGAGTAGCCAACGTTGCCAATGAGCGACAGGTTCGGCGCGAGCGACAGGCCGACTTGCGCTCCGTACAGCAAGCCAGGCGCGTTGCTCAGCGTCGTGCCGATTGGCCCTTTGAGATAATCGCCGAACACCATGTAGCCGACGTACGGCGAGACGTGCAGCACAGTGCCCGAGCCGGGCGCTTGCGCGACAGCAGGCATCGCGGTCGCAAGGCTTGTCGCGACCGTTGCGCTGGCGATGAAAAGACGATGAAGGCTGCGCATATCGTTTGAGAGTGAGTGTGAAGGTTGTTCGCCTCACTGCTCGGTAAAAGCACGGACGAGACCATGCCGGAGTGCCGGCCATTTAGCATTGAAAGTCATTGCGACTGCTCGGTTTAGCTGGGCGGCCGCCCCAATTCAACGCTGGCCTTTCGTCCGTGTGAGTGGACGGTCGGCCGTCCTCCGGATGCGGCGATCAGGACCGATCGCTGTCACACGCCATCCGTACTTCGCGAGCGGGATTCGCCCGGCCGCGTCCACGCGAACGCCTTCGCGCGCGAGGCGCATGAACTGCGTCACGCCGGCGCTCGATGATGCGCGCACAAGACTCAGCTTTCCCTGCGCGTTGATGACGCGATGCCAGGGAACTCCGGTTCCGTCGCGCAGCGCGTGCAGCGCGTAGCCCACGAGGCGCGCTTGACCATCGAGACCCGCGAGCCGCGCGACTGTTCCGTACGTCGTCACGCGCCCGCGCGGAATCTTTCGCACGATCGCGTAGATCCGATCGTACGAGCTGTTCTTAGCTACCACACCGGAGCCGGCGTGCGGCGTCTTGGCGGCAACGTTGCGGTCGCGCGCGACGCAAGACGCTCCTGAATCAACGCGCGCGCCTGGGCGAGCTCGTTGCCGACCAGCTCCAAGCGAGGCGGGCGAACCACCGCGTTGCCCTGCCCGACCTCCGTCTGCACCAGCTTGATCAATTGAACGAACTTGGAGAGCGTGTCGAGGCGAAGGAGGGGCAGAAACCACTCGTAGAGCGGGCGCGCTTGATCCCAGCGACCATCGCGCGCCGCCTCGAAAACTCGCACCGACTCATCGGGCAGCGCGTTCACGAGTCCCGCCACCCAGCCGCTCGCTCCCATGGGAATCGCCTCGAGGATCATGTCGTCCAGGCCGGCGAAGATGCTCAGTCTGTCGCCCAACGTCTCGCGAATCGCCGTCACTCGACGCACGTCGCCGCTCGATTCTTTCACGGCGTGCAGGTTGCCGTGTTCGGCGAGCTCGCCCAGTTGCACCGCACTGACGTCGGTGCCATACGCGATCGGATTGTTGTACAACATGCACGAGAGAGGTGTCGCTCGAATCACGGCGTCGAAATGCGCTTTGCTCTCGCGCCAGTCGCCGCGGTAGACGTATGGCGGCAACACCATCAAACCATCACAACCCGCGCGTGCCGCGCGTTGCGCCAGCGCCACGCACTCGGCCGTGCTCAGACCGGCGATTCCAGCGATTAAGGGAACGCGCCCGCCGAGTGCGCGTTTGCAGGTTTCGAGAATACTAATTTTCTCCTCGAAGCCAAGCGTCGCCGCCTCGCCGAGTGATCCGAGCGCGACGATGCCGCGGCAACCATGCTCGGTGAGCCAGGTGACGTGCTTCTCCAATCGCGGGTGGTCGACCGCGAGCGAATCGAGAAACGGCGTCGTGATCGCCGGAAAGACGCCCTGCCAATCTCGCTGCAGCATCTCAGGTCACTCCTTGTTCGCTCGGTAATCGATTTGGCGACGGTCGACCGATCAGAGTGTCGCAACGGGCCGGCTGCGCCGGCGCACGAACCGAGTCCGGAGGCCAACCCATGAGACATTCTAACGCCGCGCCACACACACGGCCTTGGCACGGGCCCATCCCCGCGCGCGTGTACAATTTGGCTTGCCGAGTGCTCCATTGTCGATCGAGTGCGCCCCAGGGGACGTCCTCGCAGCGGCAGACGATCGTGTCCGACTCGGCCAAGGCGAACAACTCGGCGCGAAGCCCGAACGCGCGTTCAAGCCGCGCCGCATCACGACGGTGCCTCGCGCGACGCGAGACAAGTCGAGCCGGCACGGTTTGCGCCGCCGCTGCGTGTCCGGCGATCTCGCCTTCGACAAGTGCTAAGTCCACGCCGCCGATGCCGGTCGGCTCGCCGCAGCAGTACACGCCCGGAACACTCGTCGATTGTCGTTCGTCGACTGCGACGGCGCCATTCTCGAGCGCGCAGCCGAGGAGCCGCGCGAGCTCTGTGTTCGGCACGAGACCGAACGCCGCGCACAGAAGGTCACATCGAATTGTCTGCGTCGACCGGCCGTCGCTCAACGTGACTTCCCGGACCACGGTGTCGCCGCGCGCCGCCGTGACCCAGGTGCCGGTAACGAATGGCGTCGTCATGAACCCGAGCCGCAGCATTGCCGCCTGCAAGAGCGTCGCCGGGCGTC
>DASYSU010000211.1:0-2183 GCA_036002925.1 Gemmatimonadaceae bacterium | reverse complement strand
GGCATCGCGCGCGGAACAGCTAGCGGTGCGCGCGTCGAACCGATGACGCAAGTCGGCATGACCCTCGGAACCGTTGCGTACATGAGTCCGGAACAGGCGATGGGCGAGGCAGAGATCGATGCTCGCTCCGACGTCTACGCGTTGGGTTGCGTGCTGTTTGAAATGCTCGCGGGCGTACCGCCGTTTACCGGCAATCCAATGAGCATTCTCTCGAAGCACCTCACGGCGGCTCCGCCCGACGTGTCCACGCTACGCCCAGAGGTACCTCCGGCCGTAGCGCAGGTCATCATGCGCGCGCTCGCGAAGAACGCGTCGGATCGTCCCGCGTCGGCGCGCGAGCTCGCACAGGCGCTGACCACGAGCCCCGAACGGCGAGTAACGCCGAATTCCGGATCATCACTCACCGGATCGGTTTCGGCCGCAACTCGTCTGTCGCTCGTCGTGCTGCCCATCGTCAACATCGGCGGTGCGCAAGAGGATGAGTACTTCAGCGCCGGCCTCACCGAGGAGTTGACCTCGGCGCTCTCGCGTCTCGAGGGACTGCGCGTCGTATCGCGCACGTCGGCGGCGGCGTTCCGGAGCCAAACACTTTCACTCACGACGATCGCCGCGCAGCTCGGCGTAGAGTTCGTCGTGGAGGGCAGCGTGCGTCGCGCGGGGCAGCGCATTCGTCTCACCGCAAAATTGATTCGGGCGTCCGAGGACGCGCCGCTGTGGACCGAGACGTTCGATCGCACACTGGACGATGTGTTCGCGCTGCAGGACGAGATCACCGCGCGTGTGGTGGACACGATCGCCGCGGCGCTGCAGCTCGGGAGACTGCGTGGTCAGGTTCCGGTTACGACGACGCGCAGCCTCGAGGCGTACGATCTCTATCTGCTCGGCCGACATCATTGGAACGAGCGCAGCGAGGCGGGGATGCGCCGCGCGCGCGAATTGTTTCAGCAAGCAATCGACCTCGACCCGACCTACGCTCCCGCCTGGTCCGGCTTGGCGGATGCGTCGGCCCTCCTCGCGTCGTGGCAGTTCGCCGAGCCTGCCGAGATGTTCCCGATCGCGGCGTCCGCCGCGCAACGGGCCATCGAGCTCGATGAGTCGCTCGCCGAGGCGCACGCCTCACTCGGGTTCGTGAAGATGAGCTGGGAGTGGGATTGGGACGGAGTGCTGCGTGAGCTGCATCGAACCATCGAGCTCAATCCGAACCATGAGACCGCGCACCGCTGGCTCTCCGCGTTTCTCGCGGGTATCGGGCGGGTAGACGAGGCAATGCCGATCGCGCACCGCGCTCTATTACTCGATCCGCTGTCGGTGCTGCCCCACATGAACCTCGGCATCATCCATTTTTTGTCGCGGAAATACCTCGAGGCGGAGGTGGAGTTCCGTCGCGTGTTGCAGATGCAGCCCGGCTTCCTCCGCGCCGACACGTTCCTCGGCGCGACGCTCGCGTTGCAAGGACGTGATGACGAGGCGATTCGCGTCCTCGAGGCACTGGTTGAGCGCGGCAAACGCGGCACGATCTACGTGTGGGTGCTCGGCATCTGCCACGCGATGGCGGGTCGAATGGACGCCGCACACGCGCTTCTCGATCCGATCAGCCGATCGAATTTCCCTCCCCTTTACAGGGCGATCGGGCATAAGATGCTGGGCGAACGCGAGGCCGTCTTTCCGGTGCTCGAGCAGGGTCTCAACGACCGCTCGGACTGGATGTACTCGCTTTGCACGCAGCCTTGGTTGTTGGACCTGCACGACGATCCGCGATTCCAGGCTCTGCTCGAGAAAATGCGGCTGCCGGCGCCCGTCGACCTGTCACCCTCTCGTTCGGCACACTAGCGATGACCAATTCTCGCGAGCCATCGCGGCGCGAATTCCTTGCGGCGTCGGCCGTCGGTCTCGTCGCGCTCGCGCGCGGCTCGGAGTCGCAACTGAACGACGATCTCTTGTACGTCGGGACGTACACCGAAGGTGGTCGGACCGATGGCATCTATCTCGTCCGCTTCGACCGGCGGACCGGCAAGCTGCGACGAGTCGGTGCGGTAGACGCCGGCGCCAATCCGTCGTTCCTCGCGATTCACCCGAACGGGCGGACGCTGTACGCCGTGAATGAAGTCGAGAAGTACGACGGGAAGGCGTCAGGTGCGGTGAGCGCCTTCGCGATCGCGAACGACACCGGAGCACTCACGCGA
>DASYSU010000210.1:0-5289 GCA_036002925.1 Gemmatimonadaceae bacterium | reverse complement strand
CCTCGATGCGGCACGGCTTCGTTTTCAGTTCGCCCGCGCGACGATAGAGCTCGATGCCGACACCACATACACGCACGCCATCGCCGCGCGCGAGCGACTCGTACTGTCGCGCCGCAACGCGCTCGACGCCGACAGCCTGCTCCACATGGTCGAACGTCGTCGCGACGCCGGCGACGCGAGTGATATGGACGTCGAGCTCGCGCGCGTGAACGCGGGGCAGCAAGAGAATATCGCGGCGGGGGATTCGCTCACCCTCATCTCGTCGCTGCTCGACCTGCAGGCGGTCCTCGGCATGACCGCCGATCAGTTGGCGATCAACGCGACGGATTCACTCATTGCGCCGCCGTCGGCGCCCGTTCCAGGACGCACGTTGAACGAGACAGCGGCCTCGATGTCGCTCGAGTCAGCGACACTCGCCGCTCGACTGCAACATCGCTCCCTGTTTTCGACGCCGAGCATCTCGCTTGGGTTCGAAAATCATGATCCCGGTCAACCAGGTATCCTGCCGACGTTCGGCCTGGGACTCGGCATCCCGCTGTTCGACCGCAACCGTGGCGCCATCGCGCAAGCGGAGGCTGAACGCGTGCGAGCCGCGGCGGAGCTCACGCTCGCACAGGTCGAAGCGCGCAACCAGATCGCCCATGCGCTGCGAGAGCGAGAGAACGCGTTGGCGCGCACGGAACGCGATCAGCGACTCGTGGTAAGCGCGAACCGTGTCGCCGCCATGTCGCTCACCGCGTATCGCGAGGGAGCGGCATCGCTCCCAAATGTGCTCGAAGCGCAACGCAACGCGCGTGACGTGCTCGCGCAGTACATCCAAGACCTCGCCAATGCCTGGATCGCGACGGCTGAATTGCGCGTCCTCGCCCTCGTTCCGTCGCCAAGCAACCAACCATGAGACGACACCATCAACGCGGCTTTCCTCCGTCTCCTCCGTGTCCTCCGCGCTCTCTGTGGTTCGTTGCGGCCACGGTGGTTGGGTCATTCGCCTGTTCGAAACCAAAAGCGGACGAAGGCGCCGAGGCTCGTCCGGTGGTCAGCGTGCAGACGGTCGTCGTTCAAGCGCAGGCGTTCAACGAGACGTTGGGGGCGATCGGCAATGTCGTGCCGCGCGCGGGCCACGTCGCCACCCTGAGCGCACCGGCCGCGGGCCACGTGTCCCAAGTGTTCGTCACGACGGGCCAGAGTGTTCAGAAAGGAAAGGTGCTGGTCGAGTTGGATCAGGCGCCCTTCCGTTCGTCATTGGAGAGCGCTGAAGCGGCGCTCGCCGCGGCCGAACGCGCGAGTGAGCGCGCCCAGCGGCTCGCGCAGGAGGGAATCGTTCCGCGGAAAGACGCAGAACAAGCCGCGGCTGAAGTGGCAAAGGCGCGGGCCGACGCCGTTGCCGCGCGTCGCACGGAACAACTCTCGATCCTTCGCTCGCCGATCAGCGGGATCGTGACGCGCATGTCGGCGACAATTGGCGCGTCGGTCGACCCGGCGCAGCCGCTCGTCGAAGTCTCTGATCCCAGCGCGCTCGACGTGTTGCTCAGTGTCACTCCGACCGACGCTGCGCGTGTCAGGCCGGGAGCGAAGGTCGCACTCAGCGCTGGACAGTCGGCGAATGGCGAGCCGCTCGGCGTCGGATCTGTGGCCGACATTTCGGGGACGGTCGACTCCACCTCCCGGAGTGTGGCCATTCGTGTCCAAGCGCCGACGACGCGGCGCCCGCTACGTATCGGAGAGACGGTATTCGGCGCGATCACGGTCGCGGCGCGGCCGTCGGCGATCGTCATCCCGGCTGACGCGCTCGTCCCCGAAGGCGACGAGTTCAAGGTGTTCGTTGTCGACGGCACGGGCGTGGCGCACGAGCGCGATGTCAAAGTGGGCGGACGAAACAACACCGGCGTCGAGATCCTCGAGGGACTTCAGGCGGGAGAGCGCGTCGTCACCTACGGCGCGTACGGCGTGCAGGACAGCGCGAAGGTCGTTCAGCTTGCCCCGGGTCGCGGGCCAGCTCCCGCACCCGCCGCAGCTCCAGCGAAGCCGGTGAAGCCGTGAAGGAAGGTCGTTCGCTCTTCGCCGTACTCGGACAGCAACGGCGCTTCGTCTACCTGACGATCGCGGTATTGAGCGGAGCCGGTATCTGGGCCGCGACGCAACTGCCGTCGGCGATCTATCCCGAGCTCAACTTCTCGCGCATCACAGTCGTCGTCGAAGGGAGCTCGCTCGGCGCGCGCCAGGTGCTGTTCAGCATCACGCGGCCGATCGAAGAAGCGATCAGTGTCGTACCGGGGGTGACCCGCGTGCAGTCGCGCTCGATCCGCGGCGGCAGCGAGACGAACATCACGTTCACGCCGAAGACCGATATGATCTACGCGCTGCAGCAAGTGCAAGCGCGCGTGAACCAAGTGCGTGCCACGCTGCCGAACGATCTCGACATCGAGGTCGAGCGACTGATGCCGGCGCTCTTCCCGATCATCACCTACAACCTCGAGGGCGGCGATCCAGCGACGCTGTACGACATCGCGCGCTATCAGGTCAAGCCGCTCATCTCCCGCGTGCCTGGCGTCGGACGGGTCGACGTGATGGGCAGCGACGTGCGCGAGATCGAGGTCATCGCCGACCCGGCGCGGCTCGCGCAGCAGCAGCTGACGTTTGGTGATCTTGCAACGGCCATTCAATCGTCGACGTCCGTCACGGCCGTCGGACGGATGCCGCAAGACTACCGGCAATACCTGATCGTGACCACGAGCGAGGCCCATTCGGCCGACGAGATCGCGAACATCGTCGTCGCGCACGGTCTTCGAGTTCGAGATCTGGCAACCGTATCACCCGGAACCGAAGACCACGTTCGCATCATCGCCGGCGACGGTCGTCCCGCCGCGCTGCTCAACATCACCCGACAGACGGGCGGCAACACGCTGCTCATCGCGGACAGCGTGGCCAGCATCGCGGCCGGTCTTCGTCGCACCTTGCCGACCGGCGTCTTCATCAAGCCTGTCTACGACCAGGCCGCGTTGGTGCGTGCTGCCGTGAGCTCGGTGCGCGATGCAATGATCATCGGCGCGGTGCTCGCGGTCATCATTCTGCTGCTGTTCCTGCGGCACGCTCGGATCACCGCGATCAGCGCATCATCGATCCCGATCACGATGGCGATTACCGTCTTCGTGATGTCGCTCATCGGGCAGACGTTCAACCTGATGACGTTGGGCGCGATGGCGATCGCGATCGGGCTCGTGATCGACGACGCGGTCGTCATCACCGAGAACATCGTCCGCCACGCGCATCTGCAATCGGATCGTCAGATCGCGATCCGCGACGCCGTGCAGGAGCTCATTTGGCCGGTGACGACGTCGACGATCACGACCGTTGTCGTGTTTCTGCCGCTCGGACTGCTGACCGGCGTGGAAGGGCAATTCTTCCACGCCCTGTCGATCACGTTGACGATCGCCGTGCTGGTCTCGCTCCTCGTCGCGCTTACGATCATTCCACTCTTGAGCGAACAGTTCCTTCGCACGCAGGACGTCGAGGAAAAGGAAACTGAGGCAGCCAAGCCGCGCGGAATTCTCGCCCGCGTCGGCCACGCGATCGATTCGTTGTCCGACGTCTACGAGCGCGCCCTCGGCGGCGCACTGGGCCACGCGCGTTGGATCATTCCCGTCGCCATCGTGCTGGTGGTTGCCGGTGTGCTCGTCCAACGCGCCGCACCGACGGGCTTCCTCCCCGAGATCGACGAAGGCGCGTTCGTGCTGGATTACTGGACACCCGGCGGAACGGCACTCGCCGAGACCGATCGACAAGTGCACATCGCCGAGCGCATTCTGGCGGCTACGCCGGAGATCGTCGGCACGTCACGTCGCACCGGGGCCGAGCTCGGACTGTTCGCCACGCTGCAGAATCGCGGCGACATCAACGCGCGTCTCAAGCCGGAGGGCCAGCGCGATCGATCGATCTTCGAGGTGATCGACGACGTACGCGTGAAGATCCAGACGGCCGCACCGCGCCTGCGCATCGAGTTCGTGCAGATCCTGTCGGACGTCATCAACGATCTCGCCGGCGCGGCGCGTCCGGTCGAGATCAAGATGTTCGGGCCGGACATGAACGCGCTCGAAGCCTACGCCAAAAAGCTCGAGCCGAAGATGTCGAAAGTCGACGGCATCGAGGACTACTTCAACGGCGTGAGCGAGCCGAGCGCCGAGATGGACATGACGATCAACCAAGCCGAGGCGAATCGCGTCGGTCTCACGCCGACACAGGTCGCCGACGAAGTGAGCGGCGCGCTGCTCGGCGAGCCCGCCGGCGAGATTCGTCTCGAGGACAGGTCGGTTGCCGTGCGCGTGCGGGCGCCGGATTCGGTTCGCTTCAACCCGCAGTTGCTCGCCTCGATCCCCGTCTTCTCTCCGCAGACGCATTCGGCAGTGCCGCTCGGCACCTTGGCGCAGTTTCAGCCGGTCGAGACGCGTGCCGAGTTGCTACGCGAGAACCAACAGCAGCTGATCTCCGCGACGGCCGATCTGGCCGATCGTTCGCTCGGTGCGGTGATGGCCGACGTGAAGAACGTTCTCGCGGAAACGCCACCTCCGGCCGGAATCCGCATCGAGCTCGGTGGACAGTATGCGGGGCAGCAGCAGGCGTTCCACGCGCTGCTGCTCGTCCTCGCCCTCGCCGCCGCGAGCGTGATCGGCGTGATGGTGCTGCAATTCCAGTCGTTCATCGAGCCGCTGGTGGTGCTGCTCGCGGCGCCGTTGTCGTTCGTCGGCGCGATTGGATTGCTGCTGATCACGGGAACGCCGCTCAACGTGTCGTCGTTCATGGGCTTGATCCTGCTCGTCGGCCTGATCGTGAAGAACGGCATCATCCTGCTCGACTTCACGCGACACCTGATGCGCAACGAGGGCTTGGCGCTCGAACCCGCACTCAGAGAAGCGGCGCGGATCAGGTTGCGCCCAATTCTCATGACGACGCTGTGCACGTTGTTCGGACTCTTACCCCTCGCGCTCGGCATTGGAGCGGGAAGCGATCTACAACGACCCTTGGCACTCGCGGTCATTGGCGGGCTCGCGCTGTCGACGCCGATCACACTGTTCGTAGTGCCCACGCTCCTAGTGGCGATTCGGGGAAGAGAGCACAGGTTAGTCGTCAGTACCACTAGTTAGTCGTCAGTACTCAGTTGTGAGTCGTGAGCTGAACGACCCAGTGATCAGTGCGAAGTGATCAGTGATCAGTGATCGGTAATCAGTTGCCGGAACTGAAGACTGATGACCGACTACTGACGACTAAGACTGATAACTGAGTTGGACGACTCAC
>DASYSU010000209.1:0-31884 GCA_036002925.1 Gemmatimonadaceae bacterium | reverse complement strand
GCCGGCAAGATCCGCATCCGGAAGGTCCGTCGGCAGGCGGCGGATGGCGATTCCAAGGGTCCGAAGCGCCTCATCCGCCAGCGACTCCGTGACGCGCTCGATCTCGCGCCGCCTTTCGGACGTGAGCGGGCGCGAGTTCTCGCCCACAATCTCTCGCATGCAGCGCGCTAGGAGCACGTCGGGCGCGCCCTTCGTGAAGCTCACCATTCGCTCATCGCGATTCCTGTCGCGGTGGAGCGTCGTCATCAGCTTGCGCTCCGAAGAAAAAGGTACCTCGGCGATGCGCGGCAGCCGAGCGTCGAGCGCATCTGACTGGATGCCCGCCTTTCGCGCCGCTACCAGGAGCGCGCCTTCTGTCGGATCGCCCTGCACCTTCCACTGACCGCCTTCCTCCCTCAAGGTGGCGTTATTCGCGAGGTCGGCCGCCGCCAGCGCGCGATCGAGCTCCACACGCAGATCGCCATCGATCACTCCACCACCTTCTCTGCGGGCCTGCCCGCCCGATGCATATCCCGATCCGGTGAACGAGACCCGCCCGCTGGCCGTCACGACGACACGCACGGTCATCTCGTTCTTCGTCAGCGTACCCGTCTTGTCCGATGCGATCACACTCGCCGAGCCGAGCGTTTCCACTGCAGCGAGATGCCGCACGATTGCGTTGCGCTTCGCCATGCGCTGGACGCCGAAGGAGAGCACTGCCGTGACGATCGCTGGAAGACCCTCGGGCACCGCGGCCACGGCCAGCGCGACACCGAGAATGAAGACGTCGAGCAACGCCCCGATTCCCTGAATGTCCTCGACGAGCACGATGGTCGCGATCATCACGACGGCGATGGCCACCACGATCATCCCGAGCAGCTTCCCAGTATGATCGAGCTCGCGTTGGAGTGGCGTGCGCCCGATCGGCGTGTCACGCAACATGCCGGCGATACGACCCACTTCGGTCTGCATTCCCGTCGCCGTTATGATCGCCATTCCCCGCCCAAAAGTCGCGGCGGTACCGTTGAACAGCATGTTCGATCGGTCACCGATCGAGGCGTCAGCGGCCACCGGTTCAGTGTCTTTCGATACAGGAAGACTCTCGCCGGTCAGCGCTGCCTCGCTCGTCTGCAGCGACGTCGATTCGACCACTCGAGCGTCGGCCGGAATGGTGTCGCCTTCCTCGATCATCACGAGGTCGCCCGGAACGAGCTCGGAGGCCGGCACTCGCGTTCGCTTACCGTCACGAACGACCGTCGCCGCGTCAGCCGACATCGCGCGAAGCGCGGCTACCGCGGCCTCGGCGCGCGCTTCTTGGATGAATCCCATCGCGGCGTTGAGCAATACTACTGCGAAAATCGCAATGGCCTCGTACGGGAGCGCAGCATCGCGCTCGTAGTACCAAACGGCGATCGACACTGCGGTCGCGACGAGCAGCAGGATGACGAGGATGTCCTTGAATTGCGCGGCGAATCGTTGCCAGACAGGTACGGGGCGTTCGGACGCGAGCTCGTTTCGACCGACGCTTGCGAGTCGCCGCCCCGCCTCAGCCAGGCTGAGGCCGCGTCGCGGGTCCGTCGCTAGAGCGTGCGCGACCTCCGCCACGCGGAGCCGATGCGCGTCGATGAGGTCGGTGAACATACGAGCTCCGCGCGAGAAGGTTCACTCGTTGGACACAAAGGCCTGACCGCGCGCAATCAGCCCGGCTCCTGCATGCGTCAGCGTAGTGCCAGACAGTCCAAGAGTCTTCGACGACGCAACGGCCGCATCGCAGAAGATGCTGAACCAGAACGTCGCTCGTCCCCATTTCGCGCGCGTCGACGCGAGGCGCTGCACGAAATCACCGTTGACGGTGCCCACACCGTCGAGCAGCGTGTCGACTCGATCGGCGATCCGGTACTCCGCGACGGGCGCCATCACGGGGTAAGGAGGGGCCTTTTTCTCTTGCGCGCCCGGTGCGCTGTGGGGGCCGAGAGGAAGCAGCGAAAGGACTACTGCCTTATTCACACAACTCGCTCCGGTCGGGGACGTGGCGTCGGCTGGAGCCTCGACCATAGCTCGCCCGTGGCTCTTCGAGCCCTTCCCCTAGCCTCGCTATGTTTGCCGTAGTGTTTGCCGGTCCATGCCTGCCAATGGTGTCGAATGCCGTCTGTAAATGCCAACGCCGCACTATGATAATGCGTCTTCATAGCGCGGCGTACCTGGTTTAGGAAACCGCTGCTCTATCCATCTGAGCTACAGGGGCAGTAAAGTAACTTGCGACCGTGCAGCGAGTTACTGAATAGCTGCGACCTGTACAGCGTGGTCAGTCGCGCGTTCTTTTTGGAATGGTCCAATTCGCTGGGCGGCGCGAACCCGGACCTCTTCGGAATCGTTGAAGATAGTTTAGAGCCGCCCGCGCGGCGAGGGCCACGTTTCCGGTCGTTTCCATCCACGAGGCACGAGTTGGAAGTCGCAAACACTCACCGCGACGACGTACGCCGCCGGTTACGCGGTGCTCGCTTGCTACGCGTCGCCGTGAGCGTACCCACTTGGCGTCGACTCAATAAACGGCAATCGTGTGTACGCGACGGCCGGAGAGTCGCCGCTGCCCTGGAAGAAACGAGAGGGCGACGAGGAACGAGAATCCAATGACCTCGGCGCCTAGAGACTCGACCAAGCGCCGTGTTGCGTCAGCCGTCCCGCCGGTCGCGAGCACGTCATCGACGATGAGCACGCGACTCGAGCGATCGCAAGCGTCGGCATGGATCTCGAGGACGTCCGTCCCATACTCGAGCTCGTAGCGCTCATTGCGCGTTACATGCGGCAGCTTGCCGGGCTTACGGACCGGAACGAATCCGGCTCGCAATCGTTGCGCAATCGGGCCGCCAAGAATGAACCCACGACTCTCGATCGCAACGATGTGCGTGATGTCGGCGCCGCGAAACGCGTCGGCCATCGCACTCGTCGCCGCGGTGAACCCATCCGCGTTGGCAAGCAACGGTGTGATGTCCTTGAACAGGATTCCCGGTTTTGGATAGTCCGGGACGTCGCGTATCAACTCTTTGACGCGTCGCTCCAGCGCGTCGCTCGACTGCGTAACGGTCACGCGTATTACCTCACGATCGAAAAAGGATGCGCGTGAGTACGGTCGTCCACCTCGAGATCGTCGACGGAATGGACGTCGGCTCCCGGCGGACCGCTTCTGAGTTCGTCCCGCAACCGCGCGAGCATGACGTCGCTTCCCTCGGCAGCGACTTCGACGGTCCCATCGGGCCGATTGCGGACCCATCCTGCCAATCCGAGCCCTCGTGCCGCTTCACGAACGAACCAGCGAAACCCGACGCCCTGCACGCGGCCACGTACGAGAACGTGAATGCGCGTCACGTGCTCCCGCCTCCGCTCTCGTCCCCACTCCATCCGTACGATCCGAGCAGCGGAACGAAGCGAACGGGCGCGATGTCGTGCTGTTCGATTTGTCCGTTCTTTCGCTGGGCGACGATCAGCTTTTGCTCCTCTCGGTCGCCCACGGGGATGAGTAGCCGTCCGCCCTCCGCCAACTGATCGAGGAGCGGTTGAGGAATCGAAGGCGCTCCGGCGCCAACCAGGATCGCGTCGTAGGGCGAGTACTCGCGCCACCCGATACTGCCATCGCCGAGGAGGAGTGAGACGTTATTGACGCCGGCCCGTTGAATGTTCTCATGGGCCTGCTGCAACAACGCCGGAATGCGCTCGATCGAAAAGACCTGGGCCACGAGATGCGCCAACAACACCGTCTGATATCCCGAACCGGTTCCCACCTCGAGTACGCGCTCCTTTCCGGTGAGGTGAAGCAACTCGAGGTAGCGCGCGTGGACCCAGGGCTGTGAAATGGTTTGCCCGTTTCCGATTGGCAACGGCGCGTCTTCGTACGCGCGATGGCGCAATCCCGTCGGCACGAACGCATGGCGAGGGGTCATCTCGAACGCGCGAAGCACGGCGAGGTCGCGAATACCCTTTTCGCGCAGCGCCTCGACTAGACGCAGTCTTGCGCCACGGAATTCGCCGTCTACAGGTCGCGCCACCAATTCTGGGCTCCTTGCAATACGTCGAAGTGAGTGAGGTCGAGATGCAGCGGCGTCACGGAGACGTAGCCTTCCTCGATCGCGCGAAAGTCGGAGTCCCCTTCACCGCTCCAACTGATCTCGCCGCCACCGATCCAGAAGATCTGGCGGCCCCACGGATCTTTCATCGGCGCCACCGACTCCGAGTACACGCGACGTCCGAGCCGAGTGAGTCGCACGCCTTTTACCGCATCCGCCGACAGCGGCGGCAAATTGACGTTGAACAACGTATTGCTGGGGAAGTTCGGGAGCGACGTGAGATGCTTGAGCAATGGAGTCAGGACACTCACCTGCTCTCTCAACTTCGTGACGTCGGCGCGAAGGTCTCCGCCGGCGAACGAAATCGCGATCGACGGCACTCCGAGCGCGAGTCCTTCCATGGCGGCGGCGACGGTCCCCGAATAGAGAACGTCCTCACCCATGTTGTGGCCGTGATTGATTCCGCTCAAAACGAAGTCGGGACGCTCCGGCATCAGGGCCTCGATCGCGAGCATCACGCAGTCGGTCGGCGTGCCGTCGACCTGCCATCGGCGTTCACCGCGAGGAATCGGCCGTAGCGGATGATGCAGCGTGAGCGAGTGGCTGGTCGCACTTTGCTCGCGATCCGGCGCGACGACGGTAACCTCGCCCAGCGGCTCCGCGGCTGCACAAAGACACTCGATGCCGAGGGCAAGAATTCCGTCGTCGTTGGTAACGAGCAGCCGCATCAGTCCGTCGTATTCCATGATTCGAGCAGGCCGACGAGCTCTTTGAGATCGGACTCGAGCGATTCGAGCGCCTGCACCGTCAGCGCGCCGCGCGCGACGACTTTCAGATCGCCACCCTTGCGATGCTCGTCCACTTTCTGTCGCGCGCCTTCGATGGTGTACTTCTCGTCATACAACAGGTGCTTCACGAGCATGATCAGGTCGACCTCGCGCCGCTGGTAGACACGGTTCCCCGATCGATTTTTCGCCGGACTCAGAAATCGGAACTGGCTTTCCCAGTACCGGAGAACGTGGGGTTTGAGGCCGGTGAGATCGCACACTTCGCCGATCGAGAAGAACTCTTGAACGGGTTCCGCCGAGGCCGCAACGCGTGGAGAGCGAGATGGGCTCACAGGTCTTGCTCCGATCGAAGTTCGCGGGCCATGAGCTCGGGGACCGCATCGCGCGCGACGTGGCCCTCGAAGAGAATGCGATACACCATCTGAGCGATCGGCATGTCGACGTCGTGTTTCGCGGCCAGCTCGAGCGCACTCGCCGTCGTCGGCACGCCTTCGGCGACCGTCTCCTTCCCGGCCAACGCGTCCGCCAGCGACGCGCCCCTTCCGATCTCGAGACCGATCGCGCGATTCCGACTCAGCGATCCTGTGCATGTGAGCACGAGATCGCCGACCCCGGCGAGTCCGGCAAATGTCAGCGGGTCGGCACCGAGGGCGACGCCGAGACGCGTCATTTCATGCAGTCCGCGGGTGATGAGCGCGGCCCGCGAGTTATAGCCGAGACCAACGCCTTCGACGATACCCGTTGCGACGGCCATGACGTTCTTCAGCGCACCACCCAGCTCGACGCCGATCACATCGGAGTTTGTGTAGACTCTAAACGTCGAGCTGCTGAGCGCGGACTGGACGGCGATTGCGGCGTCGAGATTCGCCGAGGCAGCAACGATGGCGGTGGGATGCCCCGCCACAACTTCGGCCGCGAAGCTCGGACCGGAAATGCCAACGACGGCGCGATTTGGAACCTCTTGTCCGATGACGGACGTCATGAGGGCGAGTGTGTGCCGCTCGATCCCTTTCGTCGCCACCGCGAGGATTGCGTCGGGCCGAACGTGTTGCGCCCCCGCCGCCGCGACGCGCCGTAAATGGTCGGACGGCGCGGCGTAGACGACGAGATCGGCGTCGCATAACGCGTCGCGATGGTTGGTCGTGGCGCGCAAGCTCGTGCAGAGCGGAAGCCCAGTGAGGAATCGCCGATTCTCGTGCGTGTCGTTGATCGAGCGCGCAACGTCGGACTCGAACGCCCACAACGCCGTGTCGAAGCCGTTGTCGGCGAGCAGATCGGCGAGCGCGGTTCCCCACGCACCGGCGCCGACGACCGCGCAACGCATCAGGCGAACCTCGCCGCGATCAGAACCGCGAGCACGATCACGAGACTGATTGCGAGCGTCGCCGTTGGTCGCCTCGCCGGTGTGCCCGCTTTGCCGAATCGATGCTCCTCGCCGTTGCGTAATCGCACGATGTTCGCGCGATGCGTCCAGAAAACGAACAGCGCGACGACGAGACTGATCGCGAATAGTGGCGAGCGCACACCGACTGTGACGCCGAGCAGAATCGGCAGGACCGTTGCGCTGGTCAGCGAACCGAGCGAGACGAACCCGCTCGAGAGCAGCACGACAGCGAAGATCAACAGGGCCAGGATCGTCTGTATCGGCGCGAGGGCGAGGAATACTCCCCCTGCCGTGGCAACGCCCTTTCCTCCGCGCCCGAACATGAGGTAGATGGGTCGCACGTGTCCGATGATCGCCGCGATGCCACAGAGAATCGCGACGACCGTGGCGTTCCCCATCGGCAGCGTGTTCGCCGGAACCCATCGTGGAAACAGTGCGACCGGGATCGCACCCTTCGCCATATCGACCGCGAACACGAGCAACCCAATCTTGGTGCCGAGCACGCGAATCACGTTCGTCGCGCCGAGGTTTCCCGATCCGTGCTTTCGAAGGTCGATGCCTCGCGATCTCCCAGCCAAGTACGCCGCGGGAATCGACCCCAGGAGATATGAGGCAATGATCGCGGCGACGAGCTGAGTCATCGTCCAGCTTTGCGGCGCAGTACGATGCGCAGCGGGTTGCCCGTGAAGCCCCAGAACGATCGAAAGCCGTTGTGCAGATATCGCACGTAGTGCTCCTCGACCAAATCGGGGGCGTTGCCGAACACGGCGATCGTCGGCGGGTCCGTTTCGACCTGCGTCGCGTAGTTGAGCTTCACCTCACGTCCCGCCGCTTGCGGCGGCTGGAGACGCGCGACGAGCTCACCGAGCTTCTCGTTTACCTCGGACGTCGTGATGCGCTTGGCGCGCTGCTCCTCGACCTCGAGCAGGACGTCGAGGACCCGATTCACGCGCTGCCCGGTGAGCGCCGACGTAAACAGGAACGGAACGAACTTGAGGAACGGCGCCTTCTCGCCGGCGGCCTTCTGGTATTTCGCCGAGGCCTTGTCGTCTTTCTCGGCGAGATCCCATTTGTTGACGACGAGAATCAGACCGCGTCCCGCTTCCCAGGCGAGCGCGGCGATTTTGAGATCCTGATTCTGAATCTCTCCTTCGGTCGCGTCAACCATCAGGACGCAGATGTCGGCGCGCTCGATGGCGCGACGCGTGCGCAGTGACGAGTAGAACTCGATGCCGTCGTCGATCTTGCTCTGTCGCCTCAGACCCGCCGTGTCGACAAAGATTATTTGCCGGCCGTGAAACCGCATCGGCGTGTCGATCGCATCGCGCGTGGTGCCCGCGATCTCGGAGACGACGAGCCGATCTTCACCGAGTAGCTTGTTCACGAACGACGATTTTCCGACGTTCGGCCGGCCGATGACGGCGACCCGAAGCGCCTCTTCATGCTCCGCCTCACCCTCCGGAAGTTGAGCGATCACCGCGTCGAGGAGATCACCCGATCCCTTGCCGTTGATCGCCGACACGGGAAAGACCTCGGCGACGCCGAGTGAGTAGAATTCGTAGAAATCCGTCGCGCGGGGATCGTCGACTTTGTTGGCGACGACCATCCATGGCTTGCGCGAGTTGCGGAGCAATTCGGCAACGTGATAGTCGCTCGGGTGCAGCCCGACCTTGGCGTCGACGATGAACAGCAGCAGATCGGCTTCGCCGATCGCTTCGTCGACTTGGCGCCGAATCTCGACATCCATTGGCGCGCGCGGATCATCGTTGATACCACCAGTGTCGACGAGCCAGAAGGCCCTACCAGACCAATCGGTCTCGGCGAAGTGGCGATCGCGCGTCGTTCCGGCCTCTTCGGAGACGATGGCACTCTCGTCGCCAACGATGCGGTTGAACAGCGCGGATTTTCCGACGTTCGGCCTGCCAATCAACGCAACGACGGGTGTGGTCACGCAACCGCCTCGGCGAGGCGCGGCTCAGCCTCGTGGGTTAGCACGTCGACGAAATCGTACGACGGGAACACAGGCACGTGCATCTCCTCGCGCAGCGCTATAAACGATTCGTCGTCGAGAAAGACGCCGCTGTCGTTGATGCACTCGGCCGGAATCAGCGCCAGGTCGAGATCACGACGATCACCCAGCACGCGCCGAATGTCCGCGGCAACGAGCAATCCGGCCGTCGTCGTCGTCGGACCGAACAGCGAGTTCTCGGCAATCATGAGCTCGAACTGCGCGCCGGTCGCCTTCGACATCTGCTCGAGGAGCTCGGGCATGATTCCAGCCATCGAGACACCCGTGACCACGCCGATGCGACGACCGTCGAGCCGGGGTAGCTCGTCGAGCCCCTCGCTCACGCGACGGCGAAGTGATGCGACAGAGCCGACACCGTTTTCAATCTGCGAGAAGTCGCCGTAGTAGTCGGCGTCCGGCAGCGCACGTGCGGCAAGTAGGTAGAGCTCATCAGAACCGTAGACCCATGACTCGCCGCGCTCCTGTCGGCCACGTGCCGCCCACCGATCGACGGCTTGCAACAACGTCTCGGCGGCGGAGCGATCCATCGTCTTGCCCGTGTACAGATGCGAGAACTGCGTGAGACCGACGGGCACGATCGCCACCGAGAGAACTGCGTCGCCAAAGTCCCAGAGGTCTTGCAACGACTGCTCGAGGACGGTGCCATCGTTCAGGCCTGGGACGATAACCATCTGGCCGTGGAACTGAATACCACCCTCGGCCAACTTCGCGAGCTGCTCGACGATGTTCGGGACGCGCGGATTGTTGAGCAGCACCTTGCGTGCTTCCCACGGCGTCGCGTGGACGGAGATGTACAGCGGCGAGAGTCGGTACTCGAGAATGCGCGCGATGTCGCGATCCTTGAGATTGGAGAGCGTCGCGAAGTTGCCGTACGCGAATGAGAGGCGGTAATCGTCGTCGCGAACGTAGAGCGGTTTGCGCAACCCCTTGGGCAAACCCTCGATGAAGCAGAACTCACATCGATTCGCGCACCGGCGAATAGTCGGCGGTTCGAGCTCGACGCCCATTCCCTCGCCTTCGGGACGCTCGACGTCGTAGACGACGGCCTGGCCGTCGGGCAGCCGCGCTTCGATGATCAGGTCGTCGTCGGCGGTGAGAAACTCCCAGTCGAGAAAATCGGCTAGCTCGCGCCCGTTGACCGTGAGCAGCTCGGTCCCGGAAACGATCCCCAATTCCTCGGCGACACTGCCGGCCTGAACCCCTTTCACGCGAACCATGCCCACCCACCATTGCAATGGGGGAGACGCCAAAAGCGATCTCCCCCCGACGAACCGAACGCGCATCGAAGGCGGATCGGCGATAGCTCAAGCAATGTAGGAGATCGAAGGGTCGAAATCAAGCCAGATGCACAACTTGACTTCGCTATCGCGAGGCTGTGCATGAACATCTTCGCGACGAAAAACGCGCCAGCGTTGTTTGAGTCGCTGGCGCGTTTCCCAACTCACATTCGATGTCGATCAGGTGATCGGCGCGTACCGGAACGCGATGATACCTGCACCGGTCGCCGACGTCGTGAAGGTCGCACTTTGATGCGGCTGCACGGGCCCGACGGGAACAGTCTGCGTGGCGACGACCGTACCGGCCTTGTCGATGAACTCGATCTTGAGATTGAACGACTTTGCCGCATCGGTTTGGTTGGAGACCGTTCCGCCAATTGTCGTTTTTGCGTCGCTCGGCGTGAATTCAGTGAAGACAACCTTCGCTGGCAGGCTTGTCATCGCGGTTTGATACTTGATCGCCGAGTCCACCGCCTGCTTCGTCGAGTCCTGATAAACCTTGATGAGCGGATTGAGCTTTGCGGCCGAGTCGACCGCGGCCTTCACCACGGCAGCTGACTTCGCAGTATTGGCGCGCTGCCCGTATGCCCGCGCCTTCGCCTCGAGGTCTTTGGATTTCGCGCCGTAGCCCTTCTGCAGGCTCGCGTAGGCGATTGCCAGCAGCTGGTAGTCATCGGGGTTCGACGGATCGACCTCGATCAATTGGCGGGCAACCGGGATGCCTTTGGCATACGTGCTGTCGAGCAAATAGAGCCGCGCCAAATTGTAGAGGACGTCGCGGTGATACGGATTCATCGCGCGCGCCGCCTCGAACAGTTTGATCGCGTCTTTGTTCTGGTCGGTTCTCGCCGCCGTCACCGCCGCGTTCATGAGCGAGTTGTATGAGAACGCACTGGGATTCGCGAGTTGATCGGCATACGATCCGCGAATAGCCGCTGTATCGCCGCGAGCCGCGGCGAGCTTCGCCTGACCGTTGCGGGCCGCATCGGCGAACTTGGTGCCCGGGTCTTTCGCCAGCGCGTCGAAGGCTGCCTTCGCCTCGGCCAGGAGCGCGGCCTTCTCCGCGGCGGGCGCCGCCTCGGCAAGATCCGACGCGTAGTTTCCGAGGGTGAGCTGAATCTGACGGCGCGCGTCGGCTTGCGACGTGTCCTTCGCGGCGGCGATCGCTTGCTTGTAATAGTCGATCGCTTCCTTGCTCTGGTTGTGCTTGGCCGCCGACTGAGCCAACACCATGTACCCGTACGGCGCATTCTTCGACAATTGCAACGAACGCTTTGCCAAGGTCACCGCCGAGTCGAGCTTGTCGGTGTTGGCTAGCTCGAACGACTGGTTCACCAAGTCCACCCATCCCTTCTGCTGGCGCCACGCGGCTGTCTGCGATGCGCAGTCCGCATTCGAGCTCTCAACCACGGTAAAGGCGGAGTCGATCCCGGCGATGATGTCGAACGGCGCCGTCGGCTCGGTGGTCAGTCCGACCGCTCCGCGCGTCGTCATCCCGGTCGTCATGCCGGGCTGCGACAGCCACATCACCAGCGCCTTCCCGTACACGAACGATCGCCCGGTCGCGTTCTTCTTGAGGTCGCCCTCATTGAGCAGCTTCACAGCGTCCTTGAGCTTCCCTGCCGCGTCTTCCGGCTTCGACGCGCTTTGTGCCAATTGCAGATCGAGTACGGCGCGCGCGACTTGGTTCGGCGTTCCCTCGTCGATCTCACAGGCCTTTTGCTGCGCTCCAGCCGTCGCCGACACCGCAACGAGCATGAGTGCAGGACCGACCTTTCTCCCCAAAGCGAGCATCTGATTTCTCCTGATTATCCGCTCGATAACAGCGGGCGACGTTCGCCCGCGAATCCCTACACTAGGCGCGTAAATGGCGTTCCGCCTCGACGGCAGCCAAACTTGAAATATCCTGTAGAGGTCGCCCAGTCGCCAGTGCGACACGTTGCACGTCGGCAAACTCAGGTTTTGCGCGACGCTGACCTGTTGGAAGCGTGACAACCTTTGCCGCGACATCATAGCCGAGCACGCTCAGGTGAACGATCTCCCGAGCGAGCGCGCGCCGTCGCACTGTGCGCTGGCGCACACCAATCGTCGTCGTTTCAACGAGCAGTAGCTCTTCGATCCGTGTCACGTCCGCCGCACGACACAGCACCTCGACACGCATTCCGGACCGACCACGCTTCATCGCCACGGGAAGCAGCGTCACGTCCAGCACACCCGACTCGCGAACTCGGTCGGCGACCGCCGCCAGGTACTCTGGACTCATGTCATCGATGTCGCACACCAATTCGACGAGCTCCTCGAGCGCGGCACCCGACGAATTTGCCTCGGCAAGAATCACGCGCAACGCATTCGCGCGTCCACGAAAGTCTTTCGTGCCCGCGCCGAACCCACTCCGCGTAGGAACGAACTCGGTTGGCGCGGATCCGCTCGAGAGGACGCGAACGAGCGCCGCGCCCGTGGGAGTCACGAGCTCTCCCGAACCCTCGGGCCCCGGCCGCACCGGATATCCCTCGAGCAATTTCAGTGTCGCCGGCGCCGGGACCGGGAGCGTACCGTGCGCCGCCTTCACCGTTCCATCACCGAGCGCGATCGGACCGCAATAGATCCGCTCCACGCCAAGGAGTTCGAATCCCCAAATCGCGCCGACGACGTCGAGGATCGCATCGACGGCACCCACTTCATGCAAATGAACCCGCTCCGGCGGGAGACCGTGAATCTCGCCCTCGACCGTAGCAATCGCGGTGAACGCGCGATCAGCCAACTCCCGCACGCGAGGCGGCGCGCCACTCTTCGCCACGAGCGAGCGAATGGCGTCGATATGCCGACCGTGCGGTTGTGGCGGAATCTCGAAGTCGACTTTTTGACAGACGATCCCGCCGCGAACGACCTCGCGAATCTCGACGCCGACGCCCTCGATGCCGAGGGTGCGCGGTAATCCTCGCAACCACTCCGGATCGAGACCAACCTGCACCAGCGCGCCGAGCACCATGTCACCGGCGATGCCGCTGAACGGATCGAGGATCGCGACGCGCATCAGAATCGGTACGAGGCGCCGCTGCCCGTGTTGAACACCAACACCTCGGCGCTCCTTGGAATTCGTCCCGCGGCAACCAATTGCTCGGTCACGGCGAGTGCGCAACCACCTTCCGGTGCGGCGTCGACACCGCTCGCGCGCGACAGACGGAGCGTCGCGTCGCGGATCGCATTTTCGCTCACTGAGTGCGCGTCGCCGTTGCTCTCGCGAAGCGCGCGCAGAATCAGGCGGTCGCCAAGCGGGCCTGGTACGCGAAGGCCGCTGGCATGCGTCTCAGGATTTTCCCACGGAGTCGCTCTGTCGAGACCGGCCTTGAATGCGCGAACGATCGGCGCGCACCCGTCGGCCTGCGCGACGACCATGTGCGACATCTCGACGTCTTTCGGAAGCCATCCGCCGTCGCGCATCTCGGCGAACACCTTCCACATCCCGATGAGGCCTGTGCCGCCGCCAGTCGGATAGATGACGTGCGTCGGCAATCGCCATCCGAGTTGCTCGGCGAGCTCGATGCCCATCGTCTTCTTTCCCTCGATGCGATATGGCTCGCGCAGCGTGGAGACGTCGAAGTAGCCGCTCTCCGCGGCGAATGCGCGTGCCTGCTTTCCGGCGTCGCCGATGTGACCAGGCACCAGTTGCAGGTCGGCGCCCAGCGTGACGATCGTGTCGAGTATCGGTTTGGGCGTCGTGATCGGCGCATATACTCGCACGGGGATGCCGGCCGCCGCGGCGTACGCCGTGAGCGCCGCACCAGCGTTGCCCGCGGTCGGAACGACGAGACCCGGCACGTCGAGGCCTCGCGCGCGCGTCACGGCCGCGCTCATGCCGCGCGCCTTGAACGACGCCGTTGGGTTGAGCCCTTCGTCTTTCACCCAGAGGCGAGCCACACCAACCTCGCGCGCGAGGGTGGGCAATTCGTGAATTGGCGTGAGTCCTTCGCCGAGGGAGACCGGAATCTCACCGTCTTTGAGCGGCAGCACACCGGCGTATCGCCACATGTCCCAGCGGTCGGTGACGGCGGTCCGCGGTGGCATTAGAGAATCGTAACGAACGAGAAATGGCTGCCCACACTTGGGGCAAACGGATGCCAACGTGTCGCCTGGCTGACGGACGTCGCAGGCGGAACACTCGAGGTGCCAGGTACTCACGAGGGATCGGACGAGGAGGAAGGATCGGATGGAGCCGGCACAGCACCAACTGTTGCCGGAGCGGTCGGTGAACTCTTGCGCAACGAGTCGAGCACGCGCTCAGCCGTTTTCTGACTGAAGCCGGGTAATGCGGCAATCGCTTCGGGCGCCGCATCGCGTACCCCCTGCAAACTGCCAAACGCCTCGAGCAGCTGTCGTCGTTTCGCTTCGCCCACGCCCGGAATGCGAAGCAGTTCCGACGTCATGGTACGCATCGAGCGGCGCTTCCGCTGGAAAGTAATCGCGAAACGATGCGCCTCGTCGCGAGCTTGCTGCAGCACGCGCAAGGCCGGCGAGCGACGCGGAAGACGCAGCGATTCCGGCCGGCCGAGAACGAAGATCTCCTCCTCGCGCTTCGCCAGGCTGATGATCGGCATCGCCCCGAGCCCGATGGCGTCGAGAGCCGCATGCGCCGCGTTGAGCTGTCCTTTGCCGCCGTCGATCAGCACGAGGTCGGGCAGCGGCTTCTCTTCCTCGCGGCGCCGTGCGAAGTACCGGCTGACGACTTCATGCATCGATGCGAAATCATCGACGCCTTCAACGGTCTTGACCTTGAACTTGCGATACTCGGCGCGGTACGGTCGCCCGTTCTGAAACCAGACGCACGATGCGACGGTGTCAGTACCCTGCGCATGCGAGATGTCGAAACACACGAGCGATCGTGGAACTTTCTGCAGGCCGAGTTGGCGCTGCAGCTCATAGATTGGATCGCCCGCGCGCTCCTCCGTCTCGTCTCCGGTGAGCCGAAGCTCCTCGAGAAGGTGCCGCGCGTTCTGCGTCGCGAGATCAACCAGCTCGCTCCGCGGGCCCCGTTGCGGCACGTGGATCTTCGTTCGCTCGAGCGACGCTTCGACCAGCTCGCGATCCTCGGGCTCGAAGGGGACGAGCAACTCGCTGGCGCGGTCCTCGAGCGGCAAGTAGCTTCGCGCGAGGTATGCCTGGAGGATGGCTGGATCCGCTTCCTCCTCGAGATTCTCGAGGAATTGATGCTCGCGCGCCAACAGCTTGCCGCCGCGAATCCGCATGAGTGCCGCGACCGCATCATCGCCGTCACGCGCGAACCCGAGCACATCACGGTCGCCTCCATCGATCGAAAGGACGACGGTCGGCTCTTCCATTTGCTCGAGGTGCGCCAATGCGTCGCGCAGCTCGGCGGCGCGCTCGAACTCGAGCGACTCGGCGGCAAGCTCCATCCGTTGGCGAACGCGACGTGCCACTTCCTGCGTCCTGCCGTCGAGAAAGACAAGCACCTCGTCGATCATCGCGCGATACTCGGCTTGCGTCTGCGCGAGGATGCAGGGCGCCTTGCAACGCTTGATGTAGTAGTCGAGACACGGGCGCTCAGGCATCTGTCGCGGCATGTCGAAGTTGCACGACCGAACCGTGAAGATGCGCTTCACGACGTTCAGCATGCGACGCATCGCGCCGACGTCGGTGTACGGACCGAAGTACCGGCTCCCGTCATCGACGAGGTGTCGCGTCACCCATACACGCGGGAACGGTTCGGCCACCGTGACCTTGATGTACGGGTACGACTTGTCGTCGCGCAGCGCGATGTTGTACTTCGGCTTGTATTCCTTGATGAGGTTCGCTTCGAGGATCAACGCATGCGCCTCGCTGGGCACGACGATGGTATCGAGCCCGCCGATCTGTTGCATGAGGGCGCGCGTCTTGACGCTCTCCTCGTGGTCGCCCGTGACATAGCTGCGCACGCGCGAACGAAGGCGTTTCGCTTTGCCGACGTACAGCACCGTGCCGTCTCGGTCGCGCCACAAATAGACGCCGGCCGACTCGGGAAGATGCGGAATCTTTTCGAGGACGGATTCGGGGACTGCCATACTCAATAATACCCCGGACGCATGACCAATATCCGTCGCGGATGGCTCGCTCCGCGTCAACGACGCCGGACGCGTGCGATCATGTTGGCAGCCTCTGGAACGCGGAGTGCGACGGTCATCAAAAGATAAATCGCACCGTAAGTGGCAAGCACGAGCACGCGACTGACGAATGGCGTTTGGTGCGCCGACACCGTTCGCATTCCCCATCCCGCCGCCGCGCCGATGGCCGCCGACAACCAGAGCGACGCCACAAAGTTCGGCGAAAGACCGGTGACACCAATCCGGCGGTTCATGCGCGATCGCAGCAACAGGAACTCGATCCACCCCGCGATGCCGGCCGACGCTGTCAGCCCTGCCGCGCCCCAGTGCGGATCGATGCCCAAGAGGCGCGGCAACGGCAACGCGAACAGATAGCCGAGCGCTGTGGTCAGAACGACGCGGAGCGCGGCGAAGCGAAGCGGTGTCTTCGTATCGTGAAGCGCGTAGTACGTCGATGAGTACAGACGTCCCATCGTCGTGGCCAGGAGCCCGACCGCGGATCCGGCGAGAATTCCCCACGCATAGTGGGAATCAGCGGCGGTGAATCGTCCGCGCTGAAACAACAACGCTGCGATCACGTCGCCAAAGACGACGAACGCAGCGGCGGAGGGCACAACGAAGAACGCGATGTTGCGCAAGCCAGCGCCAAGGCGGCCGCGAAGGTAGGTCGACACCGCGTCGTGGTCGCCGACCGCGCGAGACATTTCCGGCAACTCGGCGGCGGATACCGCCATGCCGAACAGACTCACCGGTAGCACATACACCGTCTGCGCGTACCCGAGCGTCGCAACCATGCCGTCGGGCAGGAAACTGGCCAGCCAAATGTCGATGTAGCCACTGATCTGCACCACACCGCGGCCGACGAACGCCGGACCGAAGTTTCGCGACACGGTTCGTACGTGCTCGGAGCGCGTATCCAGCGAGAGACGTAGATGCCGCGCGAGTCGGAGCGTTGTGGGAACTTGAATCAAGAACTGCAACAACGCGCCGACGACGGATGCCCACGCGAGCGTCGACGCGAGGTCGACGGGTTGCTGAGACTTCCCGAACCAGAGCAGCGTTACGATCATCGCCACGTTCCAGAGAACGGGCGCCGAGTATGACAAGAGGAACCGGCGATGACTGTTGAGAATGCCGAGGCACCAAGCGGAGATGACGAAGATCCCAGCGCCCGGAAACAGGATACGCGTCAGTTGAATCGTCAGCCGCTTCTTCTCGGGATCAAATCCCTGCGCGATCAGCGGGATCAACGCGGGCGTCGCCACGACCCCGACCAGCACGACAACCGCCACGACGAGCATCAGCAGCGCGGCGATCGCTCCCGCCACGCGACCAGCTTCCTCCTCTTTCCCCTCCGCCAGCAATCGTGAGTAAACTGGAATGAACGACGCCGACAGCGCTCCTTCGCCAAAGAGATTCTGGAGAATGTTGGGGATCTTGAAGGCTGCCCCGAACGCGTCTGCTGCCGCGCTCGCACCGAGGAACTGGGCCGTGAGCATTTGGCGGACGAGTCCGAAGACACGCGACGCCAAGATTCCGAGCGCAACCAAACCTGCCGCGGCGCGCGGCCGCCGAGCCGGCGGAAGGGCCGACTCGCCGTCCGAGCCTTCGCGTGGCACGGCCGTCACACGCGAGTGGCTGTCGCGGTCGCCGACACCGCGATCGTCGGCGTGCCCGCGAGGAGCTCGCGTACGTGCGCGCCGGCCGCCGAGAGCATCTGATCGACGAGGGCGGGTCCGTGCCGCGCGAGGAACGGAACAAACGCCAGCTTGCGTTCCTGCCGTGTCCCGTGCGGATACAACGAGCCGCGCGCGGTCGCGATCTGGTGCATGACCTCCGTCTCGCGACGCTTGACGGCCGCTAACAACCGCCGCTCAAGACGAGCCATGCGGTGCTCGAGAGAACGTCGCAAGCCCTCGATGACGTCGGTCGCCAGAAGGCCACCATTCGCCGCCGCCAACGAACTGATCCCGGCCGCGACGTTGTTCCGCAAATCGACCAGTGCGCGCGCCGCATCCGGCGAGAGCCGCTCTCGGGCGATACGTCCCTCGACAGCATGCGGCTCAGCGAAGGCCTCGACCGACAGGCCAAAGCGCGTGAGTGTGCGTTGGATGCGCGGCTCGATGATCGTCGTCGACCAGCGCGGCACGACAAGCGGCGTCGGCACACCGAGCGCATCGGAAACGGCGGTCACCTGCGCGAAATATGCGATTTCGCCCGGGCCGCCGACGTACGCAGCGGTCGGCAGAATCGCGCGCTCGAGCACCGGACGCAGGAGCGCGGTGGGCGACAAGAACTGATCGGGCGGAAGCTCGCGCACCGCGGCAGCCTCGGTCAGCGGCAAACGTCGCTTGGTTCCGTCGCGATTGAGCGACACCAGCGACAGCCCCGCCACCTCCTCGACTTGCGGCGTGAAGCCCGCTGTGCTGATCTCGTCGCTCCTCCGGCGGACGACACCGGCCAATGCTTCGCCGTTGTTCGCGGCGCGCCGCATCAACGGAGCCGCCGCGCGCGCGATGTTCGGATGCGACGCGTCGAGGACCGCCATCTCCAATGGCTCGAGCACCCGACGCAGAACATCGACGTATGCGTCGCCGAGCGTGGCGCCCACACGATAGGCCCGCAACGTATCGTCCAGGTAGAGCTCGTGCGCACCGGAACCGCACGCTTCGCGCATCAGCGCCGCGTGAACGTCGATGTCGTGGTCGATTGGAATGCGCGCCATTGGCGTTCCCGCCGGAGCACGCGCCTCGAGTCGCAGCTCCCGCGCGCCGCCGTCGAGCGAGACGGACACCGTCGCCGCCTCGAGAAAATCGGCGTCATCCGTCGCCGCCCAAAAGAGCGGCGCCACCGGTGTGCCGAGCATCGCTTGCAGCGCGTCAGCCAGAGCGCGTGCCGAGATCGCCTTGACGAGAGTCATCAACGCGCCGCCGAACAACCCCGGCTGCTGCCCCGTGGTGACAAGGAGCCCCTCGCCCTCGACTACGCGAGCGAGGCGGTTGGCGGCTCGTCCCGTCGGCGCGATCGCTTGTTCGAGATCTTTAAACCATGTCGGCGACACGCTGTTTGAAACACCGCGGCCATAGTCGACCCACTCTTCGGCTTCACGCGGAATCGGGCGGTACCACTGGGGCAGCTGCCCTGTTCGCGCCGCTTGCGATAGTGCCGACCCACCGAGGGGCTCCGTTCGGACGATCGCGTCGCTCATCGTTCCGATTCGGCGAGGGTCACTTGTGGTACGGCTCGCCGCGCACGATGGTGCCGGCTCGATACAGCTGCTCGGCGAGCACCAGCCGCGCGAGCTCGTGCGGCATCGTCCACGGCGCCAGCGCGAGCGACGCGGTGGTTCGCCGCCGGACGACGTCGCCCAAGCCAAACGCGCCGCCGATCAAGATTCCAACATCGATCGCCCGCTCGCGGTAGGCTTGGAGCCATTGCGCGAACTGCTCCGACGACATCGAGCGCCCCGTCAGCTCGCATGCGACGACCTGCGCATTTGGTGGGATCGCGGCGAGCAGTCGTTCGCCTTCCCGTTCGCGCGCGAGGTCCGCGGAACCGGAGCGTACCGGCTCATCGCGGACCTCGCGCACCTCGAGCGGCCAGTAGCGGCTCGCACGGGTTTCATACTCGCGAATCGCTCCGGCCAAGTGTGCGTCGCGCGGTTTGCCGACGACCGCCACGACGAACCGCATTCAACACGACGTACGACACGCCGCGCAACGGAGCACGCTATGCATAGATCCCGCGCAACCGATGCACCGTCGCGACGCGGCTGATGGAGACCATGTAGGCCGCGGTGCGCATGTTGACCTTGTGTTGCTTCGAAAGCTGAAGCACGTCGGTGAAGCTTCGCCGCATGATGTCGGTCAGGCGCGCGTTCACGTCGTCTTCGGCCCAGAAATACCCCTGTCGATCCTGGACCCACTCGAAGTACGAGACGGTAACACCACCGGCGTTCGCGAGGATATCAGGAATCACGAAGATCCCCTTTTCGTCGAGAATCGAATCAGCCCCTGCAGTGGTCGGACCGTTGGCGCCTTCACAGATGATCTTGGCGCGGATCTTCCCGGCATTCTTGCTCGTGATGACGTTCTCGAGTGCGGCTGGGACCAACACGTCGACATCCAACGTGAGCAATTCGTCATTGGTGATCTGATCGCCGCCGGCGAACCCCTCGAGCGACCGCACGGTGCGCACGTGTTTGATCGCCGCGTCGACGTCGATGCCGTTCTTGTTGTAGTAGCCGCCGGTGCGATCGCTGATCGCGACGATCTTGCAGCCCTCGCGCTGGAGAAGTTGCGCGGCGACCGAGCCGACGTTGCCGAATCCCTGCACGCCGACCGTCGTGCCGGAGATGTCCATGCCGAGGTGTTTGAGCGCCTCCTTGACGACGATCATGCATCCGCGGCCAGTGGCTTCGCGGCGGCCAAGCGAGCCGCCCATCTCGATCGGCTTGCCAGTGACGACCGCGGTGACGGTGTGGCCCATCCGCATCGAGTAGGTGTCCATCACCCACGCCATGACCCGCTCGTTGGTGTTCACGTCCGGTGCGGGGACGTCGGAGTCGGGACCAAGCGTGGCGATGATCCCCGCCGTGTACCGACGCGTGAGCCGCTCCAATTCGCCGGCGCTCATCTTGAGCGGGTCGCAGACGACGCCACCCTTCGACCCACCGAACGGAAGGTTGACGACCGCACACTTCCAGGTCATCCACGCCGCCAGCGCCTTCACTTCCTCGATCGTGACATTCATGTCGAAGCGGATTCCGCCCTTGGCGGGTCCGCGCGACGTGTTGTACAGCACGCGATGACCGATGAAGACTTCGACTTCTCCGTTGTCCATCATCACCGGAACCGACACGGTGATTTGCTTCTCAGGGTGACGCAGAACTTTGTACAGACCGGGCTCCAGATCGAGCAGCTCCGCGGCACGATCGAACCGCGACATCATTGCTTCGAATGGATTCTCTTCGTCGAGAAAATGATCCTTGTCCGGTCGAACGATTTTATCGGTAGGAAGTCTGAGATCGGTGGCCATGAGGAGAAATACCGGCCGGCGTCAACCGGCAGTGGGAGAAGTGGAGGAACGTGACACTGCGAGATCATCGAGAACTCGCTCGAGACCGCCGACGCCACGCTCCACCATCACCTGCTGAGAAACATACCACAATGGGGGCGCAAGGCGAGGCCAGTGCGGAACGAGCTTGACCACATCCTTCAACGTACAAACGACCAGATCATCGGGATTGCAACTGCGCGCGATTTGCTCAACCTCGTCGGCTGCGAATGTGTGATGGTCGGGAAATATCGACGCGATCACCCGAATGCCGCGCGCCTCCATTTGGCGCACGAACGATGTTGGATCGCCGATTGACAGAACCGACCGTACCACCATTCCCCGCAGCGACTCGAGGGGTCTCGTCTCGCGTGCGTCGGACGCCCGAACCAATTCTCCCGGATCGAGACGAATCGATACCCGAGGCACGCCTGGCGCGACGTCCGCCAGGCATTCGTGCACCGTTTCCACCGCCTCATTGCTCGCCGCTTTTCGTGTCACGATGATGAGCGTGGCGCGTCGCACAGCGCGTAACGGCTCTCGCCAGGGTCCCGCGGGCAGCAGCCGGACGACCGGCGTCCATTGATCGGCGCTGATGAGCACGAGATCCGCCAGTCGTTGAACGCGGCGATGCTGAAACGCATCGTCGAGAACGACGACGTCGGCTCCCTGGCGCGCCGCATCCGCGATCGCCGCGACGCGGTCCGCGTTTACGATGACGGGGATCGCCGGATTGAGCGTTTGATGAACGAGCGGCTCATCCGCACCATAGCCTCGCAGCACGATCGCCGGTTTGGCGCCGCGCGTCTGCAGTCCGCGCGCGATCCAGGCGGCAATCGGCGTCTTCCCCGTCCCGCCGACCGTGAGGTTTCCAACACTCACCGCCGGAACGTCGGTCTCGCTCGCCGGGAGCCACCCAGCATCGTAGAGAATGTCACGCGCGCCGACCACGCCGCCGAACACCCGCTCCGCGGGAATGAGAATGCTGCGAAGCAGCGATGCCCATGCGTCCTGACCATACCACACCCGGTCGACAAATCGATCACGCATTGGCACGCTGTTCCGCGATGTCGAACGCGTTCCGCATCCGATCGACGTCAGCCGCCGCATCGCGCGCCTGCCCTGCGATCACCGTCGTCGCGGCCGAATACGCGAAGTGGAGCCGTGCGAACGGTTTCGGGATGAGAAACTGATCCCAGCTCTTGAGTCGCCACGCTCGACTGACTGTAACCGCCGCCGCGATGAGCGGAGCCCTGGTCCGATGCGCAACGATGAGCGCCCCGGGGGCAAGCGACTTGGCCGGTCCACGCGGCCCGTCGGGCGTGATGGCGAGATCGCGTCCTTCCTCGATGATGCGCGCGAGTCCGAGCAATGCGCGAGCCGCGCCGCGAGAGGTCGATCCCCGCACAGTCTCATACCCGAGACGCTCCGCAATGCGCGCGATGATCTCGCCATCGCCATGCTCGCTGATCAGCACCACGACGCGCTCGTTCCGATGCTGATAGAGCAATGGCAACAGCTGCCCATGCCAGAGCATGAACACAATGGGCTGTCCGGCACTTCGGAGGCGGCGCACATCCTCGTCGTGCGAGACGCGAACTCGCCACGTCCATCCCAGTAGGCGTACGAGCAAGACGCCAAGACGCGACAGCCACTCGACTCGCCGGTCGGCCCGTGCGTCAACGGCCATTGCTGCCGTGTCCCGCTAAGTCCGCCGCCATCGTCGCAGCGCGGGCAGCGGCACCGGGGGTGCCCAATGCCGCGCGCACGGCGTCCAACCCGACGATCATCAGTTTTCGGGCCTCGCTTTCGTGATCCAGCAACGGCGACAGCGCGTCGGCGACAGCGAACGGCTGCAAAGCATCCTGCACGAATTCAGGCGCGAGTCGATGGCCGGCGACGACGTTGACCAAACCGATATTAGGAATCTTTACGAGCCAGCGCGCTGCGGCGTAGGTGATCGGGCTCGTTCGATAGGCAACGACGAGCGGACATCCGGTCACCGCCGCCTCCAGCGTTGTCGTTCCGCTCTTGCAGAGCGCCGCGTCGGCAGCGCGAAAAATCGTGAACGACGCCGAGCGCACCATCGGAAATGGGCATCGCGCGTCACTCAAGGTCACGTGCGGCGCGACGCTGACGAGCACTTTGAGGCTGGGATCGCGTCGCTGCAGCTCGCGCGCGGCCCCGACGAACGCGTCGAGATGACGCTCGATTTCCTGTTCACGACTTCCCGGAAACAGTGCCAGGACCCGATCGCTGGGCGAAAGACCGAGCGTCGCGCGCGCCGCATCGCGATCAGGCAACTGATCGATGCTGTCCATGAGTGGATGCCCGACGAACGTCGCATCGATCTTGTGGCGGCGAAGCAGATCTTCCTCGAACGGTAAAATCACCGCCGCCTTGGTGACTGTTCGCGCCAGACGGTCGAGCCGATCGGAGCCCCACGCCCAGACTTGTGGCGTGATGTAGTACAACACCGGGACCCCCGCCGCCGTCGCCGCCTCGGCGACCTTCATGTTGAAGGTCGGATAGTCGATCAGCACGACGAGCGCGACCTGACCGCTCTGGATGCGCCGCTTGAGGTCGTGCAGGAGTGACCAGTGCTTGGGGACGTGGCGCAGCACTTCGACGAACCCCATCACCGCGAGCTGCTCGACATGCTCGATGAGCTCAACGCCCGCCGCACGCATCTCATCGCCACCAATGCCGGTGAGACGAAATGGAACGCTCCGCGCGGCGAGCTCGCGCGCGACGCCGGCGGCGTGAAGGTCGCCGGACACTTCCCCGGCGACGAAAAGAATGTCACGCACGACTGGAGACCGGCACGCGACCGGAAAGACTTGGAAACGTACGCTCGATGTCGTGCACGATCGTGAGCGCCACGGCGAGTGCCTCGCGCCCGTCCTCGCCAGTCACTGACACAGGCGCGTCCCCGTTCGCGGCCTGCACGAAGGCCTCGAGCTCGAGCCGAAGCGGCTCACCCTCCGGCGCGTCGAGTTGGACTCGCTCGACGAATGACTCGAGCGCCTGTGCGCCCTGCGCGTCGCGGACGAGCGCAAGCAAATCCACATCGCGCCGAAGCCGATAGAACTCTCCGGTCCCGGCAGCGAGATCCAAGGAGAGATAGCCGCTCTGTTGAAAGATTCTGAGTTTGCGCATCCGGTCGCGGGACACGCGACTCGCAGTAATGTTCGCCACCGCGCCCGCGTCGAAGGAGATGCGCGCGTTCGCGATGTCGACGAATGGTGTGAGCACTGGAACGCCGACCGCCGACACTGAGCTCACGCCGCCACCGACGAAGGTGCGCACAAGATCGATGTCGTGGATCATCAGGTCGAGCACCACCGCGACGTCGGACCCGCGCGGATTGAACGGCGCGAGACGATTGCTTTCGATGAATCGAGGCCCCTCGACGTACGGAAGCGCCGCGCGGACGGCGCGATTGAATCGCTCGACGTGACCAATCTGGACCACGGCTCCGGTTCGCGTGGCAATCGTGAGCAGTGCGTCGGCTTGCTCGAGCGTGGTCGTCATCGGTTTTTCGATCAGCACGTGCAGGCCGCGCTCGAGCGCGGGAGACGCGATCGCGAAATGCGCGGGCGTCGGCACGACGACGCTTACGGCGTCCACCTCGTCCAACAGTGCGTCGAGCGTCGGGAATGCGCGGACGCCCAGCTCCGCGCTCACTTGCGCGGCGCGCTCTGGCTTGGCGTCGTGAAAACCGACGAGCAGCGCGCCCGGCACATCGCGCAGAATACGCGTGTGGTGAAAGCCGAGCGCTCCCGCCCCGACCACTCCGATCCGCACCGCCATCAGACGACCGACCCGCGATCGCTGCGCTCGAAGAACGCCAAGAACTCTCTGATCTCGGGATACGGATGCAACTCGGCCTCGGCCCGCGCGCGCGCTTGCGAGAGATTGAGCTCCGATTTGAAGAAGAGTCGATACGCCCGCTTGAGCTCGCGACGAACCTCTTCGGGGAATCCGTTCCGCTCGAGCCCGACCACATTGAGCCCGTACAGCTTGATCGGATTCCCTACCGCCTTCACGTACGGCGGAACATCCTTCGCCACACGCGAGCAACCGCCGATGAAACTGTACCGTCCAATCGTCGCGAACTGGTGCACGCCGATCTGCCCCGACAGAATCGCCTTCTCGTCGATCGTCACGTGTCCGGCGAGCTGCGTGTTGTTCGAGATGATCACGCCGTCGCCTATGTGACAATCGTGCGCCAAGTGCACGTACGACATGATGAAGCAGTTCTGGCCGACACTCGTCTTGAACGATTGCGTCGTTCCGCGATTGATCGTGGCGTACTCGCGAATCGTGGTACCGTCACCGATCTCGACGCGCGTCGGCTCACCCTTGTACTTGAGATCCTGCGGATCACCGCCGAGGATCGTGCCACTCCCAATCGACACGCGTTGACCCAACGTGACGTTGTGCTCCAACGTGGCGCGAGCCGCAATCTTGCAATCGTCGCCGATGACGCAGTTCTCGCCAATGATGGCGAACGCGCCGATCTCCACGTTGCTGCCGATCTCGGCGCTCTTGTCCACGAGCGCCGTCGAGTGAATGATGGCGCTCACTTCTCGCGAACCACGGCGCCCATCTCGGCCTCCGCCACGACTTGTCCGTCGACCTTCGCGACGCCCGACATCTTGGCCATCATGCCGCGCACCTGGAGCAGCTCGAGCTCGAAGCGAATCTGGTCGCCCGGCTTCACCGGCCGTCGCCACTTCACATTGTTAAGCGATGTGAAATAGACGACCTTGTCTTCGCGGTTGGGGACGGTCCCCATGAGCAACACGCCGCCGACTTGCGCCATCGCCTCGATGATCAGCACACCCGGCATGATCGGATGCCCGGGAAAATGGCCTTGGAAGAATGGCTCGTTGATCGTGACGTTCTTTACGCCAACGATCCGCTTCCCGTTTTCGATCTCGAGAATCCGATCGACCAGCAGAAATGGATAGCGGTGCGGCAGCACCCGCATGATGTCTTCGATCTCGAGCACGGTCGTCTCCTTCGCTATTGCCTCTTTCATGGCGCGCACCAGTCGAACGGTTCCACGATGACTCGGTCTCACTGCCGTGACTCGCGCGCGCACGCGCGCGCCGGCCAACGCAAAATCGCCTACACAATCCAACGCCTTGTGGCGGACGAATTCGTCGGGCCAACGCAGCGCTGAACCAAGCACCCCGTCGTCGTCCAACACGATTGTATTCTCGATCGACGCACCCTGAATCAATCCCTTGGCGCGAAGCGAATCGACCTCGTGCACGAACCCGAACGTTCGCGCGGGAGCCAAATCGCGCGCGAAGCTGTCTCGGGTTATCCGGTAGCAGCCGCGCTGTTGCCCAATCATTGAATGCGGGAAGTCGATTGCGACATTGAGCTCGAAGTCGGACGCCGGCACTGCCTCGTAGACGGAGTCTCCGTCAGTCAGTGAAATCGGGCGCCGCAGCGTCAGATACTGTGCGTCGCCCGGCTGCTCGACGATGCCGGCCGACAGCAGCGCCTCGACGAACGGCGCCGCGCTGCCGTCCATGATCGGCGGCTCGGAGGCGTTGAGCTCGATCTCGACGTCGTCGACGCCGCAGCCGACCACCGCCGCGAGCACGTGTTCGACGGTGTGGACGGAGACCGGATCATCGCCCAGCTGCGTACGACGTTCGGTGAGCACGGCACTCTCGGCCAGCGCGGCGATTTTCGGTGCGTTGGGCAGATCGGTGCGGCAAAACGTGATCCCCGCTCCACTCTTCGCGGGGCGAAAGGAGAGCTGACACGCCGCGCCGAGGTGCAGCCCGATTCCTTCGAGCGACACCGCGCGAGCGATTGTGCGACGGCTCATTCTGATTCGGGTTTCGTGTCGAGCAAGCGCTCGATGCGTCGAAGGAGGCTAGGGAGCTTGAACAACGCGGCTTGTGCACGCAACGCTTCCTTGTGCGGCCGCGCCGGATATCCGGACCACGTTTCACCGGCCGGAATATCGCCAAAGACGCCCGCTTGCGCAGCGAGTCTGGCGCCCTTTCCGATCGTGTGGTGGCCGGAGATCCCGACCTGCCCCAGGATCATGCACCCGTCCTCGACCCGAACCGAACCCGCGATCCCCGCCTGGCCCATGATCAGGCATAGTCGTCCGATGCGCACGTTGTGTCCGATCTGAACCAGGTTGTCGATCTTGGTTCCCGCCCCGATCACAGTATCGTCGATGCTGCCGCGATCGATGGTGGTGTTCGCGCCGATCTCGACGTCGTCCTCGACGATGCAGCGACCCACATGGGGTATCTTGAGATGTTCGCCGTTGCGCTGCACGTAGCCGAATCCGTCGGAACCAATGCGCGCGCCAGCGTGGATCGTGACGCGATCGCCGATCCGCGAGCCGCTATAGGCTGTCACCGATGCAATGAGATGGCATCGCTGACCGATCGTCACGCCGTCGCCAAGCACGCAGTGCGGACCAACCACGCTGCCGTCTCCCAGCTCCGCTCCGTCGCCGATGACTGCGTACGGCCCGACTGAGACGGAGGCACCGAGTCGAACTCCGGCCCCGAGCACGGCCGTCGGGTGAACGCCGGGACTAGCCGTGGCGGCTCGATGAAAGCGCGGCAGGAGCGTGAGCAGCGCCTCTTGTGGGCGCTCCACCACGATCCGCGCCGGAGCCTCCCCGGGTGCGCGGGCCAGTTCGGGCAGAATGAGAACGATGCCCGCGCGCGAGGTCGCGAAGAGCGGCGCATACTTGGCCGCCGCAAGGAAGCTCAGGTCGTGGCGCGTGGCACGGTCGAGCGCCGCAACGCCGCTCACCACCACAGAAGGATCGCCAACTAGCTCGCCGCTCACTGCCTCGGCAATAGCGGCGGCGGTGAGGACGAGATCGCCCTCACCGCCGCCGTGTTGCCGTGGAGTACCAGATATCACTGGGTCGGCGGCTTCGGGCGCGTGACGCCCGCCGGGCTCGAAGGGGCTCCGGGCTTCGCAGCCGCTGGTGCGGCTTTCGTGGTCGCCGCTGTGGCGCGCAACCGCGACACGACCTTGTCCGTGATGTCGAGGTTCTTGTCGGCCGACACGATGTTCGACGCACCAGGCGCATTGTCGAGAATCATTGCGTAGCCGCCTTCTTCGCGAATGTCATCGAGCACTTTCTTTACTGCGTCCGTGATCGGCGCCATGACTTCATTTTGACGCGCGGCGAATTGTTGCTGGAATTGTAGCTGCTTCGCTTGGAGGTCGGTCTCGAGGCTCTGGATCGCCTTCTGGCGCGAGTCCTTCACCGCTGCGGTGAGCGACGGCTCGGCCTTTTGATAGTCGGTCAGCATCTTGTTCACCGAATCCTGCAGCTTTTGGAGTTGGGTTCGGAACCCTTCCCCTTCCTTAGACAGCGTTGCCTCCGCCGCCGCGTACCCCGGGGCAGCCGGCATGAGCGCTTGGCTATTCACAAACGCGATTTTGATTCCCTGCCCATACGCGATGCTCGCGGCGCTGGACAGAACGAGCGCGATCACCGTCGCGCGAAGCATGGAACGCATGAGAACTCCGAATTAGAAGATCTGACCGAACTTAAAGTGGACCTGCCACTTGGGATCCTTGTGGCCGAAGACATCTACGCGATCGAAACCGTAACCAAGATCGACGCCGAGTGGGCCGAGCGGCGTCACGAGCGACGCCCCGAATCCCGCCCCGCGGAATAGTCGCGTCGGGTCGAAGTCTCGCGGGCGCTCCCACAGATTGCCCGCGTCGTAGAACGCGTCGAGATACATCTGCTGATTGATGCGGAGCCCGAGCTCAGCCGTGCTCGTGTAATACGCATTGCCGAAGGAGCTTCGTTGCGCTTGGAATTGATCGGCGTTTGGAAGATAGCCCTTTGGCGTGATCGAGAACTCCTCGTACCCTCGCAGCGGCTGGCCATATTGAACGCCGCCGAGCGAGAAGGCCTGGGACACGAAGAACGGACCCGGGTCGCCGAACAGCGCGCCCGCCCGCGCGCTGAGCCCAAACACCAGCGCCATTGGCTCCGGTCCGAGCGCTGAGCCGAACGTCGCCAGTGTCGAATACCCCCGCATCTCTGTCGTCAGCCGCTGGAACGCCGAGGTTCCGCCGAGAATTCCACCGTTGACCTGGAGGGCGATGTCTTCATGGACACCGCTGTACGGGAATGGAGTCCCGAACCGCGTGTCGTGGTCGAGCGTGAACCCAAGCGTCGACCGGAAGCAGCCGTTGCAGTTGATGGTCGCGACCAGGCCGTCACCGCCGTACGACACTCGCTCACCGCCATAACTCGTGAAGAATCTGGTGTAGCGAGAACCGCCGATCGGGAAACCAAACTGCAGCTGACCGCCGCTGGTGTTGGATTGACCGATGTCGCGAATGATGAACCGCGACTTCTGGTTGTAGAGCGACACGGTACCGGAGACGTTCGACTGTCTGATCTGCGGATCGGTGTAGCTCAGGCTGAAGTCGCGGATGTACCGACCGAATTGCCACTGGAGCGAACCGCGCTTGCACTCACCGAAGAGATTCGGCTGATCGAACCCGATGAAACCACCGACGCCCGTTCCCTGACCGACTGATGCGCCGAAGTTCACGTTGCCGGTTCGCTTCTCCTTGACGTGAAAGACCAAGTCGATGTCGCCGTTCTCGTTCGCCTGACGCGTCTCGGGCGGCGGCATGTCCTGCTCGAAGAATCCGAGATTGGCGATGCTGCGATAGCTCTGAATGAAGCGCTCGCGGTTGAACACATCGCCCGGAAGAATCAGCAACTGATTCCGGATGCACGTTTCAGTCGTGACGTCGTTGCCGAAGATGTCGACACGATTCACGATGGCCGGCGTCCGCTCGTCGATGTCCCACCGGAGATCCACGGTCGGGACGGAATCCGGACCCGCGCGCCGGCGCTCGACGACCGGATGAATGCTCGCGTAGATGTAGCCTTCGTTCGAGTACGCTTCCTGAACCTTATCCGTGGCGTCCTGCCACGACGTTGCGTCGAAGACATTCTTGTCTTGCGAGCCGCCGCGCCCGACCAGACCGGCCACCGCCTGCTTGACACTCTTCGGCTTCTCGCCGAACGGGTAGTAGCGCGCGATGTCCTCGTTCGAGAAGCGCTTCGCGCCATTGACCTCGAACGTTCCGATCTTGTACTGCGGACCTTCGTTGACCGTGATGCGAACCATCGCTTTCCCCTTCTCGCGATCGACGATCAACGTGTCTTTGACCACCTGCATGTCGATATAGCCGTGCGACGCGTACAGACTGGGGATCGTCTTCGCCAAATCCTCGGCGTACTTGTCTTGGTCGAATTCGCCGTTCTTCCACCAGAAGAACCCCTCGGGTTTCGTGGCGAGCGCTCCGACAATCGCCTTATCGGTGAGGGCTCGGTTGCCCTCGACTTCGACGCCCGAGACGGCGAGGCGCCGTCCCTCTTCGACGTGAAACACGAGGGTCGTTGCTTCGCCTGAGGCGATGGTGTCGACCGATACCTTGGCGAGGTAATAGCCTTCGCTCTGGTACAACGAATCGATGCGCGCCACGTCCTTGACCACTTGCGCCGGATCGATTGGCTTCCCGATCAGGAGATCAACGCGATCCTTGACGCTACTCGGCGAGACCTTGTCGGCCCCGGTCACCCTGATGTCTGTCAGGAGCCTCCGCTCTTTGACGCGGAAGACCAGGACCGACTTGCCGTTGACGATCTCGCAGCTCTGGCCGACGTCCTCGAACTGGTTCGTCGCGTAGAGATCCTTGAGCGCCTTGGTGAGCGTCCGCCCGCTGATCGTCGCCTTGGGCGCGATGCCGACGTCGGACCGTAGCTCGCTCTCGGGAACCCGGGCCTGGCCTCGAAAGGCGACGCTGTCCGGGGTTGCGCAGCTGCCGGTGACGGCGCTGGTCGTATCCTGGGCGCGCGCAGCGGAGGCGACCGCCGCAACCCCGGCGAACGCGAGTACGAGACGCATGAATCGCATAGTCCGCAAATATACACGAAGAGCGGCCGGTCAGGTCCAAATGGACCAGCCGGCCGCTCTCCGCCAAAAGACTACGCTTTGGTCGTGCTTGTCAGAACGCGGAAGTCGAGCCGCTCGGCACCGTCGGGTGCTACGTCTACCTCGATTTCATCGCCGCGCGCGAAATCGCCCATCAGAATCTTCTCGGAGAGCGGATCCTCGATGAACTTCTGGATCGCTCGCTTGAGCGGACGGGCACCATACTGCTCGTCGTAACCGTGCTTGACGAGGAAATCGGTTCCCGGATCGGTCAGCTTGAGCGTCAGCTCCTCTTCCGCCAGCCGCTTGCGGACGTCCTTGAGCAGCACGCTCACGATCTGCGTGATATGCTCGCGGTTGAGCGGATGGAAGACGATCGTGTCGTCGAGCCGGTTGAGGAATTCGGGGTTGAAGACGTTCTTGAGCTCGTCGCGCACTTTATCCGCGCGCCGCTCCCAGTTCGCCGCCTCGTCGCCGCTGGTGAAGCCCAACGCCTTGGTTTTGGACAGATCACGGGCGCCGACGTTCGACGTCATGATTACGACCGTGTTCTTGAAATCGATGACGCGACCATAGTTGTCGGTCAGGTGACCTTCGTCGAGGACTTGCAGCAGGATGTTGAACACATCCGGATGCGCCTTCTCGATCTCGTCGAGGAGAATGACGCTGTATGGCTTCCGGCGGACCGCCTTGGTGAGCGTGCCAGAATCCTCATAGCCCACGTACCCCGGCGGGGCGCCGATGAGACGCGACACGGAGAACTTCTCCATGTACTCGCTCATGTCGACCCGGATCAGCGCCGACTCGTCGGCGAACAGGAACTTGGCGAGACTGCGTGCCAGCTCGGTCTTACCGACGCCCGTGGGCCCGGAGAACACGAACGAGCCGATTGGCCGGCGGGGATCTTTGAGCCCCGCGCGACTTCGCCGAATCGCCTTGGAGATTGCCTTGATCGCTTCGTCCTGACCGATGACGGTCTGGTGCAACTCGTCTTCCATCCGCAGGAGACGTGCGGTCTCCGCCTCTTGAAGACGCGTCACGGGAATTCCCGTCCAGCGGCTCACGATGAACGCGATCTCTTCTTCACCGAGCGACGGACGGTGCGACTGACGCCGCGCCTCCCACTCGGATTGCTTTTGCTTGATGTTGCCCTGGATCTCGCGCTCTTTGTCACGGAGTGACGCGGCGCGCTCGAAGTTCTGGTCGCGGACCGCGGCCTCTTTCTCTCCGTTCACC